>NZ_JAIUHV010000005.1:0-418903 GCF_020165285.1 Mesorhizobium sp. CA10
AGGTCACTATGGAAAGTGATGCTTTCAAGCAGTCAGTTTTCGTAGGGGAGAATGGCTACATCCAAAAGATCGACTGCGTGATGGATGCCATTGAGTTTTTGGAAGAATGGCCGGTGGAGAGACGTGGCCTGCTTCACGCGGCGGCCTGCGAGGCGTGCTACTCGGCCTATGACGGTCGGAAACCAGTCGAGGCCGCGCACAAGGCCTTTACGACTTGGGCCCGCAAGGTTGGCGTTATCGAGGAGGTGCCCACAGCACCGCCGTGGATGACTGGGCCAAAGATCAGCAACGCAGACCTCTTGTGAGGGGGCTCGAAAGGGCTCCTCGTCAGGCGCAGCTTGCGACGAAACGCGCCGGAGCGAAACGCAAACGTCGGCGCGTATCCCCTTCTGACCTGCCGGCCATCCCCCCTCAAGCGGCGAGGTTACGCGCCCTTCCCCGTCGCGATGAAATGCGGGTTGGCGAAATCGCTGTCGCTGGCCTGGTTGCGCTTGCCGTAGACGAGCGGCTGGCCGTCCAGCGTGCGCGTCATGCCACCGGCGGCGCGCAGCACTGCGTCGCCGGCGGCCGTGTCCCATTCCATGGTGCGGCCGAAGCGCGGATAGACGTCGGCTTCCGCCGCGGCGAGCAGGCAGAATTTCAATGACGAGCCGATCGAGACGATTTCCGCGGCGCCGAGATCGCGGATGAATTCCTCGGTTTCCGGCGTGTTGTGCGAGCGGCTGGCGACGACCGCGAGCGGCGTGCCCCCTGCCCGCACCGTGATCGGCCGGCGGCCGGCGATGCGATAGTCGGCATCGACCTCCAGCGCCTCGGCCTTGCCGGGTCGCCCGGAGAAAAAGCGTCCCGTGCACGGCGCGAAAACGACGCCGACTTCCGGAACGCCGTGGCGGATCAGCGCGATGTTGACGGTGAAATCGGTGCGGCGGTTGACGAATTCCTTGGTGCCGTCGAGCGGATCGATCAGGAAGAAGGCGCCGTCGAGATCGGGCGTTGCAATTCCCGCTGCGACCTCCTCCTCGGCCACGCAGGGGATGTCCGGATAGGCGGCGCGCAGGCCGGCCAGGATGATCTTCTCGCTTTCGCGGTCGGCTTCCGTTACCGGCGAAGAATCGGCCTTGCTGTCGACGGCGCAGCCTTCGTGGAAGACGCGCATCACCACGCGCCCGGCCTCGAGCGCCAGGCGCTCGAAGACGCCGAGCATCGCCTCGTCAGATACCGCCGCCATTGTCATACTGCTCCTCGGCAATGTCGCGCTCGGTCAGCCAGTGTTCCAAGGCTTCCGCCATCTCCTGCGGGCTCCTGCCCAGAGTCTTCAGGTGTATTTCCGGGTTCTCCGGCGCCTCATAGGGAGAATCGACGCCGGTGAAATTCTTGATCTCGCCGCTCAAGGCGCGCGCGTAGAGACCCTTTGGATCGCGGCGGGCGCATTCCTCGAACGGGGTGTCGACGAACACCTCGACGAACTCGCCCTCGGCCATCAGCTCGCGCGCCATGCGCCGTTCGGCGCTGAAGGGCGAGATGAAGGAGACGATGACGATCAAGCCGGCATCGGCCATCAGCTTGGCCACCTCGGCGACGCGGCGGATGTTTTCCACGCGGTCGGCGTCGGTGAAGCCGAGATCGCGGTTGAGGCCGTGGCGGACATTGTCGCCGTCGAGGATGTAGGTGTGGCGGCCGGACGCGAACAGCTTCTTCTCGAACAAATTGGCGATGGTCGACTTGCCCGAGCCGGAGAGCCCGGTGAACCAGAACACTGCCGGACGCTGGTTCTTCAGGTCGGAACGGCCGCGCTTGCCGACATCGAGCGACTGCCAGTGGATGTTTTCGGCACGGCGCAGCGAATGCAGGATCATACCGGCGCCGACGGTGGCGTTGGTGATGCGGTCGATCAGGATGAAGGCGCCGGTGGTGCGGTTTTCGGCGAAGGGATCGAAAGCGATCGGCGCGCGCGTCGACAGGTTGCAGACGCCGACCTCGTTGATGTCGAGCGACTTCGCCGCCTCATGCGCGAAATCGTTGACGTTGACGCGGTATTTCAGGTCGGTGATGGTCGCGCTCACCTGGTCGGTTTCGGTGCGCAGGATGTAGGAGCGGCCGGGCAGCAGCGCCTGCTCGTCGAACCAGACGATGTTGGCGGCGAACTGGTCGGCGACCTGCGGACGCGCGGCCGGCGACACCAGCATATTGCCGCGCGACACCTCCACTTCGTCCTCGAGGACGAGCGTGATCGCCTGGCCAGCGACCGCCTGCTCGAGGTCGCCGCCTTGCGCGACGATGCGCTTGACCCGGGACGCCTTGCCGGATTTCGCGACGACGACCTCGTCTCCTTCAGAGACGGTGCCCGAGGCGATGGTGCCGGCAAAGCCGCGGAAATCGAGGTTCGGACGGTTCACATACTGGACGGGGAAGCGAAACGGCAGCTCGACGGCGGCCTCGTCGACAGACACGGTTTCCAGATGCTCGATCAGCGACGGCCCGGAATACCAGGACGTGCGCTCCGAGCGGCTGGTGACGTTGTCGCCAAAGCGCGCCGACATCGGGATCGGCGCGACGCTCATGAAGCCCAGTTCCTTGGCGAATTCGCCGTAGTCGGCGACGATCCGGTCGAACACGGTCTTGTCGAAGCCGACGAGGTCAATCTTGTTGACCGCAAGCACGATATGCCGGATGCCGAGCAGCGAGGCGATGATGGAGTGACGCCGGGTCTGGCGAAGCACGCCCTGGCGCGCATCGATCAGCACGATCGCGAGATCGGCTGTCGAGGCGCCGGTCGCCATGTTGCGCGTGTACTGCTCATGACCGGGCGTGTCGGCGACGATGAACTTGCGCTTCGGCGTGGCGAAGAAGCGGTAAGCGACATCGATGGTGATGCCTTGCTCGCGCTCAGCCTCCAGCCCGTCGACCAGCAGCGCGAAGTCGATGTCGTCGCCGGTGGTGCCGTGCTTGCGCGAATCCTTTTCGAGCGCGGCGAGCTGGTCCTCGAATATCTGCTTGGTGTCGGAGAGCAGCCGGCCGATCAGCGTCGACTTGCCGTCGTCGACCGAGCCGCAGGTGAGGAAGCGCAGCAGTGACTTCTTCTCCTGCGCGGCCATGTAGTCGCGGATCGAATCGGTCGGGGCGAGGCTCTTGGCCATCATGTGGCGCATTATCAGAAATACCCTTCGCGCTTCTTCTTTTCCATGGAGCCGGCCTCGTCGCGGTCGATAAGGCGGCCCTGGCGCTCGGAGGTGCGTGCGGTCAGCATCTCGCCGACGATGGCTTCCAGCGTGTCGGCATCCGACTCGATCGCGCCGGTCAGCGGATAGCAGCCCAGCGTGCGGAAGCGCACCAGGCGGTTCTCGACCGCCTCGCCGGGATGCAGTTGCATGCGGTCGTCATCCTTCATGATGAGCATGCCGTCGCGCTCGACCACCGGCCGCTCTTTGGCGAAATAGAGCGGCACGATCGGGATGTTCTCCTGCAGGATGTACTGCCAGATATCGAGCTCAGTCCAGTTGGACAGCGGAAAGACGCGGATCGATTCGCCCGGCGCGATGCGGGTGTTGAAGATCTTCCACATTTCCGGCCGCTGGTTCTTCGGGTCCCACGCATGCTGGGCGTTGCGGAAGGAAAAGATGCGCTCCTTGGCGCGCGACTTCTCCTCGTCGCGGCGGGCGCCGCCGAAAGCGGCGTCGAAACCGTATTTGTCGAGCGCCTGGCGCAGCGCCACCGTCTTCATGACATGGGTGTGGGTGTTGGAACCATGGTCGAACGGATTGATGCCGTCGCGCACGCCGTCCTCGTTGACGTGGACCAAAAGGTCGAAGCCTAGCTTCTGCGCCATCTGATCGCGAAAGGCGATCATCTCGCGGAACTTCCAGGTGGTGTCGACATGCAGGAACGGGAAAGGCGGCTTGGCCGGATAGAAGGCCTTCATTGCCAGATGCATCAGCACCGAGGAATCCTTGCCGACCGAATAGAGCATCACCGGCTTGGAGAAAGACGCCGCGACCTCGCGGAAGATGTGGATGGATTCGGCCTCGAGCCGCTGCAGATGCGTGAGCGCGATATTCATGGAGCGTCGAGCGTTCTCTCGTGCCGTGGAGCGGAAATCTTGCATCGCAGGGGCAATCCGATGCCGCCCAGGCGCAGATTTCACTTCGGACAAACTGTTTCGTGCGGGCGTTCTAACAGATCGGCGCCGCCGATAACAATGCAAGACCCGCACGGCTCGCGGTGATTGGAGAACGAATTTTCCAAGCAAGGCCGACAAAGCGGAAAATCCTGCTGGAGCCATCGAAAAACGCTGAGCGGGGAAAAGCCGTGGTGCCCAGACAATTCCGGAACTCGCCGGACCGGGGGATTTTCTGTCGCGACATTGTCGACCGCACTATCGCGGATCGGCGCCAGCCGCTATATGGGCTCGGGGAACGGGCAAGGCGCGGCAAACGGAGACCGGCGAGGCGGCCTTTGGCTGGCTCCATGGATCCGGGCGCAACCTGGAAATTGCGAAGCAAGCATTTGAACCCGTCTACAACGCTCCGGCGCCATCTTACGCCCACACAGATCAACATCTATTTCTCGATCGTCTGCTTTTTTTCGCCGCCGGTGCTTGGATCGCTGGTCAGCATCGCCTTCAATGCCGGTGGCGTGTGGTCGGCGATGCTGGTGGCCGCGAAGCGGCGACGCTTCAATATCGACCGGCCGATGCTCGCCGTCACGGCGGCGATCTATGCCTATTGCGCGGCCATGGTTCTCGCTTCGATCGTCAACGGCACGCTGGCTGCCGATTTGCGGTTCTTCCTGCCGTTGATCACCTTCCTGCTTTTCCCCCTCTCCTATTCGACGTGGAGCATCACCGAGAAGACCGCGCTGGCACGCATCGCCATTCTGGCCAGCACCGCGGCCTGCTTCGGCGCGCTGGCGATGGCCGTGTTCCAGTCCCACCGGCTCGGTGTGAGGGCGGAGGGCGGCGCCGGCAATCCGATCGTCTTCGCTACCGTCACGTGCCTTGCCGCCATGACATGCCTTACCGGCGCGCTGTCAGGCATCGAGAAACGATGGAAGCTGCTGGTCCTGGCAGCGATAGCCGGAGCCCTGGCGATCGTCTATTCGGGATCGCGCATGATCTGGGTAGCCGTGCCGATTGCCGGCATCGTCGTGCTCCTCATCAACCGCCGCCGGTTCACCGGCGCCAGCGTGGCGCGCTTCGTGGCGATCGGCGTCGTGGTCGCCCTTGTGATTGCCGCCATCGGCTCTCGCGTCATCCTGGACCGGGCCGATTTCCTGGTCAGCGACTGGGATGCGCTGAATGTCAATGGCGACCATTCGACCGCGCTCGGCTTGCGCGTAGCGATGTGGGAAATCGGTTTTGCCGCGTTTCGCGAGATGCCGATTTTCGGCCACGGCATCTCGGCGAGCCGGGCGCTGATGAAGCACGGCTTGCAGGACCAGTTCGGCCTACAGCAGGGTTTCAGCCATTTCCACAACGGCTTCCTGACGGCGCTGGTCGAGGCCGGCCTGCTGGGGGCATTGGCCCTGGCGTCGATCTTCGTCGTTGCCGCACGGAACGCGGCACGGACGCTGCGCCGCAGCGCCGATCCGGTGGAGAGGTTCGGCGCGACGATGATCCTTGTCACCGTCATCACCTATCTCACCGGCGGAATGGCCGGAATCCTGGTCGGCCACGATATCCTCGACGCGACGCTAATGGTGTTCCTGATCTCGGGAACCTACCTCGCTTCCGGACGGACGATAGAACCGACCGGAAAAAGCGCGCCCACCATGGCGCCGGGCGCCAGCCCGCAACCATGAAGGTCCTGGTCACCGGCGCGACGGGCTTCATTGGACGCCGGATCGTCAGCCGGTTGGGCGAGGCCGGATTCGACATACGGATCGCATCGCGCCTGCCGCAGCGGCTGGCAGGCGAGGACGATGCCGTCGCGCTGCCCGCTACCGATGCACCGCAGGAGGCCTTTCTGACCCTGATGCGTGACGTGACGCATGTCGTCCACTGCGCGGCGCTCAATAATGACCGCAGCGCCGGCGCGGCCGACTTGCGAGCCATCAACGTGACGCTGACCGGACGGCTGGCCCAAGCGGCGGCCACGCGTATCGACGGGCGCTTCGTCTATCTCTCCTCGATTCGCGCCGTGGTGGGCGCAAGGTTCAGCGGCACGATCGACGAGGCCACGCCCCCTGCCCCGCAATGCGCCTACGGGCGCTCCAAGCGCGAAGGCGAGATCGCAATGCTGGAGGCTTTTGCAACGGCCGGACGCACCGGCGCGACGGCGCTGCGGTTGGCGCCGGTCTATGGCGAAGGCATGAAGGGAAATTTGCGCGGGCTGATGCGGTTGGCCGCCACCGGCCTGCCGCTGCCGACAGCCGCTCTGACGGCGGTTCGTTCGCTCGTCTCGCATGACGCCGTGGCCGGCGCCGTGACGCATCTTTTGAGCCGTCCCACGGCGCCGCTCCCAACTTATGTGCTGGGCGATGCTACGCCGGTTGCGGTGTCCGAAATCGTCACCGCGTTCCGGCGCGGATATGGCCGGCCGGCCCGGCTTCTTCCCGTGCCGGCCTGGCCGTTCCGAATGCTGGCCACGCTCAGCGGCAGACGGGCCGCGTGGCATGCGCTGATGGCGACGCAGGTCTGCGATTCGTCGTTGCTTGCTTCGGAAGGCTGGGAACAGGAGGCCGACACACTCGGCCGGCTTGAAGAACTGGCGCGACAGAGGAGCCGTTCGCCGCTTCCGTGAACGATGAACCGCTCTATGTGCGGAAGAACGTGCCCAGCAATATTTTGAGGTCCAGGCCGGTCGAGGCGGCCTTGACGTAGGCCGCATCGGTTTCAGCGCAAAGTCTTGGATCGGACATGTCGATGCCCTTGACCTGCGCCAGCCCTGTGATGCCCGGAAGTGCGGTGAGCACGCCCAGTTCCTTGCGCCGCTCGATCAGCTCCGCCTGCGTCGGCAGGCATGGACGAGGACCCACAAGACTCATCTCGCCCTTCAGCACGTTCCAGAGCTGCGGCAGTTCGTCGATCTTGGTTGCGCGCAGAACCTTGCCGACCGCGGTGACCGAACCGGACGGCGCCTCGTGGGTGGGCAAGGAAGGGGTTTCCCGATACATGGTGCGCAGCTTGTGACAGGCGAAGAGGGCTCCTCCCCGGCCGACGCGGATCTGCGAGAAAATGGCGGGGCCCGCCGACGTCGTCCGGATAGCCAGCATCGCGGCAAGCAGGACGGGCGACGCCAGCGCCAGCATCGGAACGGCGACCGCCAGGTCGAGCGCGCGCTTGGCCGTCATGGCTCAGATCCGGCGCCAGAGGAAAGCGACATAGAGCCCGAGCGTGCCCATGAATGTCTGCCGGTAGACACCGCTTTTGCCGAGCAGGCCGAAGCGCCTGAAGACATTGCCCTTGCGCGCCCTGATGAACAGGCGAAGGCAAAGCGCTGCATCGCGCGCGATGAGATCGCGGTTGACGGCTAGGCCGCGCAGATTGGTGTCCGTCCAGGCGGCGAACTGGCCCTTGAACAGACGGCCCAGCCTTGAAAACCTCGCTTGCCATGAAACGTTGGCGCCGACGAGGTTTGCCGAGTGCTGGCGGTATCTGACCAGCGGCCGCGGCTCGTAATGGACCTTGCCGCCGGCGGCGGTGACGATGAGATAGGCCCACCAGTCATGGCTGACGAATTCGGTTCTGGCCGACGCTTTCGCCAGAAGGTCGCGCGCCTTGCGGTTGAAGAGCATGGTGTTGCCGCCGGCGATGCTTTGCACCAGCGCGTTGCGGAAGGACGGCGGGCGGCGAAAGAGCGGCGAGTAGCCGGCCGGAGCGCCGGCCTCGGAGATAGTCGCCGTGCGCGAGCAGAACAGGAGCGGCGTTTCCATGTCCTCTCCCTCCATCCAGCGGATGGCGGCCTCCAGCCGATCCGGCTCCCAGACATCGTCCTGGTCGCAAAAGGCGTAGCAGTCGGCATCGATGCGCGGATCGAGGATCATGGAGCGGAAATTGGCGGCGAAGCCCCTTCGCGGGCCCTGCAAAAGTGTCAGCGACCCCTTGGTCCAGCGGGATCGCCACGCCTCGACGATCGCGGCCGTGGCATCCGACGAGCCGTCGTCGGAGACCCAGAGATCGACGAGCGGCCAGGATTGCGTCGCCAAGGATTCCAATTGTTCGCCGATATAGGCCGCGCCATCCTTCGTGCCCATGAGAACGGCCACGCGCTGATCTTTTCTGGTCACGGCTTTGGAATCACTTGCCCGCGAGGTGCTTGAAAGGTTTTCAATATCTAATTGCGGGCCCGCGGCAAAGTTTTAACCGACCTGCCCGGCCGCTTTCGGCACCGCCTCTTCGCGCACGCCGCCCATGTCTTCTTGCGCCCGATAGAGCCCGGCCAGGATGGCAAGTGCCGCGGTCTTGTCGCGAGCTTGCATCGCGGCCGCCAGCGCCGGCAGGGCCGCCTCAATCCTCGGCCATTCGACGACGCCGGTCCTGAGGCCGAAGATCTTGGCGGTGTCGAGCTTGACCACCTCCTCGTTCTCGGCGTGCAGCGTCTCGTGCAGCTTCTCGCCGGGCCTGATGCCGGTGAAGCGGATCGGAATATCGGTGTAGGGGCTTTTGCCGGCCATGCGGATCATGGTTTCGGCGACTTCGAGGATCGGCACCGGCTTGCCCATGTCGAGCATGTAGATGGCGTAGTCGTCCTTGCCCTGGCGCTGCTCGGCATCGGCGGCCGACATGATGACGAGATCGACGGCCTCGGCCATGGTCATGAAATAGCGGGTCATGCGCCGGTCGGTGATGGTGACCGGCCCGCCGGCCTCGATCTGCGCCTGGAAGACGGTCGCCACCGAGCCGTTGGAGCCGAAGACGTTGCCGAAGCGCACGGCGATGAATTTCGTGCCCGAATGACGCAGATCAACGGGGCCGGCATGGCCATTCGCCACGCCGGCACGCGGCGGCGGCGAGACCGCCTGGGCCTCATGCAGCGACGAGACGATTTGTTCAGCCGCACGCTTGGTGACGCCCAGCACCGAGGTCGGGTCGACGGCCTTGTCGCTGGAAATCAGCAGGAACTGCGGCACCCCGCATTCGGCGGCGATCTCGGCGCAGGCGAGCGTGCCGAAGACATTGGTCTCGATCGCCGCTTCCCAGTTCTTCTCGAGCAGCGGCACATGCTTCAGCGCCGCGGCATGAAAGATGATCGCGGGTTTGAACTCGCTGACGAGGCGCGTCATGTGAGGCCGGTCGGCGACGTCGACGATGCGGCTGGTCAGCCGGTCGCGGTCGGCGTCGTCGGTCTGCTGATCGAGCTGGAAAATGCCGAATTCGGAATTGTCGGCCACCAGCACCGCCTCGGCGCCCAGCTCCAGCGCGCGCTTGACGAGCACCCGGCCGATGGAGCCGGCGCCGCCGGTGACCATCACGCGCTTGCCGCCGACGAAGGCGCCGATGCGCGTGGTATCGGTGGCGACCGCCGAACGGCGCATGATGGTTTCCATCTCGACGGCATCCAGAACCAGCTTGCCGCCCTGCCCCAGTTCCGACAGGCCGGCAAACTGGACGACGGCGATGCCGCTGTGGCGGGCGACGCGCACCAGCTCGGCATAGTCTTCGATCTCGCGCTCGACCCCCTGGCCGAAGATCAGGAGGTCGAGGCTTTGCGTGCCTTTGACATAGTCTTCCAGCACCTCGACCAGGCGCGGTCGCAGCGCCACGACCGGAACGCCCTGGATCCGCGTGCCGAGCGGCGCGGCGCTCTCGGTGGCCATGATGCCGGCGATGGCGTATTCGGCGGGCTGAGCCGTGCGGGTGAAGCGCACGATCAGATCCGCCTCGCCCAGCCGGCCGATGAACAGCGCCTGCTTGGTCGAGGCATCGCCGGCGGCGCGGCGCAGGATGCGCCAGCTCGCGCCGTCGCGCAGGAAGCGATAATAGAGCCTGGGCGCGGAGATAATAGTGAAGGAGACCAGGAAGAAGACGATGAACTGGCGCTCGTTGAGGCCGGCGACCGGCTGGAAGAAGAAACGGAAGGCAAGCGAGGCCAGATAGAGCACCACCGTCAGGCTGCCGCAGCCCTTGAGGATGTTGAAGAAGTCGGGCGTGGAGGCAAAGCGCCAGACGGTGTTGTAGAGGCCGCTGGATCGGAACAGCAGATGGGCGATGAGCACGATGAGCGCCCAGCAGGCCAGCCCGCCGACGGAGAACGCGTCGAAGGAAAGCCGCGACTGCGATAGGATGAGACTAAGCGCCACCGCGACCAGGACCATGACGAGATCCTGGACCATGATGATGGCGCGCCGCATCCTCGGTCGGAGTTCCGATACGGCTTCTACGTATGCGGTCATTGGGCAGTACTGACTCCAGGCGCGGTGATACTATCAGAACGGCCGCGGACAAAACATCGCCCACCGCCACTTCAGATTGCAATCCCCAATCCCGTCACCCGGTTACCGCCTTAGCGCGGAGAGGGCGGGAGGGCTAGAGGTTTTTTGGGCGATATTCGATTGTGCGAGTGATTTGACTTGAAGCCGCAATAACTCAGGCTGGATTGCCAGTCGTTCAGAGAAACTGTCAGACACCCAACAGGGGAAGCTAATAAATGTCACGATGTGACGATCCGGCTTCCATCATTGGCTTCAGCGAGCTCGGCGAGCGGCCGAGTGGAGTCGCTGACGGCGGTGCCGATCAGGTCTGCGGAAGCGGTTTGGCCAGCCCCTAGGCCCACAGCGTTCCCCAAAATGACGCCAGCCTGTCGCGACCGAGCCGGAATCTCAACAGTTGTGCCTGGTGGTTCCGGCTTTCCGCTGTCTCCGCGATGCAAGTATTCTTAACTGAGTCATGTCAGAATCATCTGAGTTTCCGGATGTTTGCGGGGCGAACACGCCGGAACAAAGAAGACACGCTGTCGAGTTGTTGATGACGAAGCCGAATGCCGTTCCGATGAATGACCTCAAGCGTCTGTACCAGCGCTATGATGTTGAAATCGCGCGCGAAGTAGCAAGCACGCTGCGGTCCGGATGGTGGCTCAATGGCGCGGCAGGGAAGCGATTCGCAGCGAACTTTGCGACGTTTGCAGGAGCCTCGGATTGCATCCTCGTCGCAAACGGGACGGACGCCCTTGAACTCGCTTTACGCTCTATCGTCGGGCTTGGCGATGCGCATGGACGCGAGGTGATCGTGGCGGCGAATGCCGGGGGATATGCCAGTTGCGCGTGCTGGCACAACGACCTCATTCCACACTACGTCGATATCGAACCAGCCAGCCAACTAGTAAGCGTCCAATCGGTGCTGGAGGCGGTGAGTACCGACACGGCTGCGATTGTCGCTACCCATCTTTACGGCGGCGTGGTCGATGTTCCCGCTATCCGGGCAGGACTTGTCAATGCCGGCGTGTCGCACATACCGGTCATCGAGGATTGCGCCCAGGCACATGGTGCTCGCATCAGGGGTGAAACGGCTGGATCGCTTGGAGACATCGCCACTTTCAGCTTCTATCCGACCAAAAATCTCGGCGCGATGGGTGACGGCGGCGCAGTCCTCACCTCCAATCCAAGACTGGCGGACCGCGTTCGTCAGCTTCATCAATATGGCTGGAGTTCCAAATATCATGTGGCCCTGCCGGGAGGGCGCAACTCTCGCATGGACGAGGTCCAGGCCGCGATTTTGGATGTGCTGCTTCCGGACTTGAACAGCCGCAACGAACAACGCCGCAGCATCGTCAGCCGATTTAGGGCCGTCACCGGACGCCGGCTCAAATTCCTCGACGGCGGCAATGGCGCCGTCGCACACCTCGCGGTCCTGCTGTGTGACGACCGGGACGCATTCCGCACCTTCATGAAAGAGCGCGGCGTCGATACCGATGTCCACTATCCCGTGCTCGATTGCGATCAGGTTGGTTGGGCTGCCCTGCCCATGAAAGGGACCGAAAATCTCGCAATCTCCAGGGCAAGCATCAGTCGTCTCTGTTCCGTCCCGTGCTACCCGGACATGACGAATGATGAGGTCGAGCAAGTGTGCAGGGCCTTGGGCGAATGGGAGGCAATGTGACTGCGCGCTCTCTTGTTTTTCCCATTTACCGCAATGAGCCGAACATCCCTTCCCTGTTGCAGGCCGTCGCCAAATTCGACGCCATGTATGAGGGCGACATCGAGTTTGTTTTTGTCGTCGACGGGTCGCCCGACCAGTCGGGAGGCCTGCTGGTCAGGGCTTTGAAGGACGCCAGCTACAGGTACAAGATCATCTTCCACAGCCGGAATTTTGGCTCCTTCACGGCCATTCGGACGGGGCTCGAGCATGCATCCGGAAAACATGTGGCCGCGATGGCGGCCGACCTGCAGGAGCCGCCCGAGCTCATTGTCGAATTCTTTTCGATGCTGGAAAAGGATACGGCCGACGTCGTGTTTGGCCGCAGAACCGGCCGCGACGATCCCCTTCTGACACGTTTCCTGTCCCGGGCCTTCTGGAGCGTCTACCGCAGGCTGATCTTGCCCAGCATGCCGAGCGGCGGCGTGGATATATTTGCCTGCAACCGCCAGGCGCTCGATGCGATCCTGTCAATCGAGGAGCCAAACAGCTCGCTTGTGGTTCAGCTGTTCTGGGTCGGATTCAGGCGGGAGTTCGTGCCCTACCGGCGGCGCGAGCGGGAGCATGGGAAGAGTGCCTGGGGCATTGGGCGCCGGCTCAGATATATGATGGATTCGATCTTCTCGTTTTCCGATTTTCCGATCGTTTTCATACTCTGGGTAGGCATTGCGGGCTGCGTGCTCAGTCTTGTGTTTGCCGTGATCACCGTCGTCGCCCGCTTGCTGGGCAAGATCGATCCGGCCGGATACACGACCCTAGTGCTGCTGATCGTGGGCTTTGGATCAGCGATCCTCGCGGTGCAAGGCATCCTTGGCTGTTATCTTTGGCGGGCGGTTGAAAATACCAAATCGCGCCCATTGCGGATAATAAGCCGCATTGTTGACGGGACGTCCGCATGAACGACAAACCATTTTTCGTCCATGACCGCGGTATCTGCGAAAGCACGCGCGTCGGCAACGGAACACGCGTATGGGCGTTTGCTCACGTCCTCCCAGGCGCCGTGATCGGCGCGAACTGCAACATCTGCGATCATGTCTTCATCGAAAATGACGTGAGCGTCGGCGATGACGTCACGATAAAAAGCGGCGTTCAGCTATGGGACGGCGTCCGGCTGGGCAATCGCGTGTTCGTCGGCCCGAATGCGACCTTCACCAACGACCGCTTCCCGCGTTCGAAACACTATCCGGAGCAGTTTCTCCAGACGGTCGTCGAGGACGGCGCGTCGATCGGCGCTAACGCAACGATCCTGCCGGGCATAACGATCGGCCGCCAGGCGATGATCGGCGCCGGCGCCGTGGTGACCAAGAACGTGCCGGCCAACGCCGTGGTGGTTGGAAATCCGGCCGTCATCGTCGGCTATCAAACCGGCCCGCAGGTCGAGCCCGTGATGACGCAAGCGGCCCCCGGCCCTGCAGGCGACAGGATGGCGCTGGGCGTCGGCGGATGCGAGCTCTGGCGGCTGCCGCACTTCAGCGACCTTCGCGGCGAGCTGGCCCCGCTCGAGTTCGGACACAACCTGCCGTTCAAGCCCTTGCGCTCGTTTCTGGTCTACGGCGTCCGTTCCGACAAGGTCAGGGGCGAGCATGCGCACCGCCAGTGCCAGCAATTCCTGATTGCCACCCATGGCCGCCTGTCGGTGGTCGTCGATGACGGTCACGACAGAAAGGAAGTGTCGCTGGCGGATCCCTCGGTCGGGCTCTATCTGCCGCCCGGCGTGTGGGGCATCCAGTACAAGTTCCAGCCGGACACGGTCTTGCTCGTCATGGCCTCGCATCCATATGACGCAAGCGATTATATCAGGGACTATTCGGATTTCCTCGCGACGGTCGGGCCGGATGGCCGCTGACCGGATAGGCTCGGACGCGCTTCGTTTTCTTGCGGCGGGAGGACTGAACACCGCGCTGACGAGTGCCGTCTACTTTGCCGGCCTGACGATGCTGTCGTCGGGCGTTTCCTAC
Organism: Mesorhizobium sp. CA10; assembly: GCF_020165285.1. Classification (NCBI taxonomy): domain Bacteria; kingdom Pseudomonadati; phylum Pseudomonadota; class Alphaproteobacteria; order Hyphomicrobiales; family Phyllobacteriaceae; genus Mesorhizobium; species Mesorhizobium sp. CA10. The sequence continues at coordinate 14,026 of NZ_JAIUHV010000005.1, forward strand.
ACGATTGCCTGGCTAGCAGGCCTCGCATTCGTGATGGTGTTCTATCCGGACCGCGTCTTTCCCGGCGGGCGCACCGGCTTGACGGACCGGCTGGCGGTCGGCGGCTCGGTCGCCGCGGTGTTTGTGGCAGGCTTGGTAAGCCTTCACCTTCTCGAGCGAGCGCTGCAAAGCCGAGCGGCGGCATTCTTTGCAACGCTTGTCGTCACGACGATGCTCAATTTCCTGGTTTCCCGATGGATATTGCGCAGACGATACTGACACGGCCCTCCCGATCCGGGTGGCGGTCTCGGTGGCCATGATGCCTGCGATGGCGTATTCGGCAGGCTGGGCCGTGCGGGTGAAGCGCACGATCATGGCGCGCCGCATCCTCGGTCGGATCTCCGATACGGCTTCTGTGTATGCGGTCATTGGGTAGCACTGACTCCAGGCACGAAGATGCCACCAGACCGGCCTGGATAAAACATCGTCCACCGCCACTTCAGATTGCAGATCCCCGACCCGTCGCCCTGTTATCGCGTTAGGTCCGAGAGGACGGGAGGGCTGGAAGTTTTTTTGCCGCGGTACCTGCCGCAAGGCTCAATTCACATGTTGCCTGTCGCGAGGCGACAAAATAGAGGTGTCAACGGGTGGCATGCAGTCGGATTCTGGGCGGACGCTCCGCTGCTAAACGCAGACCAGAATGGAAAGTCAGCGATGCAAGACGTCGATTTTAGAGAACGTGTTTCGGGCAAGCCATACGTTAGCCTGCTGGACGACATCCACAGAAAGACCAAACCAAAGTCATATCTTGAGATTGGTGTCCAATTTGGCGACACGATCAAGTTGGCGGAATGCGCGACGATTGGTGTCGACCCGCGTTTCAAATGTGAAACGAATATAATAGGGAGAAAACCAAGTTGTCACCTATTTCAGCAAACAAGCGATGCGTTCTTTGAAGAACACGATCCGTCCGCCATACTCGGAAGACCCATCGACCTTGCCTTTCTTGACGGCATGCACCTATTCGAATTTCTGCTCCGTGACTTTATAAACACGGAAAAGCACTGCGCCGCCGAATCGATCATCGCCCTTCACGACTGCTTGCCGCCAGGGTTCTACATGACCTCAAGAGATATCGCTGACGCCAACCATCCGAATTCCGCCTTTCCTGGCTGGTGGGCTGGCGACGTATGGAAGATAATCCCCACTCTGCAGCGATATCGGCCTGAACTTTCGATGATTATCGCCGACAGCGCGCCAACGGGCTTGGTGGTTGTTTCAGGACTGGACCCTAACAATAACTCGCTTTCAGTGAACTACGACTCGATTATAGCCAGTTCTAAGCCGATGGATAAGAGCGCGCTTGATGAATACTGGTCCTCCGTCTCGATTACCTCAGCTGAATCCATCAACTTTGGACACTTCAACCGCTTTAGATCAATAAATTAAATGGCCGCCTCCATGGCAATAATTACTACTCTGTAGCTAAACGATAAAAATATGATTTCTGAACGGCATCGTCTTGTCCCAGTTTGATTGCATCCTGAAATCAACCATCTGCCCGCGACCGGGCAAGCGAACCATGGTGTCGTGGAACTTAGCTCGCCAACCATGCCATCCGCGGTCACGAACTTCTTCCTCCGCGTATATTCGTTGAGTAGAATATTTCCTTCTAGCGTGCGCGCCACTCAGCACGATGTAGTGCCGAAGCACAAAGTTATGAGGAAACAGAGATCTTCCCTCAAAGTTTGCTCCATGGCCACCCGACTCGGCCAGTTCTATATGTGGCGTCTTCTTCCAGCAGCGGATGAGGCGCAGTGGGTGCGGCTCGAAGAAATAGTAGTAACGCATGCACTCAACATAATCCGTACCTTCGAAAGAACTCGATTCATCGGTCGGAACGAAGACGAACTCGTCGAAATTGATAGCATTAAAGCCCGCCGCGTCGACAGAAGCAATCGCGTCGGCCAACCGGACATTGGATACTGGTGGCTCCATGATTTCGTCCGCGTCGTGATGGATGAACCAGTCTCCGTCGATATCGACAGCCAACCGCTCCTTGATCCTCAGCAATCCCACCCAATCATAGTACCCTGGGTATTCAACAGGCACTATGCGGATCAAGCCGCGACCGATGTAGGCTTCGGCAATCTCCACGGTCCGGTCTGTCGAGCCATTGTCGATAAGAATAAAATCGATGCCATTCTGGCGCAAGTGCTCCAGACAGCGTCCGATATAGAGTTCCTCATTGCGGGCAGCGATAAGAGCAATGATGCGCACTGCGTCTCCAAACTGGTCGATTGAGCCTAGGGAATGTAGGCTGATAGATGCTGTTCTACGAATTCGATTTTGCTTTGGTCAAGCTCAGCGCGACCACGCCCAACGCTCCTTGAGTGGATAGTGGCGTACTTTGAAGACTTAGGATCTTCTATCCCGCCCCCCCTCTCCGGCGCATTCCAATTGACAAGCATTTGCGCCTCGAACGGTTCGCCAAGACGCTCGGCTAGGTTCAAGACCGTACTCTCGGGCGAGTTCACCAGGTCATCGTAGTCAATTTCAAGGCTGGTCGCCGGATTAGCAGAACAGTAAGAGTCGCCAGCCTTCCGAAACCGCTCATATAGATGAACCTTTTTCTCAAATTCCGGCGGCACCGCTTTCTCAAAGCCAATTTCGACAAGCGACGCCAAGGCGTCCAACGGGTTTCGAGTCATGTGAATGAACAGAAAACCGTCGGGCAAGATCGCGTCCCATTCACGGAGATACAAAACATTCTCGGGATTCTTGTCCGCCCAGCGCGGTTTTCCAGCGAACTTAGCCGCTTCGTCATGAAAAGCGACGAAAGCAGCCCCAAAAATCGACAGCAGTTGCGCCTCTGGCAGTCCGTAAGATCGTGCAGTTGAAAAGAGACGTGCGTGCGCCAAAGGATCGTCCAAATAATCGCCTAAAAAGTCCTTGAAGAACTTCACTTCAGGGCCGCAATGAATATGGCTGTGGCAGTCCAGGATCCTTCGAATCAACGTGGTTCCGGATCTGTAAAATCCACCTATAATAATGGGCTTTGCCAATTTCACAAATCCACATCACGATCTGGTTCAGGATCCTTGAGCTTCGACCCACTCTCTTGTCGCGCCAAACGAAGGCTCGCACCCAGATCGATCCTTCCAATTGCGATGACGTCGGTCTCCGGGGCTGTGCGGGACATCAGGACGTCGATAATCCTATGCATGACGATTTGTTCCGAGCCAACAGTCCCAAAAACACCGCAGGTGAAGAAATACGCGCCGGGAAGAGTTACGCAAGAAAATTCAATTGCTACGTTTACAGTCTCTCCCTTCACAACCTTCGGCGTACGCTGTGATCGGGAATTAACAGATTGCACGCCGGCCAAGCCAAGGCCATCCACAGTTCTGATCCACATCCCGAATCCCACGCTTGTCGCGTCCACGCTGAAGTCGACGGAGTACTGGAAAACGTATCGTTTTCCCAAACGCAAAACATTTACTTCGTTGCCGTGAAGAGTGGTGATCCTGACATCGTGGATTTTTGCGCCGCGTTCCTCAAGCGTCACGGTAGACCTTGGGATGAGGGTTGCGTCAAAATAATCTGCAAGACTATCCTCGTTAGGCGCATCCTTCGCGGCGCGACTCTCGTGCCTGTTCACTTGCGGCATGTCTGTTGAAACATCGAACCAACTTTCAGTGTCAGATGTAATCGCTTCAGCAGGAGGCGCCATGCCTGCGTCCGATTTCGGAAAGGCTTGCACTGAAGCAGACCCCTCGTCGATGTCTGCGTTCAGCGCGCGAATCGCGGCCCGAATTTCTGCAGCACCTGCGGGGCTGGCGTTGGCGAGTCGCTGATACTGACTTACCACCGCCTTGGGCGTGCCCTCGAATATCTTCTCGCCACTGTCAAGCAGTACCGCGCGATTGCAAAGTTGGACTATTGTCTGCGCCGCATGACTGACGAACAAAATCGTGCCGCCACGTTCTTTGATCTGCTCTATCCGGGCGAAACATTTGCGGGAGAACGCCTCGTCGCCGACGGCCAAGGCTTCATCAACCACCAAAATGTCAGGGTCAACATTGATAGCTACGGCAAAAGCCAGCCGTACATACATACCAGAGGAATAGGTCTTCACCGGCTGCTCAATGAAATCACCTATATCGGCAAACGCTGCGATGGAGCCGAAGCGTTTGTCCATCTCGGCTCGGCTGAGCCCGAGAATGGAGGCGTTGAGATAAGCATTTTCACGGCCGGTAAAATCAGGGTTGAAACCGGCACCTAATTCAAGTAGCGCCGCTACGCGGCCGTTTACAGTCACCGAACCAGTCGTAGGCTGCAGTGTCCCGCAGATAATCTGCAGAAGCGTCGACTTTCCTGATCCGTTACGGCCAATAATGCCGACAGTCTCACCTCGCCGGACCTCAAGCGATATGTCGGCCAAAGCGGCAAAGTCACGATAGTAACGCTTAGGCGCGTGTCCCACTAATCGCTGCAGCCGTGGCACCACCATTTGCTTTAGTCGATCCTCTGGACGATCGAACATCAGATGATGCTTGGAGACAGCCTTCACAGAGATGGCTACTTCAGAGGACATCGGCGAAGCCCTTCCGCGTAGCCTGGAAAAACAGAAATCCAAGCACCGCGATGACTACTGCCACCACGGTATATATGGCGAGAACTGACCAGTTCGGGACCTGGCCGAAAATCAGGACCTGGCGGGCTTGTTCTACGGGAATTGAGATCGGATTCAGAGCCAGCCATGGTCGCACGGCACTCGGCAGAGCTTCCGCGGGCACAAATATCGGCGACAAGAACATGAGCGCACTTATGATGGGATTTAGGACCTGACCGATATCACGAAAATAGACGCCCACAGAGGCGAAGATCCATGATAGACCGATCAGGATGACTATGAAGGGCACGACCACAATCGGAAGAAGCGGTGCCGTCAGAGGGATTGAACCTCTCGAAAGCAAAAGGAAAATGAGCATAACAAAGAAGCTCACCAGCATGTGGAAGAGCGCTGCCGCCAATGCCACTGTGGGCAGGACTTCTAGTGGAAAAACGATCTTCTTCACGTAACTGACGTTTGATAAAATTAGAGTTGGAGCTCTTGTCAGAACTTCAGAAAATGTTTGGAAGAAAATTAGGCCTACAAATAAAATGAGAGCGAACTCCGCAGTTGGCTGAGCGTCGCCGCCCCCAGCCCAGCGCATTTGCAGGACCGTGCCAAACATAAACGTATAAACTGCCAGCATGAGCAGCGGCGTTAGCAAAGACCATAGGATACCGAGGATCGATCCGCGATAACGGCCAACCACCTCGCGACGCGCAAGGTTGAAGATTACTTCGAAATAGCTAAGCGTCACTGACCGACCGCCTTAATTAGGTTCCGTACGCGACGGCTAAGGGCATCCGTATCGACCTGAGACGTTATCTCCCGCTTAGTCAAATGAGGTTGGCCGGGAAAGGGGCCTTCCACCATCCGCGATTTACAGAGTAAGACTTCGTAGTCGAGGGCGAACAACGAGCTAGCGCGTGACAGCCACATCTCCGTGATGCCATAGTCGTTCCAAAAGCCCACCCAGTCGTCTGGCATAACATCTACCAGCTTAGTACCTGGCCGGCACCAGATCACATTTGCAAACGCTGACCCATGCGCCCCAACGATTATCTTAGCGTTGCGGAATAACTCTATCTGCTCGCTATAAGGATATGCAGATGGGTCGACGACGGCGAATCCTAGAGCCTCCAAGGTCGAGATGACATCCGCTTCGTTGTCTATGAAACGATCTGAGTAAGTGTTTGAGTGATCTCGCGTCAAATAGATCAGTGCCGGCTTTCCAGATATGCTTGGGACAGTAGGCTGTGCTGCATACTGCGCCATAGCGTCAGGATTGGGATAGTAGGTGGTGTTCGTCGTGAGGCCATTGCAAACAATAGCCGATCGGAATCTGTAAGGAGTGTGCGGCAGAATGAGAAAATGATGGGGCAAAAAGCCCCACGTGGCTAGGATGCTGCGCACCCACAATGGAGCGTCATTCGGCAGAACCACCTTTAAGCGCCCCTGCTTGATCTCGCCTTCCCAAAAAAGTATCTGAGGGATTACATCAAATATAACGTGACCAAATGCAAAACTAGAGTGCATCGGCAATATAACTTCTTCATCTATCGATTCGAATTTATTTGACAAAAGGACGTATTTTCCATCATCTTCTTCCAAGTACCTTAGAAAATCGAGGTCTTTGTAGACGTACCGATAAACTCGAATTGACTCCTCGATCAATCTGCCGCCTTGCGTAATGACCCCTATGGCCCGCGAATGGGCCACACAATTTACGAAGCGCCCAAATTGTAAAGGCACCGCTTCAAAGCTCTTTTCCGCAAAGAGCTCAATGAGTCGGTCCTGCTTCGTGGCACCGCAACCTGCGGTAACCTCAGCACTTTTGCTGGTGACCGTTCTGCCGCGATAGGCTGTCAGGATGGCGTCGCCTTTCTCAGCCAGCAGCTCGGTTCGATCTTGGACTTGTCGCGCTGACCGACCAAGAGGAACGGTCTCCAAAGTGAATGGAAGGCTAGCTTTGAGTGACCTTGGGGGGGCGTCTTTCGAAACCGATATCCGACCCCTAATTGATCTAATTTGGCGAGCAGCAGCACGCGCACTTCGGAAACAAAACCTGGCACTCTGGTAGGCTATTGGAACACTGCTCAGCAGACTCTGCGTCTTCAACTTAAATGCCAGGAAACGCCGTGTCGGCTCCTCCTGTGCCCATATTGTGCTGCTAGAAACCGCGAGTGGCTTCTCCTCGTTCTCTGCCTTGCGGAAAGGGTGAAGGTCGAAAACATCATCAAGAACAGATCTACCCTCCTTGACGCGAAGAGTCGCATCCAAGAAGGCACGCCCGAACTTCCTATCCGGCTCAAGATGGCAACCCTCAGCCCACTCGTTCCATGCGTTTATGAAAACCAGCCGCTCGGCCGGAGTGCGCTCGGCCACGGTGCGAGACGTTGCCGCCCGCAGCCAGCGCTCATAGTTGTCGGGAGTCGCACCGAGCATTGCAACAGCGCGGCCGCCAAGCCGGGCTGTGTTATCCCACGATGGTACAACCGTTCGATAAATTTTCTTACCGCGGTGGTCGCGGCCTAGGAAGTCACGCGCCACATCTGAATAGTCGACAAACATCCCGCTGAACGTTTCGAATGGCGTCACGTCGCGATTAACATTTTCCACCATCATGTTGTGCGGAGGGAACTCCACTCCAGCATCGAATCCGAGAGCCTCATAGTCGAAGTTTCCATGCGTGAGCGCGGCGACCAAATGGATTTCCCCGAGGCCAATTTTCCGACAGTGTTCGCGACACTTCTTGACCGACTGTGCCGGATTGGGGATTTGCTGCGGTCGATAGACGATCAAGACTGGGCGGCCGTCCACACGAAGATAGCGGTCATCGCGCAAGAATGGTGCGATACTTTCGACGAACTTTTTTTCATAGCCGGACTCGTAATCCTGCGAAATCAGCATCTGCTGCTCCGCCCCATCCCAACGCCGCGTCCAATTCTCGTTTGCCCAAGATAAACAAAAAGGCATGCGAGCCGACTTATCGACCAGAAAAGCGTCAACAGGTTTGTCCAACAACCGCTTGCCGCTGAACCAATAGTAATGAAAACAAAAAGCGTCGACGCCATATTGTTGGGCAAGTGCTATCTGCTCATGCTGCGTTTCCCGCACCCGAAGATCATAAAAACTCAGTTCTGTTGGCAAGTGCGGTTGATAGTGCCCATCAAACAAAGGAACTGCTTTGGTAACATTCGTCCACTCCGTGAAACCCTTACCCCACCAAGCGTCATTCTCAGGGAACGGATAAAACTGCGGGAGGTAAAAGGCGACGTAGATCGGCTTCATCGAATTTTCCGCTCAGATTTCAGTATTTTTCGGTCATCTTTTCAATATTAACGAGAAATTAGATAGGAAGTTAGCAAATCTCCATGATTTGCTAGCATATATATCAGATAACTTTCCTGACAATTCTTCGGCTCTTCTTTTATTTTCCTTCATTTCGTCCTCAATTCTTGATCTGTCCTCCGTAATGTGAGCAATTGCATGCTCTTTTTCTGCAGCTATCCGTTCGCGTTCAAGCGAAATAGCCTCCCCCAGCTGAGTTATTTTCTGAACAGCCTCCTCCAAACGCGCTTTAAGCACCTCAACTTCCCGAGCTAGTTCACTAATCCTTGTATCTTTACCTGCCAGCAGCTTGGACGTAGCGCTGTCTTGCCCAATTAACGAGTCGGCTTTGGCCTGCAGGTTCGCATTCTTCTCTACTAATTCTTTCATTTTATAAAAATATGCTGCCCGCCTTGTGTTCAATTCGGGAATGCAAGCTGCACCAAACTTCTGAGTGCCGGCATCAAATACTGCCTTTATTTGATCCAACCGAGCAAGCGCCCCAATGTCATTGGGATCTTTCTCTAGGGATCTAGCCGCAAAATAAGTGTCTTTTACCCAATCTAGGATCGCTCCGTTTGCGAGTAATCGTTCGGTTGTTGCCACATGATGCTGATGCTTTGCCGACAAAAAACGATCGATCTCAACTTTCGCCTCGGCGTGCGACGCCGACCAATCTATTGATAGGGTTTTCCCAACCCTCGCGATTGATGGTCGCCAATCTTCGACAAGAGATTCATAAGAAAGAAATGCGCGCGGAGCGCCACGCGTTGCTCGCTCGGCATCCAGCACGTGGCGTAACCAAAGCATGGAACCGAATGCCGAAGTCATCCCGTCACGCTGGTTTAGCGAGGCGATGACTGAAATGGGATTGCGAACTGTTAGAATGTACTTTGTTTTAAAATTGATCGAAGCAAGTACTTCTTCATACAATGAAGAAAACCTCGAAATACGCGGCTCTTTCAAAACGATAACAGCTTCATGCCCGTATTCTCGTTCCACGTTTCGAGCAATCTCATCTTTGAAGAACTGCACCCTCGACGACGAGAGAGTGCCAAGGTCAAAGGTCCGCCAGTCATCCCAACTGCTACCGGCCTCGGCGAGCAACTGCTCATTAAGCATATTGAGGCTTGTCGGCTCCCAATAACCGCTGGCATTGTTGTCATCCGCGCCAATAACCCGCTCCGGAAGCGTCGCCCCTAACAGACTGAGCACCCTCGTGAGCGCGCTCGTCCCCGAGCGGTGCATGCCTAGCACCATGATGCAGGTGCGCTTCGCGGGCTTGGTCTTCGGTGACTTAGCCTTCGCGCCCTTCTTCGGCGCCGCTTGATCGGCCGACTGCGCGCTCGCATCGCGCAGTTGCTCCGGTGCTGGATGCTTGTTCATGCACTCAATGCCTGTTTCGTCTCGCCGCCCCCCAGCCGCCGAACCACATTTTCACTCGACTCCCGCCACCCCGGCGCCTGCCACCCAAACGCCTCTGCAAACTTGGCACTCGACAGCCGCGAATTTTGCGGGCGCCGTGTCTTGGTCGGATAGTCGCTCGTCGCGATCTCGCGCACGTTCGCGTGCGGGCCACCAAACGCCCGGCTTGTGTCGAGGATGTGACGGGCAAAGCCGCTCCAGTTGGTGTCGCCCTCGCCCGCCAGGTGATAGACGCCGAAGGCGGCGAAATTGCCGTCGCCGACCAGCCTCGGCGCCGCATGCAGGATCGCGTCGGCGATGTCGAGCGCCGAGGTCGGATTGCCCCATTGGTCGGCGACGACCGCGATCTCCTCGCGGTCGGCGGCCAGCCTCAGCATGGTCTTGACGAAGTTCCTGCCGAAGGGGCTGTAGACCCAGGCCGTGCGCAGGATGAGATGGCGCGGATTGGCCGCGGCGACCGCCTCTTCGCCGGCGAGCTTGGAGGCGCCGTAGACGCCGAGCGGCGCGGTCGGGTCGGTCTCGACATAGGCGCCGTCCTTGGCGCCGTCGAAGACATAGTCGGTCGACAGATGGATGACGGAGACGCCGAGCCTTGCCGCGGCTTGCGCCACCTTGCCGGCGCCGGTTGCGTTCACGGCGAAGGCCAGGTCCTTCTCGTCCTCGGCCTGGTCGACAGCGGTGTAGGCAGCGGCGGAAACGACGATGTCTGGCCTTGCCGCTTCAAGGGCTGCGTACACCGTGTCGGGTCGCGCAAGGTCGAGCGCCGGCCGGCCGACGGCGACGACTTCGAAATCGTCGCGGCCCCGCGCCACCTCGACCAGGCTTGCGGCGACCTGGCCTTCGCGTCCGGTGACGGCAAGCCTCACGTCGTCACCTTCCTGCTCTCGGCCGCGTTCCCGGCCGGGCCGCTTTCGGTCTTTGCATTGCCGATCGGGGCGTTGCGGATCAAGGCGTTCTCGGCTGGGGCGTTCTCGACCGGGCGCGCCGTAGCCCGGCCCAGCCGCGCGCCGTCGTAGCGCTGCTCGCGGATCGGCCCCCACCACCATTCGTTGTTGAGATACCAGTCGACGGTCCTTGCCAAGCCGCTGTCGAAATCCTCCCGCGGCGTCCAGCCTAGCTCGCGCGCGATCTTGGAGGCGTCGATCGCATAGCGGCGGTCGTGGCCGGGGCGGTCGGTGACGAAGGCGATCAGCTCGCGATGGCGCTTGCCGCCGGCGCGCGGGCGCCTGAGGTCGAGAAGATCACAGATCGCCTCGACGACGCCGAGATTGGTGCGCTCGGAATTGCCGCCGACATTGTAGCTCTCGCCCGGCCGCCCCTTGGTGGCGACCAGTTCCAGGGCGCGCGCGTGATCCTCGACGAACAGCCAGTCGCGCACATTGGCGCCGGCGCCGTAGACGGGCAGCGGCTTCTCGTCGAGCGCGTTGAGGATGACCAGCGGGATCAGCTTTTCCGGGAAGTGATAGGGGCCGTAATTGTTCGAGCAGTTGGACAGCACCACCGGCAGGCCGTAGGTCTCGTGCCAGGCCCGCACCAGATGGTCGGACGCCGCCTTGGAGGCCGAATAGGGCGAGGACGGCGCATAGGGCGTCTCCTCGACGAACATGCCGCCGTCGAAAGGCAGGTCGCCGAAGACCTCGTCGGTCGAGACATGGTGGAAGCGGAAGCCCGCCTTGCGCTCGTCGGACAGGCCGCGCCAATATTCCAGCGCCGCATTCAGGATGCGGTAGGTGCCGACGATGTTGGTCTCGATGAAAGCGCCTGGACCGTCGATCGAGCGGTCGACATGGCTCTCGGCGGCGAGGTTCATGACGATGTCGATATCGTCGCGGCGCAGGATCTCCAGCACCGCGCGCTCGTCGCAGATGTCGGCGTGCTCAAAGCGGTAATTATGCGCGTTCTCGATCGGCCGCAGCGAGGCGAGGTTACCGGCATAGGTGAGCTTGTCGAGATTGGTGACGCGGTAGGCCGGATTGGCGCACAGATGCCGGCACACGGCCGAGCCGATGAAGCCGGCGCCGCCGGTGACCAGGAAATTCATGCCACCGTCCCTCCTCACGCGAACACCTCCGCCGCGCCCAACAGCGGTGCGTTGCGGTCCTTGTCCGAAAGCTGGAAGCCGCCCGCGATCTCCGGCCATGCGATGCCGATCGCCGGGTCGTCGAAGCGGATCGAGCGGTCGTGCCCGGGCGAATAGGTGTCGGTCACCTTGTAGAGCACCTCGGTATGCGGCACGAGCGTGACGAAACCATGTGCGAAGCCTTGCGGCACCAGGACCTGGTTGCCCTTGTCGGCCGATATCTCCAGCGCTTCCCATTTGCCGAAAGTGGGCGAAGAACGGCGGATGTCGACCGCGACATCGAGCACGCTGCCGCGGATGACGCGCAGCAACTTGGCTTGCGCGCGCGGCGGCAGTTGGTAATGCAGGCCGCGCAGCACGCCGGCCGCGGCGGAATAGGAATGATTGTCCTGCACGAAAGCGAGATCGATGCCGGCTTCGGCAAAGCGCTCGGCGTTCCAGGTCTCGCTGAAAAAGCCGCGCGCATCGCCATGCCGCTTCGGCACGATCTCCAGCACGCCGTCGAGGCCGAGCCGCCTGACCTCAAGCACCGCGTTCCTCCATCAGATCGGCGACCCGCCGGCGCAGATAGGCTGCATATTCGTTTTTGCCGAGCCGCGCGGCGCGATCCAGAACCTTATCGGCGCTGATCCAGTGCTGTTCCAGCGCAATCTCCTCCGGACACGCGATCTTGATGCCCTGGCGATGCTCGATCGTGCGCACGAAAGACGATGCCTCGAGCAGGCTGTCATGCGTGCCGGTGTCCAGCCAGGCATAGCCGCGGCCGAGGCGGTGGACATGCAACTCGCCACGCTCGAGATAGACATTGTTGACCGCGGTGATCTCGAGCTCGCCGCGCGCCGAAGGGCGGATCGTCGAGGCGATATCGACTACCTTGTTGTCGTAGAAATAAAGACCGGTGACGGCCCAGTTGGACTTCGGCTTTTGCGGCTTCTCCTCGATCGTCAGAGCCTTGCCGGTGGCCTTGTCGAAGGAGACCACGCCATAGCGCTCGGGATCGTCGACATAATAGGCGAAGACCGATGCGCCGCCATCGCGCGTCGCCGCCTCGCGGCAGAGCTGCGACAGGCCGCCGCCGAAATAGATGTTGTCGCCGAGAATCATCGACACGCTGTCCGTGCCGATGAAGTCGCGGCCGATGATGAAGGCCTCGGCGAGGCCGTTGGGCTGCGCCTGCACGGCATAGGACAATTCCAGCCCGAATTCGGAACCGTCGCCCAGCAACGCCTGGAAGACCGGCAAGTCGCGCGGAGTTGAAATGACCAGAATCTGGCGAATTCCCGCGAGCATCAGCACGCTCAGCGGGTAATAGATCATCGGCTTGTCGTAGATCGGCAGTATTTGCTTAGAAACCGCTAATGTTAGCGGATAAAGACGTGTTCCGCTGCCACCCGCAAGGATAATTCCTTTCAACAAGCTCTCCTTGAACTACCGCGGCCCCCGCCTCGACGCCAAGTTGCCCGTGCTTAGTTTTCGGGCGCTGGCTTGTCAATGTCGGCTTTGACTGCTTCCCGACGTTACTTCATCGCTTTCTATCATCCGACAGGAGGCGGTTTCGAGCGAAATCCGACAGCGCCATGAAAAAGGGCCGGCGGGCGCTTGTCGCCCGCCGGCCCTTTTCTCGTCGATTGTTCTCAGCCGCGCTTGAGCAATGTCCACACGGCCGGCACCAGGCTGGCGGCCAAAGCTACCTTGATCAGGTCGCCGATGATGAAAGGCAGGACGCCGAACTGCCAGGACTTTTCCGGCCCGATGAGCGTGGCCAGCCAGGCAAAGCCCATGGCCATCATGACGACCTCTGCCGTCAGCATGGCGCCGAACAGCTTGAAAGGGTCGCGGTCCCAGCCGCGGTCGGCGGCCCAGCCGGCGATCGCCGCCATGACCACGAAGCCGGCGAGATAGCCGCCCGTCGAGCCCAGCATATAGACAATGCCGATGCCCTTTTCCGGCGTGCCCTGGAAGACCGGCAGACCAAAAGCGCCCTCGGCGAGGTAGAGAAGGAGCGTCGCGACGGCAAGGCGCAGGCCGAATGCCGAGGCGATCAACAGCACGGCCAGCGTCTGCAGCGAGATGTCGACCGGGCCGAGCACCACCTTGGTCTTGGCCGAAAGCGTCAGCAGCAGGGTTCCGGCGAGCGCCAGGAAGAGCTGGGTCGCCAGCCGGGCAACACCCCGATCCGGCAGGGTGAGAGAAACAAGCGGGCGCATCGTGGTTGCAGTTGCCATGGTCTTCCCCATTCTGGCTGATTTGCCGGGTGGCTGATTAGCTGGCTCTTAAAGCGCATCGCGCAGAAACGCATTCAGGCGACGCGCTTTAAAAATTGTCTTGATGCATGTCGTTCTCCCAAAAACCGCTGCGCAGTTTTGGACGACATCCATTGATTTTCCTATATTGGCTTCCGTATCGGACGGCAATCACTTTGCCGCATCGCAACGGAGCCCGCAGGCATGGCCCTTGAATTCGACACCAGCTTCGATCCCGCCTACGGCCGGGCGGTTCCGGTTGCGCCGGATGTGCTGCGCATCACCGCAAGAAATCCGGGTCCTTTCACCTTCCACGGCACCAACAGCTATCTCGTCGGCAGCGACACGCTGGCGGTGATCGATCCGGGGCCGGAAGACGACGCCCATCTCGAAACACTGCTCAAGGCGATCGGCGGCCGACCGGTCAGCCACATCTTCGTCAGCCACACCCATCGCGACCATTCGCCTTTGGCGGCGCGGCTGAAGGAGCGCACCGGCGCGCCAACGCTTGCCGAAGGCCCGCATCGGCCGGCGCGCCCCTTGCGCATCGGCGAGGTCAATCCGCTCGACGCCAGCGCCGATCTCGCCTTCGTTCCCGATGTCGTGCTGGCCGACAATGCGCGGACTGAGGGCGACGGCTGGGCCATCCGCACCGTGCTGACGCCCGGCCATACCGCCAACCACGCCGTGTTTGCCCTCGAGGGAACCGGAACCCTGTTTTCAGCCGACCATGTCATGGCCTGGTCGACCTCGATCATCGCGCCGCCGGACGGCGCCATGGCCGACTATATGAGCTCCCTCGACAAGCTTTTGGCGCGCGACGATCGCTTGCTGTTACCTGGCCACGGCGGACCTGTGGCCGCGCCCCAAAGCTTCATGCGCGGCCTGAAGACGCATCGCAAGATGCGCGAAAGGGCGATCCTGGAGCGCATCCGCGCCGGAGACCGGACGATCGCGGAAATGGTCGCGGCGATCTATCGCGACACCGACCCGCGGCTGCACGGCGCCGCCGGTCTTTCGGTGCTTGCCCATCTCGAGGATCTGGTTGCCCGCGGCCTCGTGGCCACAGAAGGCGATCCGGCTATAGACGGCATTTTCAGCCCCGCCGCGTGATCACTCAGCCGGCGCCGCGCCGACCTGCCCGGCGACTTGCTGGTCCAGCTCGCCAAGGAAATCGGTGATGCGAGCGGCGTTGTCGCCGAGGTCGTAGCGGCCGTAGCGCGAGGCCGAGCGCATGTCGACGATGACCTGCTCGCCGTCGTCGGTGATGCGGATGGCGACGTCGGCCGGCAATCCGAGCACGAAGCCCTTTGCCAGCGCGTTGATCGTCGCCTGGCTTTGCCCGTTGATGTCGGGATAAGGCGCCGTCAACTGCCAGTCGCGGCGGTCGAGCACGGTTTCGACAGCGTCGACGACGGTTTCGAAAGGCAGATTGTAGCTGCGCCCGCTGACCAGCGGATAGGCCTCGGCCTGCAGGGCCTGTTCGCCCGGGGTCGGCGGCGACAACTCGTTCATATCGCCGGTACGGTCGCTGGTGTCCAACGCGGGCGGATCGTCGAGATCGGTCGAGATGTCGCGCAGCGGCGGATAGATCGTCGCCCAGTAGACGGCGACGCCGTAGGGTGCCAGCACCAGCAGCGCCAGCAGCGCGCCGATGGAGAGATCGCGGCCGCCGCGATCGCCGAAGCTCCAGACCCTGGCCAGGCCGAGACCGGCCAGCAACAGGGCAAGCGCTGCCAGCAGCGCCACGAGCGCCAGGACCCACAGGAAAGGCGGCGTCTCGACGAGACCCAGCCTGTAAGCGGCAACGGCGGTGAGCAAAAGGACGAGAGAGAATGCCCCGATCCGCCGCGACCAGCCGGCCGCCTTCGACGTCTGCCGTTCAGGAATTGTAGCCATTGTCTGCCGCATTACCCCAGTCCGAACCGAGACTTAGAGGTTTTTGGCGCCGGCTTGAAGCCGAAAGATCGAACATTTTTCGTCAATCCGTCGGCAGGCGGTAATCCTTGAACTGGGCACGCAAACTGGTCTTCTGGATCTTGCCGGTGGCGGTGTGCGGAATTTCGCCGACGAAGGCGACGTCGTCGGGCATCCACCACTTCGCCACCTTGCCGCTCATGAAGGCGAGGATGTCGGTCTTGGTCGGCTCCTTGCCGGGCTTGCGCACGACGACGAGCAAAGGCCGCTCGCCCCATTTGGAATGCGGGATGCCGATGGCCGCTGCCTCCGCCACGTCCGGATGGCCGACGGCAAGGTTCTCGAGATCGATGGTCGATATCCACTCGCCGCCGGACTTGATGACGTCCTTGGCGCGATCGGTGATCTGCATATAGCCGCTGGCGTCGATATGGGCGACGTCGCCGGTGTCGAACCAGCCGTCGGCGTCGAACTGCTCGGCGCCGGCGCCGCCATAATAGGCTCGGGCCACCGCGGGGCCGCGCACCTTGAGATGTCCGAAGGTCTTGCCGTCCCAGGGCAGCGCGTTGTTGTCGTCGTCCGTCACTTTCATCTCGACGCCGAAGGGGGGAAAACCCTGCTTGCCTTGGACATCGAGCCGCGCCTCGCCGGTCAGCGCCTCATATTGCGGCTTCAGGGTGCAGAGGGTGCCCAGCGGCGACATCTCGGTCATGCCCCAGGCATGCACCACCTGCACGCCGTAATTGTCCTGGAACTTGGCGGTTATGGCGCGCGGACAGGACGCCCCGCCGATGACGACCTTCTTCAGATAAGGCAGCTCCTTTCCCGTCTCCTCCAGATATTGCAGCAGCATCATCCAGACGGTGGGCACGGCGGCGCTGAACGTCACCTTTTCGGTGTCGAGCAGTTCATAGATCGAGGCGCCGTCCATCTTGCAGCCCGGCATCACCAGCTTGGCGCCGATCATCGGCCCGCTCTGGCCGAGCCCCCAGGCATTGGCGTGAAACATCGGCACGACCGGCAGGATCACGTCTCGGGTGGACATGCCCATGGCGTCGGGCATGGCGGCCATCATGGCGTGAAGGACATTGGAGCGGTGGCTGTAGAGAACGCCCTTCGGGTCGCCCGTCGTGCCCGACGTGTAGCACATGCCGGCGGCGGTATTCTCGTCGAACGTCTTCCAGGTGAAGGCGCCGTCGGCTTCGGCCAGCCATTCCTCGTAAGCGACGGCGTTCGGCAGCGACGTTTGCGGCATATGCGCCAGGTCGGTCAGCACGATAACCCGTCGCAGCGATCGGACCGCGCCGGCGATCTTTTCCAGGATCGGCACGAAGGTCAGGTCGACGAAGATCGCCTTGTCCTCGGCGTTGTTCATGATCCAGGCGATCTGCTCAGGAAAAAGCCTCGGGTTGAGCGTGTGATAGATCGCGCCGATGCCCATGATGCCGTACCAGGCCTCGATATGGCGGGCGGTGTTCCAGGCAAGGGTCGCGATGCGGTCGCCGAGCCTGAAGCCGTCACGCTCCAGCCGTTGCGCCACCTTGAGCGAACGGTGATGGATTTCGGCATAGCTGGTGCGCACGATCGGGCCTTCGATCGAACGCGACACGACCTCCCGGCTGCCGTGCTGGCGTTCCGCATGGTCGAGCAGCTTATGGCAAAGCAGCGGCCATTCCTGCATCAATCCAAGCATCAATTCCTCCCTTTGCGCATTCGCGTCATTTGTTTCACGCATTGTGAAACGAACCGGCGGTTTGTCCAGCCGCCATAAGTCGAAGCCAGTGGATGGATCGAAGGACCAGGAAAACCGCCATAATCCGGCCATCGTCGCCGTTAAGCTTCGTTAACGGGCTGGGTGAGATTGGCGAATGGAGAGATTCGCATGGACGCGCAGCTCGACGAAAAAGCCCTCGAAAGCACGCTTGCCGAAAGTCTGGACGATCTGACGCCGGACATCAAAACCGTTTCCGAAGATGAATTTGCCGAAGTCGTCGGCGGTGCGCTGGAGGCCGTCGGCGGAACGCTGCTGTTCAAGATGCGCGTTGAAAACGGCGCCGAGGGCGAGCATGTCGCCGCGGCCTGCATCGGCAACGCCGACAATCGTCAGTTCCTGCTGCTCACGCTGCCGACCACCGGCGGCGCGCTGAAGGTCGAGACGGCGGCGAGAAGCACCAATCCGGTCGCGGGCATTGCCGCCGCCTATGCCGGCCTCATGGACGCCTTCAAGACGGCCGCCTGACGACCGGAAGCAGACGTTCAATGAATGGTGATGACGCCAAGCGTGACGCGCGCTTGCGCGACCCGCCTGCCCGACACATGTAAGTCTCCCCTGAGAACGTTTCACCGTTTCGCGGAAACAACGAAACGCTCTCTCTTTGTTTGACGCAATTCCGGACGGAAAACCGCTTCGCACTTTTTCTAGAATTGCTCCAGGAGACCATTCATGGACAAGCTTGCCAATCCAGCCCCCGGCTTCCAGCGCAACCCGGACAAGGTGATCACCGTCGAACCTTATCGCGGCACCGTCACGGTCCGCGCCGGCGATAGGATCATCGCCACATCGACTGCGGCAAAGGTTCTCTCGGAGCCACCTTACCCGGCCGTCTTCTACATCCCGTTTGACGATATCGATTTTGGCAAGCTCGCCCCGACCGACCATTCGACACATTGCCCATACAAGGGCGATGCCAGCTACTGGAGCGTCCAGCCGGCCGGCGAAGCCGGCGAGAATGCGATGTGGGCTTATGAGCATCCGTTCGACGAAATGGTCGAGATCCGCAATCACGGCGCGTTCTACACGAACAAGGTGACGGTCGAAGCCACGCCGGACTGAGCCGTAAAGGGAGGGGCGCTTAGGTCGATCTCGGAAGGAGGTGGCCGCCAAAATTCAGCGGTCGCCAGCCTCGCGCCGCGCTCTCAATCGGTGGTGCCGTCATTGCCGACGCCCTCGGCATCGTCGAGGCGTACAAAGGTCATGCCCTTCTGCTTCAAGGCGAGCAGCCCCTGAACCACGCCCTCGCCGGCGGCATGGGTCGGCTGGTTGATGTGGGCGATGATGACGTCGCCGTCCTTGGCGGCGCCGATGCGGCGCGCCGTTTCCTTCGCGCCGAGCAGCGAACCGCCGTCGCCATTGACCGAGAAGCCTGCGATCTTGAAGCCCAGCCTGCGGATCATGGCGATCGCCGAGGGACTGTATTCGGCGGTGGCGCCGCGAAACCATTTTGCCGCAGGGCCGCCCGCGCCGGCCAGGGCGGCGGCGCCGGATTCAACCTCGGCCTGCACGGCGTCCGGGCTGCCGGCGCTGCGGATGCCGAAGATTTTCCGCGGCGTATCGACCGCCGGAACGTGGCGGCCGCCGTGATTTTCCAGCTCGAACAGGTCGGGATGCGCCCGCATGATCTCGACGGCCTCGGCATTGCGCTTCAGCCAGATGCCGGTAACGAAGATCGTCGCCGGTATCCTGTTGTCGACAAGCGCCGAAAGTATCCTTGTGTCGGTCGTTCCGCCGCAGGCATCGAGCGTCAGGGCGACTCGACCGCCGCCGCCTTCAACGTCGTGCGGTTTCAGGTGCAGCGTCGGTTCGAGCAGCGTCGCGGCATTGCCCGCCGACGCTGCGAACAGTGCCATCGCGCAAAGGGAGTTTCGAAGCAGACCCATCATTCATTCCAAACCGGCACGCTCGGCATCATCCTTCGCGCCGCGTCAAAAACTTGTCTCTAGAAGACCGGCATCTAGGCGAAAATCGGGACGGCAAACAGCGTAAAAACAGCAATCGCGAAAATTTGCTTTCGCCTATACCGCTGCTTCCAGAGGCATCTCGGTTCGGGCCAGCAACTGGAGCGCTGCCTCGACGACGGCGTCGACCTCCAGACGCCAGACGCAGCATGCCTTGTTGGGGTCGGGCCGTTCGCACAGGTCGCCACCGACGCAGTCACAAGGCATGGACGGGCATACCGCGACGCTCGGCGCGCCGACTGGTCCCCAGTGGATCGGGCTCTGCAGGCCGAACAGGCCGACGACGGGAGTGCCGACTGCGGCAGCCATGTGCATGGGGCCGCTGTCGTTGCCGAGAAACAGCCGCGCCTGCTTGAACAGCGCCGGCAACGTTTCGAGCGGGAGCGCTCCGACCAGGTTGACGATCGGCGTCTTCGCAGTCGCCAGAATCTTCTCGGCCACCTCGTTCTCGTCCGGGCCGCCGACCAGGGCGACGTCGAGACCGGTTTCGGCCGCTATCCGATCGATTGCGGCGGCAAAGCGCTCGGGCTGCCAGCGGCGCCCAGGGAAGCTTGCCCCGGCATGCACCGCGACAAAGGCGTTCGGCCGAAGGTGCAGCTTGTCCAGCAGCGCCAAGGCTTTCGTCGTCTCGAACGGCAGCGGCCGGAAGGCGGGAGCCCGCGCGCGCAAGTCCACGCCAAGTGCCTCCAGCGGCGAAAGATAACGATAGAGAAAGTGCTGCTCGCCATACCCGAACGGCTTGGCCTTCACATTGGCAGGTTGGCGCGCAAACCAACCCAGGGGCCTTTCGGACGGGTGATATCCCACGCGAACCCGTGCGCCGACCAGCCCCAAGATGAACCGCGACGTCTTGGTGTCGGTGATGTCGATGGCCATGTCGAAATGGTAGCGGCGCAACTTAAAGAGCGTGAGAACGAGTTCCTGCAGGCGTAGCAGCGGCGTGCCGCGCATATGGGAACGGCGGAAGGTCACAACCTCCGAGGCGATGCCGTTGGCGGTGAGGAGACCGCCGAAGCGGGCGTCGCAGAGGAAGACGATGCGGGCGTCGGAATATTCGAGCTGCAGGTTCTTCGCCAGCGCGGAGGCAAGAACGAGATCGCCAATGTGCTTCGTCTGCAAGATCAGGATCGAGCGGACTGCAAAGGGAGCCCGCAACATCGGTGTCTGAGCTCCGGACAGACCGGAGTTCGCGAAGCTGGGTTGAGATGTCGACATGTGGAACCATCACGCGCATTTTCACGTGATCTTATACAAGACGACACGGTCGCGGACCATCGGACTCTCGCGCGCGGATAGAGCGTTTCACCGTTTCTCGGAAACCGCGGAGAATGCGCTATTTCGTCGTCTTTGACGCAATTCCGGACGGAAGGCTAAGGCGAAGTCCCAGGACCTGACCGTTTCACACTTTTTCCTGGCTTGCGCAAAGCGGGGGACGCGGCCGGCGGGCGGTCCGCAATTCCAGCAAATGTCAGACCGCGGCTTCCAGGACCATCTCGGTGCGCGCCAGGAGTTCCAGCGCCGCGTCCACCACCGGATCGACTTCTAGGCGCCAGACGCAGCATGCCTTGCTCGGGTCGGTCCGGCGGCACAGGTCGCCCCCGATGCAGCCGCAAGGCATCGATGGCCGCAACGAAATGCTGGGCACGCCGACCGGCGCCCAAAGGACCGGGTTGGTCAGGCCGAACAGGCCGACGACCGGCGTTCCGGCCGCTGCTGCCATATGCATCGGTCCGCTTTCGTTGCCGAGAAACAGCCGCGCCTCCCTGAGCAGCGCCAGCAGCATTTCCAGCCGCAGCGTGCCCGCCAGGTTGACGACGGGCGTCTTCGCCGCGGCCATGATCCTGTCGGTCGCCTCAACCTCGTCCGGACCGCCGACCAGGACCACGCGCAGGCCGGTTTCGCGGACGATTCTGTCGATTGTCTCGGCAAAGCGTTCCGGCTGCCACCGCCGCCCCGCGAAGCTTGCTCCGGCATGGACCGCAACAAAAGCGTTTGGCTGGATCTGGTGCCTGGCGAGCAAGGCCAGGGCGCGCGTCGTCTCGAAGGGCAGCGGCCGGATGGCCGGCGCCCTGACGCGCAGATCGATGCCCAGCGCCTCCAGCGGAGACAAATAACGGTAGAGATAGTGCTTCTTGCCGAATCCGAACGGCTTCATCCTGACGTTGGCGGGTTGACGCTCGTGCCAGCGCAAAGGCCGCTCCGTCGGAAAATAGCCGACCCTGACCGGAGCGTTGACCAGTCCAGAAATGATCCGCGAGGTCTTGGAATCTGTGATGTCGACGGTCATATCGAAGCGGTGCTGCCGCAACGTGCGCACCATCCGGAAGAGCTCGCGCCCTCGCTCGAGCGGCGAGCCACGCATCTTGGCACGGCTGAAGGGGACGACCTCGGAAGCTATGCCATGGGCAGTCAGGAAGCCGGCGAAATGGGCTTCGCAGAGAAACACGATCCTGACGCCCGGATATTGAAGCTGCAGGTTCTTCGCCAACGCCGAGGCAAGCACGATGTCGCCAATGAACTTGGTCTGCAGGATCAGGATCGATCGGTAAACGGATGGGGAAATCTGCAACATGGGTTTTCCGACACAAATAAATTCGGTGTCGAAAAGTCGCTTGGAACGGTGTCGAGATTCAGGGCCGTCACGCGCACGTTCGCGTGACATTGCATACAAAACCGTAAGGTGTCGGGAATGTCAGGCGCGTTTTGTCGCGCCCTTCGCTGCCGCCACGGCCGCCTGCGCGGCGGCCAGCCTGGCGATCGGCACGCGGTAGGGCGAGCACGACACATAGTCGAGGCCGACTTCCTCACAGAAGCGGATCGAGGCCGGGTCGCCGCCATGCTCGCCGCAGATGCCGAGCTTGATGCCCGGCCGCGTCGCCTTGCCCTTTTCGGCCGCGATCCGCACCAGCTCGCCGACGCCGTCAATGTCGAGCGACACGAACGGATCCTGTTCGATGATGCCCTTCTGCCGGTAGGTTTCCAGGAAGGACGCCGCATCGTCGCGCGAGATGCCGAACGTGGTCTGCGTGAGATCATTGGTGCCGAAGGAGAAGAATTCGGCCGCTTCGGCAATGACATGCGCGCGGATCGCCGCGCGCGGCAATTCGATCATCGTGCCGGTCAGATAATCGATCTTGGTGCCGGTCTCCTGCATGACGCTTTGCGCGACCGCATCGATGCGCGCCTTGACGTATTGCAGCTCCTTCACCAGGCCGACCAGCGGCACCATGATCTCCGGCACGACCAGCGCGCCGGCCTTGTGGCCGGCCTCGACCGCCGCCTCGAAGATGGCGCGCGCCTGCATCTCGGCGATCTCGGGATAGGAGACGGCGAGCCGGCAGCCGCGATGGCCCAGCATCGGGTTGAATTCGTGCAGCGCTTCCGTGCGCTGCCTGAGCTTGTCGGCCGACACGTTCATGGCGGAGGCGACCTCGGCGAGCTCGGCCTCGGTCTTCGGCAGGAATTCGTGCAGCGGCGGGTCGAGCAGGCGGATCGTCACCGGCAGGCCGGCCATGATCTCGAACAGCTCGAGAAAGTCCGAGCGCTGCATGGGCAAGAGCTTGTCCAGGGCCGCACGCCTGTCCTTCTCGGTGTCGGCCAGGATCATCTCGCGCATGGCGACGATACGGTCGCCATCGAAGAACATGTGCTCGGTGCGGCAAAGGCCGATGCCCTCGGCGCCGAAAGAGCGCGCCATGCGGGCGTCGAGCGGCGTTTCGGCGTTGGTGCGCACCTTCATGCGGCGCGCGGCGTCGGCCCATTCCATGATGGCGGCGAAATCGCCCGACAGCTCCGGCTGCAGCATGGCGACCGCCCCTTTGAGCACCTGGCCGTTGCCGCCATCGATTGTGATGATGTCGCCTTTGCGGAAAGTCTGGCCCATCGAGAGCAGCGTGCCGGCCTTGTAGTCGACACGCAGCGAGCCGGCGCCGGACACGCAGGGCTTGCCCATGCCGCGCGCCACCACCGCGGCGTGGCTGGTCATGCCGCCGCGCGTGGTGAGGATGCCTTCGGCGGCATGCATGCCGTGGATGTCCTCCGGGCTGGTTTCGATGCGCACCAGGATTACCTTGCGGCCTTGCGCCCTGGCGTCCTCGGCATCGCTGGAGGAAAAAACGATCTCGCCAGTGGCGGCGCCGGGCGACGCCGGCAGGCCCGTCCCTATGATATCGCGCGCGGCATTCGGGTCGATGGTCGGATGGAGCAGTTGATCGAGCGAGGCCGGATCGATGCGGGCGACCGCCTCCTCCCTGGTGATCAGCCCATCCTTTGCCATCTCGACGGCAATCTTCAGCGCAGCCTTGGCGGTGCGCTTGCCGGAGCGGGTCTGCAACATCCACAATTTGCCGCGCTCGATGGTGAATTCGAGATCCTGCATGTCGCGGTAGTGCTTTTCCAGCCGGTCGGAGATGTCGACGAAAGCCTGGAAGGCGTCAGGCATAAGCTTCTGCAGCGACGGCTTGTCGGAGCCGGCGGCGATGCGCGCCGCCTCGGTGATGTTCTGTGGCGTGCGGATGCCGGCCACCACATCCTCGCCCTGGGCATTGACCAGGAATTCGCCGTAGAGCTGCCTCTCGCCGGTCGAGGGATTGCGCGTGAAGGCGACGCCGGTCGCGGACGTGTCGCCCATATTTCCGAATACCATGGCCTGGACGTTGACGGCGGTGCCCCAGCTTTCCGGGATGTCGTGCAGGCGCCGGTAGGTGATCGCGCGGTTGTTCATCCAGCTCGAGAACACGGCGCCGATCGCGCCCCAGAGCTGTTCCTGCGGATCTTGCGGGAACGGCTTGCCGAGCTCTTCCTCGACCTTGGCCTTGTAGAGCGAAATCACGCCTTGCCATTCCTGGGCCGTCAGGCCGGTGTCGAGCTCATGGCCGAGACTGGCTTTCTGGTCCTCGAGGATCTCCTCGAACACTTCGTGGTCCAGGCCCATGACGACGTCGGAATACATCTGGATGAAGCGGCGGTAGCTGTCATAGGCGAAACGCGCATCGCCGGAATCGGCGGCCAAAGCCTCGACCGTCTCGTCGTTGAGGCCGAGATTGAGCACCGTATCCATCATGCCGGGCATCGAGGCGCGAGCACCGGAGCGCACGGAGACCAGAAGCAGCTTCGACGGGTCGCCGAAGCGGCGGCCGGTAATCCGACCGATATGGTCGAGAGCGGAGACGACATCCGTCTCGAGCCCGCTGGGATAGGTGCGGCCGTTGGCGTAATAGGCGTTGCAGACCTCCGTGGTGATGGTGAAACCGGGCGGCACCGGCAGCCCGAGGCTGCACATCTCGGCCAGATTGGCACCCTTGCCGCCGAGAAGGTTGCGGTCGCCGGCACGGCCCTCGGCGGCACCGTCGCCGAAGGTGTAAACCCACTTGGTCATGCTTGCCCTCCAGTTCGTGGAAGATAGAAACATCCGATGATGGCCGTTTCCCACCTTCCCTGCTCCGAGCGATAGGATGCTGCACTGCGAAAGGCAAGGCACCGGCAAGCAACCACTGCGGCTACAATCGATTAAGCAAAAGCTGCGTCAAAAAGACTTGCTGGAGGGAAACGACCGATATAGAACATAACGGGAACGCAGTGGAGTAGCGTGATGAAACTCAATGGAAAACTCGACTATCTTGAACTGCCGGCGACGGGCGGCACGCTGGACAGCGTCAAATCCTTCTACAGCGCCGCCTTTTCATGGTCGTTCACCGACTACGGTCCGACTTACGCAGCCTTTGCCGAAGGGCTCGACGGCGGCTTCCAGGCAGATGCCGGCGAGGCGCCGGCCAAGCCGCTTCCGGTCATCTACTCCGAAAATCTCGAGGAAACGCTGGACGCGGTCGAGAGTGCTGGCGGCACCATCGTCAAGCCGATCTTTTCCTTCCCGGGCGGCAGGCGATTCCACTTCACTGATCCGGCCGGCAACGAACTGGCCGTTTGGGGACATTAGGAAAAGACGCGGATTTCGAGTTATTTTTGATGTTGACAGCCGGGCTCATTCCAATGAGCGTCAGCAATCTTCCAACAGCAAAGCAGACTGATGAAATTCGGCTCAAGCGGCGTTCGGGGTTTGGCTTCCGAATTGGTGGGAAGGCCAAGCGGACTTTATACTGAGGGTTTCGCCCGGCGCTTGCGGTCGACCGGATTTCAGCAAGGCAAGGTCTTCGTCGGGCGCGATTTGCGCGACAGCAGCCCAACGATTGCCGAAGACTGCATGGCGGCTTTGGCCACAGCCGGCTTCCAGCCGGTCGATTGCGGTCCCATCCCCACGCCTGCGCTCGCCTTTTACGCCCGCCTGCATGGCGCCGCGGCGCTTATGGTGACGGGGTCGCATATTCCCGCCGACCGCAACGGCATCAAATTCTATGGGCCGAGGGGCGAGATCGACAAGGCGGATGAGGCCGCCATCACCCGTCACGTCGCGGAACTGTCGGATCGATATCCCTGGCCTCCGGCCCATGCGAACCGGCAAGCCGGCCATGAACAGGCGCTCGCGGCCTTTCGAGATCGTGTCGATGGCATTCTGCCCCCTGGCGGCCTTTCCGGAATGAAGCTCGGCGTCTACCAGCACAGCACGGTTGCGGCGGAGTTGCTGGTCGAGGTCCTGCGGTCCTACGGCGCCGAGGTGATCCCCGTCGGGAAAACGGAAATCTTCGTGCCCGTCGATACGGAGGCCGTCGGCCAGGAAACGATGGCGAGGGTGCAAGGCTGGGTGCGCGAATTCGAATTCGACGCCGTGCTCTCTGCCGACGCCGATGCCGATCGTCCGCTTGTCATCGACGAAAATGGCGAACTGTTCCGCGGCGACCTGATCGGGCTGGCCACGGCGCTGTTCCTTAAGGCCGACATTGTGGTGACGCCGATCACCTCCAATTCAGGCATCTCCGATGCTTTCGGATTCGGCGTCAGGAGAACGAAGGTCGGATCCCCTTTCGTCATAGCGGAAATGGAGGCCGCGCGGCAGGCAGGCGGCATTATCGTCGGCTTCGAAGCCAATGGCGGGGTTCTTCTGGGGTCGGACTGCGTGGTGAACGGCAAGATCTTGTCGGCGTTGCCGACACGGGATTCATTTTTGCCGATCCTGGCGGTGCTAGGCACGATGGCATCGTCCGGAAAATCGCTTTCCGGCCTGCGCCAAACCTGGAGCCTTCCGGTCTGCGCCAGCGAACGGCTCGAGAACTTCCCTGTCGAGAAATCGCGCGGCTTGATGCGAAAGCTCGCCGACCGTGATGCTTTGCAACACTTCCTTGCCCCCTTCGGCAGCGTCTTGGACGTCGATGAGACCGATGGTCTCAGGGCACGGATGACCAGCGGCGAGATCATCCATCTGCGGCCTTCCGGCAACGCTCCCGAATTTCGGTGCTATGCCGAGGCCGCCAGCCATGACAGGGCGAGCGAGATTGTGGCAATGGCGCTGGAACAAGCGCGCGACACCACACTGGCAGATGAATCAGAAGCCGTATAACGAAGACGGAGCCGGCGATCGCCGCAGGCTTGGGGCGCGGCCCGCTCTACAATAACGGGGACACGTGCCCCACGTCTCGCCCGAGCCCTGAGAGCATCGATGACAAGAACGGCGTTGATAACCGGCATTACGGGGCAGGATGGCGCCTATCTGGCCCAGCTCCTGCTTTCGAAGGGTTACCGAGTCCACGGGCTGGCGCGGCGGTCGAGCACAGCCGACGTCAACACCATGCGCCTGAAATGGCTGGGGATCGAAAACGATGTGCGGATCGTGGACGGCAACCTGACGGACCTGTCGGGTCTTAGTCGAACCATGCGCGACGTAAGGCCGGACGAGGTCTACAACCTGGCCGCACAGTCTTTCGTCAGATCCTCGTGGCAGCAGCCGATCCTGACAGGCAACGTCACCGGTATCGGCGTCACCAATGTTCTCGAGGCGCTGCGTCTCGAGATTCCCGAGGCGCGTTTCTACCAGGCGTCGTCGTCGGAGATGTACGGCCTTATCCAGGAGCCGGTGCAGTCGGAGACCACGCCTTTCCATCCCCGCTCTCCCTATGCGGTGGCGAAGGTCTACGGTCACTGGATCACCGTCAATTATCGCGAGAGCTTCGGCCTGCACGCTTCGAGCGGCATCCTGTTCAATCACGAATCGCCGCTTCGCGGCATCGAATTCGTGACACGCAAAGTCACGGACGCCGTCGCGCGCATCAAGAAGGGCATGGCCAAGGAACTGCGCCTGGGCAACATCGACGCCAAGCGCGACTGGGGCCACTCCAGGGACTATGTCCGCGCCATGTGGCTGATGCTGCAGCAGGATCAGCCCGACGACTATGTGGTCGCCACCGGCAGGACGACGACGGTGCGCGATATGTGCAGGATCGCGTTCGAGCATGTCGGGCTGGAGATGGATGACCATCTTGTCATCGATCCCGACCTGTTCAGGCCGGCGGAAGTCGAAATCCTTCGCGGCAATCCGGCCAAGGCAAAGGCGAAGCTCGGATGGGAAGCGACGATCTCCCTGGAGGATATGATCCGCGAAATGGTGGACGCCGATCTGGCGCGCCACTCGGCTGCCAGGAATTGAAAGGAAGCTCTTGCATCAACAGGTCGATGACTTGACGCACCGTCTTCCGTCACGCATCCGCATGCGGACAATTCGTCGTGGTCCGTGAGGCCGGCATGCGCGTTTTGATAACCGGCGCCAACGGTTTCGTCGGGCCCTATGTGGGCGACGCGCTGCACAGGATTTGCGGCCGCGAAATTGTCATTGCCGCGACCTCCAAGGATGGTGGACCGCATCCCGCCTTCGGCCAGGTCGAAGAACTGGACGTGACCGATCCGGCCGCCGTCCATGATGCCATTGCCCGTCACCAGCCCACCCATGTCATTCACATGGCGGCGGTCGCGGCCCTGGGTGCCGCCCAGGCCGATCCCCGCAACACATGGCGCATTCATGTGGACGGCGCGCTCAACGTGGCCCATGCCATCCTCGACAAAGCACCGGACTGCTGGCTGGTTCATGTCGGATCGGGCCTGGTCTATGGCGAAAGCGCCAAGACCGGACGCCCGATCGACGAAGGCACGCTGCTTGCTCCGATCGACGACTACGCCGTGACCAAGGCCGCGGCCGACCTCGCGCTCGGCGCGCTTTCGCGCCAGGGATTGAAGTGTGTCCGAATGCGCCCGTTCAACCATACGGGCCCGGGCCAGACCGAGGCATTTGCCGTGCCGGCCTTCGCCATGCAGATCGCCCGGATCGAAGCGGGCCTGGCTCCGCCGGTGATCCGCGTCGGCAACCTCGATGCGAGGCGCGATTTCCTGGATGCGCGCGACATCGCCAACGCCTATGCGCGCGCGGTTCTGAAGAGCCGCGATCTTGCGCCGAACGCCATTTTCAACCTTGCGTCCGGCCTCTCCTGGCGGATGGGAGACATCCTCGATCGGCTGCTGGCCCGCAGCAGCGTCAAGATCGTCACGGAGCAGGATCCGCTGCGGCTGCGGCCGAGCGATCTGCCATGCATCGTCGGCGATGCGACCCGCGCCCGGACCCTGCTCGGCTGGGCGCCCGAGCATCCCTTCGACGATACGCTTGCGGCCGTCCTGGAGGATTGCCGCGCGCGCGTGGCCCAGGCCTAGGCAAGGCTGCATCGCCTGCGTCCCTGAACGCGGAGCTGAGCCGCTCCCGCGCCCGCACCGCCCGAAGCTGCCGCGCGGCGTGTGCGGCTTACGATCCACCGCCGGCGATCGGGCGACGAACTGGCCGGAAATGGCGGCCCCGCGTCACTGCCGATTTTAGTTGATCTCCCGGCATTGAGCTTTGCGTCGCCTCGTCCTATAAGGCCGCGCGCAGCGCGGCATGCCCGCCTGCTGGGGCGTCGCCAAGTGGTAAGGCATCGGTTTTTGGTACCGACATTCCCAGGTTCGAATCCTGGCGCCCCAGCCAACCTCCACATCAACGCCAAGCTCGAACGGACGATCGGCCAACGCGTTTGAAGCATCGCGTGGTTTGACCGGAAAGCCGGTCGGACATCAGGCGCCTTTGGCGATTGCGGTGGTGAGCAAGATCAGGCTCAGCATCGCCAGTGTCGCGCGGATAACGTGCGATAGTTCCCAGCGGTTGCGCAGCGCCGTCCACTCCTGCGCCGGTGGGGGCGGAGCTCCGTCGCTGCCTTCAGTCGCGAAGAAGCGCTTGGCCGGCGCGTTCAGTTCCACGTCCTGCAGCCATTGCTTGTTGACCGGCTGGGTCATGAACCAGAAGACAAACTGCATGGCGAGAAGTGCGATCAAGGCGCCGGCGATCAGCCAGACATGGAGCGCACCGCTCGACGTCAGCATCAGCGCAAAAGTCGCGAGGATCCCACCGATCTCCGCGATGCCGCCTCCAATCGTGAAACCCGGGTAGTAGATGCGTTGGACAACGAAATACTCTTGCCTGCCGAGTCGCAACTTGCCCGGCAGCTCCAGCGCGTGGGCGAGCGCCATAGCCATCGCACCGGCCACAAGGATGACGGTCAGGACCTCCAGAAAGACATACATCGGATCGGCCTCTCACTCCAGCTCAAGCGCTTGTGCGGAAGCAACCTCGTCAAGACCGAACGTGATCGTGCCGACCGGGTTCCCGTCGGCGCACGCTCCAATTCCGCTGGGCGACGCTGTATGGGCCGTGAGCTGGGCGAAACACCGCGATCGTTTCGACGCCAACCATCGGCCTAAACCTTTTCCGCCGACAGGCGTTGTTCGTTCCAGACGGACCGACAAACACCGTTCGGAGAGGTTTCAACCGATGTATTTCATGGCATTGGCCACCGATTATGATGGCACGCTGGCGCATGATGGCCTGGTCGCGGCCAGCACGATCTCGGCGCTGGAGAAGCTGAAGAAGTCCGGGCGCAAGCTGATCCTGGTCACCGGGCGGGAACTGCCCGATCTCAAGGAGGTGTTTCCCGAACTTTCCCTGTTCGACAAGGTGGTCGCCGAAAACGGCGCGCTGGTCTACACGCCGGCCAGCGAGGAAGAGCGTACGATCGCCCCCTCGCCTTCCGCGGATCTTGTCGACAGGCTCAAAAAGCGCGGCGTGAAGCCGCTGTCCGTCGGCCGCTCGATCGTCGCCACCTGGGAGCCGCACCAAGCCACCGTGCTCGACGTCATCAAGCAGCTTGGGCTGGAGCTGGAGATCATCTTCAACAAGGGCGCGGTTATGATCCTGCCTTCCGGCATCAACAAGGCGACCGGGTTGGCGGCGGCGCTCGACGACCTGAAGCTGTCGCCGCATAATGTCGTGGCCGTCGGCGACGCCGAAAACGACCACGCCTTCCTCAGGGCTTCGGGCTGCAGCGTCGCGGTGGCCAATGCGCTGCCCGCCGTCAAGGAAACCGCCGACCTCGTCACCAAGGAAACGCGCGGCAAGGGCGTCGAGGAGCTGATCCGCAGGCTGGTCAAGCACGATCATCTGCTGGCTAAAAAACGCTTGCGCGGCGTGCTGCTCGGGACCTCACGCGGCAAGGACATCTACTTGTCGCCGATGGAAACAGTGCTGATCGCCGGCAGCTCGGGCATCGGCAAATCGACCTTGGCCACGGCGCTCACCGAGCGGCTGGTCGAAAAGGGTCTGCAATTCTGCATTTTCGACCCCGAGGGCGACTATGACGGACTGAAAGGCGCGGTGCCGCTCGGCAACGGCTCGACCGCGCCGAACAAGGAACAGTTGCTGGAATTGATCGAAAAACCGCAGACCAATATCGTGGTCAACGGCCTGGCGCTGAAGGTCGATGAGAGGCCCGATTTCTTCGCTGAATTGCTGCCGGGCCTCGGCAATGTCCGCTATCGCACGGCAAGACCGCACTGGCTGATCATCGACGAGGCGCATCATTTGATGCCCAAGCGACGCGGGGATACGCGATCCGTGCTTTCGATCGAGCTGCCCGGCACGGTGCTGATCACTGTCCATCCGGAAGCGATCTCGACCGATGCGCTCGGCCTGGTGACGGCGGTGATTGCGCTTGGGCCCAAGGCGAAGGGCGTGATCAAGACCTTCTGCAAGGAAACGGGACTCCAGGCTCCAAAGAGCATTCCGTTGCCCAAGGGCGACCGGGTGCTGTTCTGGCGGCCGCATGACAGCAAGAAGCCGTTCACGGTAAAGGCAATCGAGCCGGACCAGTCGCTGAAGCGCCACAGCCGCAAATATGCCGAAGGCGAGCTCGACGAGGCAGGCAGCTTCTACTTCACCGGTCCGAAGAAGGCGATGAACCTCAGGGCCCACAATCTCATCATCTTCGCGCAGATGGCGGAAGGCATCGACGACAAGACATGGGAATACCATCTGCGCGCCGGCGACTATTCCAAATGGTTCCGCCAACAGATCAGGGACAAGGACCTCGCCCAAGAAACGGCTGAGGCGGAGAAGAACAAGGCATTATCGGCCGACGAGAGCCGCAAGCTGGTGATCGATGCCGTGCGGCGGCGCTACACGGCGCCTGCTACGGCTGCGGAGAAGTAGAGCAGGTTCGCCAGCCTGAACCGGCCGAGCTCTCAGCTCGCCTCGCGCATCGCTTCGGCGGCCTGCAGGTCGACCGAGACCAGCTGGCTGACGCCCTGCTCGGCCATGGTGACGCCGAACAGCCGGTCCATGCGCGCCATGGTGATGGGGTTGTGGGTGATGATGACGAAGCGCGTCTCGGTGGTCTTCGACATCTCGTCCATCAAATTGCAGAAGCGCTCGACATTGTGATCGTCGAGCGGCGCGTCGACCTCGTCGAGCACGCAAATCGGCGCGGGGTTGGTGAGGAACACCGCGAAAATCAGCGACATCGCGGTCAGCGCCTGCTCGCCGCCGGAAAGCAGCGTCATGGTCTGCGGCTTCTTGCCGGGCGGGCGGGCGAGGATTTCCAGTCCCGCCTCCAGCGGATCCTCCGACTCGATCAACTGCAGCTCGGCCGTGCCGCCGCCGAAGAGATGCGAGAAGAGCCGCTGGAAATGGCCGTTGACCACCTCGAAGGCCGACAGCAGCCGCTCGCGGCCCTCGCGGTTGAGGCTCTGGATCGCCTGGCGCAGCTTGCGGATCGCCTCGATGATGTCCTCGCGCTCGGAAACGATGGTTTCCAGCCTGTCGGACAGTTCCTTCTGCTCCTCCTCGGCGCGCAGGTTCACGGCGCCGAGCCGCTCGCGCTCGATCTTCAGCCGGTCGAGCTGGCGTTCGATCTCGGCCATGTCGGGCATCGGATCGTCGGCTTCGAGGCCGGTATGCTTGATGACCAGATGTGGCGGCGTGTTCAGCGCCTCCTGGATGCGCGCCTCGACCTCGGCGCGGCGTTCATCCGCCGCGGTCAGCCGCTCCTCGGCGCGAACGCGGGTTTCGCGCGATTCGGCGAGCGACTGGATGGCGGCGGTGGCCGCCTTGTCGAGCTCCGCCTGCTTGTTTTCCGCCTCCTGCAGGCGGTCGCCGGCAGCCTTGCGCAGCGCCTCGGCCTCGGAAAGCTGCGTCAGCAGGGCGCGGCGCTTGGCGTCGATCTCGTCGGGCGCATCGGCCAGCCGCTCGCGCTCGGCTTCGGCTTCTGCCTTGCGCTCGCCGAGGGCGGCGATCTGCGTCGAGGCATTTTCGGCGCGCTCCAGCCAGTTCCTGCGCTCGGCACCGATGGCATCCAGCCGGCGAATACGCGCCTCGGCCTCGCGCCGCAGCCCTTCATGCACTGCGCGCGCATCGGCAAGCGTGGCGCGGTCGCGCGAGACGTTGGCGGAAGCCTGTTCGAGCTGAAGCTGCAGATCGCCGAGATCGGGCGCGTCCTTCAGCATCTCCTCGGCTTCGAGGAAGGAGGCCTGCGTCTCCTCGTGGCTGTCAACGATGCGAGCGCGTGCCTCTTCTAGCGCGGCGCGCCGGCTCAACAGCTCGCCGCCAGCCTTCTCGGCCTCGGCCAGCGCGTTACGCGCGGCATCCAGCGCATGCTGGGCATCGCGGCCGGCCTGGCGAGCATTGCGCTCGGCCTCACTTGCCAGGCGCATCGCCTGCTCGGCGCGAGCCAGCGCTTCCTCGGCCTCGCGCACGACGCGCGTCGCCTGCACGGCTTCGGCATCGAGCTCGGCCAGGCGGTTCTTCTGCGCCAGCCGCTGCGCGGCGGCGGTCGGGGCATCTGCGCTCGCGGTCAGGCCGTCCCAGCGCCAGAGCGCGCCGTCGCGGCTGACCAGCCGCTGGCCGGGCGCAAGCTGCGCCTGAATACGACGGCCGTCGGCGCCGTCGACGATGCCGATCTGCGCCAGACGGCGCGCAAGCTGCGCCGGCGCGCGCACCACGCTGGCAAGGCTCTTCACGCCTTCAGGCAGCGCCGCATCGCCGGGCTGCACCGTGCTTTCGCCCCAATGCACCGGGGCGCTGCGGTCGAGCGGGACGTCGAGATCCTCGCCGAGGGCCGCGCCAAGCGCGGTTTCATAGCCGCGCTCGACATTGATCTGCTCCAGCACGGACGGAAAGAGATCGCCACTGGCGGCGTTGAGGATCTTGGCCAGCGTGCGCGCTTCGGTCTCGATGCGCGCCAGTTCGGCCCTTGCATCCTGCAGCGGCGGGCGGGCCGCGCTTTCGGCGGCGCGAGCCTCGGCGACGGCCTGCTCGGCGGAAATGGCGCCGGCCTCGCTCTCTTCCAGCCGAGCCAGCGCGTCCTCGACCAGCAGGCGCTTTTCGGCCGGATCGGGCAGGCCGGAAATCCGCGCGACGATATCGGAAAGCTCGCGGTCGACGTCGGCGAGCTGGCGCGCGAAGCGGTCGCGGCGCTCGGCGGTCTCGCGCAAGCTACGCTCGATCTGGTGGCGCGAGGCAGCCGCCTCGGCGCGCTCGGCGGTCAGCGCGGCAAGTTTTGCCTCGCTTTGCGAGAGCGTCGCGCCGGCCTGCTCGAAGGCGGCGCGCGTGGTCGCCTCGCGCTCGGCAGCACCTGCATTTTCCGAGTTGAGCTCGGCTTCCTCGGTGCGCAGGCGCTCGAGGATGTCGGCATTGTCGCGCACCATCCGCTCCTCGCGGGCGATGTCGGCGTCGAGCTGCTGCAGCCGGCGTTCGAGCTCGGTCTGGCGCGCACGGATGCGGCCGGCCTCTTCCTCGATCTGGGTCTTGGCGATCGACAGGCGCTGGAAGGCGGCGGCGGCGGCGGCTTCGGCGTCGCGCAGATCGGGCAGCCGGTGCGCGGCGATGCCCTGCTCCCTGGCCGCCGCCATCTGGGCGGCGGCGCGGTCGCCGACCAGCGTGGTGGCGACGGCAAGCGCTGAACGCGCCTCGCCTTCCTGCGCCTTGGCCAGCGTCCAGCGCAGATGCAAGAGCGTTGCCTCGGCCTTGCGGATATCGGCCGACAAGTTCTTGAAGCGCGAGGCCTGGCGCGCTTGGCGCTTCAGGCTCTCGATCTGGCCTTCCAGCTCGCCGACGACGTCGTCCAGCCGCTCGAGATTCTGCTCGGCACCCTTCAGTCTGAGCTCGGCTTCATGACGGCGCGTGTGCAGGCCGGAAATGCCTGCCGCCTCTTCGAGCAGCGCGCGACGGGCCTGGGGCTTGGCCTGGATCAGCTCGCCGATGCGGCCCTGCCCGACCATCGAGGGCGAGCGCGCGCCGGTCGATTGGTCGGCGAACAGAAGCTGCACGTCCTTGGCGCGCGCTTCCTTGCCGTTGATGCGGTAGAGCGAGCCCGCCTCGCGCTCGATGCGGCGCGACACCTGCAGCTCATCGGCATCGTTGAAGGCGGCGGGTGCCGTGCGGTCGGTGTTGTCGAGGAAAAGCGTGACTTCGGCGGTGTTGCGCGCAGGCCGCGCACCCGAGCCCGAGAAGATCACGTCGTCCATGCCGGACGCGCGCATGTTCTTGTAGGAGCTTTCGCCCATCACCCAGCGCAGCGCTTCGACGAGGTTCGACTTGCCGCAGCCGTTCGGCCCGACAATGCCGGTCAGCCCGCGTTCGATGACGAACTCGCCGGGCTCGACGAAGGACTTGAAACCAAGGAGGCGAAGGCGCGAAAACTTCATTCGCGCCGCCCAACACTACAGGGGTGCGCGCCAAAGCCGGACCGCTTCGGCGCGGCCTGGATGTCAGAGCAGAGGGTCGATGATGGCCGACATTTCCTCAATCGACATCGCCCCTTTGTAGGTCTTTCCATTAATGAAGAAGGTCGGCGTCGAGTCGACCTTGAACTCGTCCGCTCCGCGTTTCTGGACTGCTCTCACATCGTCCAGAAGTTTCTGGTCCGTCAAGCAGGACTCAAAGGACTCCTGTGTAAAACCGGCGAGCTTCGAGATCTGCAGCAGCGCTTCCTTGGTGTTGCTGACGCCAACCCAGCTCGGCTGCTGCTTGAACAGCACGTCGACCATGGCGAAGTAATTATCCTTCGAGCAGCGCGCCAGCATGAAGCCGGCCTCCGCGCTCGGGTCGAATGGGAATTCGCGCAGGATGTAACGGACCTTGCCGGTGTCGATGTATTTCGACTTCAACTGAGGGAAGGTGGTGTCGTTGAAATGCGCGCAATGCGGGCAGGTCATCGATGCGTATTCGACGATTGTGACCTTGGCGTCGTCCTTGCCGAGCTGCTTGTCGGGCAGCGCGCCGGGCTTCAGCAGCTCCGCCATATCGACGGTGCCCTGCGCCTCGGGCACCTGGGCCGCCGCCGGCGTCGCGGCCGGCTTGGCAGGCGTCGACGGGTTGGCCGGCTTCACATCGGCGGCCTTGGCCTCCTCGCCGGAGTCGCTGCATGCTGCAAGCAGCGCCACCGCAGGAACAGCAGCCAGCGTGGTCAGAAGGTTTCTGCGAGACAGACTTTTGCCAAACGGGGCACGGTTCATGCGAATCACCTGATATCGGTTGGATTTTGCAATGCAAGGGCTAGAAAAGGCGAGAGTTGGCGCGAATTAAGGCATCGCGATCCCCAATCCAATCGGGAAACTTGATCACAAGCATCACGAATGCGAGATCGGTAACGCATTCATGACGCTTCTTACGACCGTTTGGGCTTCCTTTCACCCATAATTGTGGCGCCGAGCCGCTCGAGCGAAGCGCGCAGGCCGTCGTCCTCGATCTTGCCGACCAGGCGCGAAAGCTTCGATTTCTCGGCCTCGCTCAAAGGCCGCGGCGCCGGCTTCGGGCGCGCCTTTTGCGAAAGCACCGGTTTTTGCAGAATCTTGATGCGGCCGACCGCGTTGAAACCCAGGAAGGCGTTGACGCGGTTGATCACCTCGCCGGCCTCGTGCTGCAGATGCAGCGCGGCCATGCCCTCGCAGGCGATGATCAACGTCGCCGGCTCGAACGGATCGTCTTCGTGCAGGCGGCGCGGCCACTGGATCTTCTCCGGCCGCGAATGGCTGGCGAGCCGAGGCCCGGCGATTTCTTCCCAGGACTGCACCAGCCCTATCGAGATGCCGGCGCGCTTCTTCAGCACCGGATCGAGGATCTCTGTCGCGAGATCGCTGACCGGAACGGGATTGCCGAAGGGCCTTTTCCCTGCCATGTGCGTTCTCCAGTCCCCAGTTCATCCGATCAATGGCACCACTAAACCAGACCCGCAAGGCATCACAGCAGGCCGCATCCGGCGACGCGGGATCCGGAGATACCAGCAAAGCTGGATCCCGGGATATCGGGGCCTGCCTGCTTGCCTGGTATGATGCGCATCATCGCGACTTGCCCTGGCGCGTGACGCCGGGCGCGTTTGCGCGCGGCGAAAGGCCTGACCCCTATCGCGTTTGGTTGTCCGAGGTGATGCTGCAACAGACCACGGTCGAGGCGGTAAAAGCCTATTTCCGCAATTTCGTCGAGAAATGGCCGACGGTCGAGGCGCTGGCGGCGGCACCCGCCGAGGACGTGATGAAGGCCTGGGCCGGGCTCGGCTATTACTCAAGGGCGCGCAACCTGAAGGCCTGCGCCGACCTCGTGGCGCTGCGAGGCGGCCGTTTTCCCGACACCGAGGCGGGCCTGCGCGAATTGCCCGGCATTGGTGCCTACACCGCGGCGGCGATCGCGGCGATCGCCTTCGACCGGCCGGCGGCAGTCGTTGACGGCAATGTCGAGCGGGTCGTGAGCCGGCTCTATTCGATCGAGACGCCGCTCAGCGAAGCCAAACCGCAAATCCGCGCCCTAGTGGAAAAGCTGGTCCCGCAAACGCGGCCCGGCGATTTCGCCCAGGCGATGATGGATCTCGGCGCGACGATCTGCACGCCGAAGCGACCGCGCTGCATGCTGTGCCCGGTGCGCGAGGATTGCAGCGCCATTCTCAGCGGCGATCCGGAACGCTTTCCGGTCCGCCTGCCGAAGGACGACAAGCCGCTGCGCAAGGGTGCCGCCTTCGTCGCCGAGCGCGACGACGGCGCGATCCTCTTGCGCAAGCGGCCCGACAAAGGCCTGCTCGGCGGCATGACGGAGGTGCCGACCACCGCCTGGACCGCCAGGGTGGATGGCGCGACGACGGCGGATGCCGCGCCTTTTCCCGCCGATTGGCGGCGTGCCGGGCAGATCGGCCACGTCTTCACACATTTCGCGCTCGAGCTCGACATCTTTCATGCCCACGTCAAGCGCGATGCGCCCGACGGGTATTTCTGGTCGCTGGCCCATGAAATTTCCGGGGAAGCGCTGCCCACCGTCATGAAAAAGGTAATCGAGACGGCCATACCGGGCGCGACCAAAAAGCAGCACCCGCATTGAAAGGACCGCAATGACCGAAATCCGCCATATCGTCTTCGACATCGGCAAGGTGCTTATCCATTATGATCCGGACATTCCGTTCAGCCGCCTGATCCCCGATGCCGAGGAGCGGCGGTGGTTCTTCGACAATGTCTGCACGAGCGCCTGGAACATCGAGCAGGATCGCGGGCGGACATGGGAAGAGGCCGAGGCAGCGCTGATCGCCGAACATCCCGACCACGCCGAGAACATCCGAAATTTCCGCCGCCACTGGCATGAGATGGTGCCGCACGCCTACGAGGACAGCGTCGCCGTCATGCTCGGCCTGATCGAGAGGGGCCATGATGTGACCATGCTGACCAACTTCGCCGCCGATACGCTTGCCGAAGCCAGGCAACGTTTCGATTTCCTCAACCGGCCGCGCGGCGTCACCGTCTCCGGCGAGATCGGCCTGATCAAGCCGGATCAGGCGATCTACGACCATCACGTCGCCGCATTCGGGCTCGAACCGCCCGCGACGTTGTTCATCGACGATAGCGAGAAAAATGTCGATGGCGCCAAAGCGGCGGGCTGGCAGGCCGTGCTGTTCACCGACGCCAAGGCACTTAAGGCAGACCTTGAGCGGCTGGGGATTGCAGCGTAATCTGAATCGCCTGCGGCGATCCGTTGATGTTTTGGTTCAGCTTCAGGCGAATCAGCCCCCCGCCCGCTCCATGCCGAGGCGCGCGATGCGGCGCAGCTCGTCGATCGGGGTCAAGCCGCCGCTGCGCTCATAGTGCCAGAAGGTCCAGCCGTTGCAGGCGTCCAGCCCCTGCACCTCGGCGCCAATCTTGTGGATCGAGCCGGCGCTGTCGCCGATGGCCAGCGTGCCATCGGCGCGCACTTTGGCCGCCCAGCGCTTCTTGGCATCGTAGAGCGTCGCGCCCGGCGTCATCAGTCCATTGTCGAGCAGGCTGATGAAGGCGACGCGCGGTTCGGCGCGCTTGCCGGAAAGCACGGTGAGATCGGCGCTTTCCAGCGGGCGCACGGCGGCGATGCGCTCATTGGCGGCATCGATATAGGCTTGCTCGCGCTCGATGCCGACAAAGTGGCGACCAAGGCGCTTGGCGACGGCGCCGGTGGTGCCGGAACCGAAGAAGGGATCGAGCACGACGTCGCCCGGTTTGGTCGAGGCCATCATGATGCGGGCAAGCAAGGCTTCCGGCTTCTGCGTGGGATGCAGCTTGTTGCCATTCTCGTCCTTGAGCCGCTCGCCGCCGGTGCAGATCGGGAACAGCCAGTCGGAGCGCATCTGCAGGTCGTCATTCGAGGCCTTCAGCGCTTCGTAGTTGAAGGTGTAGCCCTTGGCCTTCTGGTCTCGCGAGGCCCAGATCATCGTCTCATGCGCGTTCTGGAAGCGGCGGCCGCGGAAATTCGGCATCGGGTTGGTCTTGCGCCAGACGATGTCGTTCAGGATCCAGAAGCCGAGATCCTGCATGCGGGCGCCGACGCGGAAGATGTTGTGATAGGAGCCGATGACCCAGATGGTGCCGCTGGGCTTCAGCACGCGGCGCGCCGCGAGCAGCCAGGCACGTGTGAAGGCGTCATAGGCCTCGAAACTCTCGAACTGGTCCCAGTCATCGTCGACGGCGTCGACCTTGGACTGGTCGGGCCGGTGCAGGTCGCCGTCGAGCTGCAGATTATAGGGCGGGTCGGCGAAGATGATGTCGATCGACTTTTCCGGCAGGCGGTCAAGCGCAGCGACGCAATCGCCTTTCAGGATGGTATCCAGCCATTCGGACCGCTGGGGAGCGTGGGAAAGCTCGTCGAGAAGACGCATGGCAGACATCAAAACACCCAAAGCACGCGTTACGGTTTACTGACCGTTATGGTTACCGATCAGCGTAAACATTCAGTGAAGGCTGCAGACGCTTGCTCGGTTTGCGAAGAGCGGCCCGTTGGTGTATGCCGCACCGCTTGGGCCAGCCATGCCATGCTCCCCTTCTCAACGTCCGGATTGCCATGCCCCAGCCAGACCTTGTCATCTTCGATTGCGACGGCGTGCTCGTCGATTCCGAAATCATCGCCGCGCGCGTCGATGCCGAGCTTCTGACGTCGGCCGGATTCGAGATTTCGGCCGAGGAGCTTGCCGAGACCTATGCCGGCCTGACCTTCAAGGACATCATGCTGCGGGTCGAGGAGAAGTCGCGGATCCCATTCCAGGCCTCGCTGATCGACCGCGAGGAAGAACTCGTCGACCGCAAGCTGCGCGCAGACGTGCGCATTATCGACGGCGCTCGCGAGGCGGTGGCGGCCGTAACCGCGCCGCGCGCCGTCTGCTCCAATTCACGCACTGAGCGGGTCGAATTCATGCTGGAGAAGGTGCGGCTGCTGCCGTTCTTCGCCGGCCGCATCTTTTCGGGCCTCGATATTCCCAGCAAGAAGACCAAGCCGGCGCCGGACGTGTTTCTCTACGCCGCCGAAAAGCTCGGCGCCAACCCGAAGAACACTTTCGTGATTGAGGATTCCGTGCACGGCATCGCCGGCGCCAGGGCCGCCGGCATGCGCGTCATCGGCTTCACCGGCGCCGGGCACAGCTATCCGGGTCATGCCGATGCGCTGACCGAGGCCGGTGCCGAAACGGTCATCCGGCGCTGGGCGGAGCTCAACAGCACGATCGCGGCGCTGTCGGAGTGGTCGGAAGACGCCTAGAAACCCAAGGGATCCGGCTAGGAGCGCGTCGTCAGCGTCGACAGCTGGTCGGTGTCGTAGCGGTTTCGCAGATCGGCGAGCGCTTTCGGATCCGGCGCACCATGCGCCGTGAGTTCGACAAGCTCTTCGAAATAATGTTCGTGACCGGGCGGAGAGACGGTCATCAGCACGCGCGCCGGCTTCTCGCTGACATTCGTGATGTTGTGCGGTATTCCCGGCGGGATGAACAGAAAGGTGCCGGGCGTTGCCCGGACCGTCCTGTCGCCGACATGCCATTCACACTCGCCCTCGAGCAGGTAAAAGGTCTCCTCCTGCACCCGGTGAACATGCCGCCCGGTGGCAAACTCCGGCGGGATCGTCCAGTCGAACATGCTGGTGTGCCTGGTATTTTCATCGGTAACGAGGAAAGCCATTGGATGGCCACGCAACATGACGCCCTTCTTCTCGTCGGGCATGCGGATGACGGCATCGGCGCTCATATGATCCTCCTCTGACAGGGCGCTTGTTTGCGGCAAGCGTTCGCGCAACATCGGCTGCTCACGCCGGAAAGTCGTGAATCCGTTGCCAAAAATTTGCTAAAAGACTCGAATGACAGCCAGGGGCGACGCCTACCAGTTCGGCTCGTTCCGCCTCGATCCCGAGGTGGGCATTCTCTTTTACGGCGCCGAGCCGACCATGCTCGGGCGGCGCGCCGTGGCGCTGCTGCGGCTGCTGATCCAGAATGCGGGCCAACCCGTATCGAAGGACGCGCTGATCGATGCCGGCTGGGGCGGATCGGCGGTTGCCGATAACAATCTGACGGTTCAGATTGCAGCCTTGCGCCGGACTCTGGCCGACGCCGCGAATGTCGCGAGTTGGATCGAGACTTTGCCGCGCCGCGGCTATCGCTATGTCGGACCGGCCGTCGCCACCAATGTTCCCGACACCTCGGCCACCACCCGCGCCGCGTCGGGACCGAGCTTGCCTGAGAAGCCCTCGATCGCGGTCCTGCCGTTCTCGAATTTGAGCGGCGACCCGCAGCAGGAGTATTTTGCCGATGGGATGGTGGACGACATCATCACAGGCCTAGCGCGCATCAAATG
The DNA here is from genome assembly GCF_020165285.1 of Mesorhizobium sp. CA10. Taxonomy (NCBI): domain Bacteria; kingdom Pseudomonadati; phylum Pseudomonadota; class Alphaproteobacteria; order Hyphomicrobiales; family Phyllobacteriaceae; genus Mesorhizobium; species Mesorhizobium sp. CA10. The sequence goes on from NZ_JAIUHV010000005.1 coordinate 55,697, forward strand.
GCTGTTCGTCATCGCGCGAAACTCGACCTTCAGCTACAAGGGTCGCGCCATCGACGTGAAGCAGGTCGGCCGCGAGCTTGGCGTTCGCTATGTCCTCGAAGGCAGCGTGCGCAAGGCCGGCGGCAGCGTTCGTGTTACCGCGCAGATGATCGATGCATCGACCGGCGCTCATGTCTGGGCCGAGCGCTACGATCGCAGCTCCGAAGACATCTTTGCGCTCCAAGACGAGATCGCACTGGCAGCAGTAGGAGCGATTGCGCCAAGCGTGCGGAAAGCCGAGATCGAACGAGTCAAGCGCAAGCGCCCCGACAGTCTCGATGCCTACGATCTCGTGCTGCAGGCCCAGCCTGATGTGGATTCAGGCATGCCGGATCAAGTGACCAGGGCGCTGGTGCTTCTCGAGCGTGCGCTCGCGCTCGAACCGGCCTATGCGCTGGCGCATGGCAATGCCGCGATGTGCCATCATTGCCTGTTCCTTCGCGCCGGCCTGCAGGAGATCAACCGTGCGTCTTCGATCCGCCACGCGCGGTCGGCCATTGTCCACGGGCAGGATGATGCGCTCGCCCTCACATGGGCGGGCTTTTCCATCGGAATGGATGCGCATGATCGCGCCGGCGCATTCGCGGCATTGGAAGCTGCGCTTGCCATCAGCCCGTCATCGGCGCTGACCTACATCCTCGGCAGCGTCATGCTCGGATGGAGCGGTGAAGCAGAGCGCGCGATAGAGTGGAGCGAGCAGGGCATGCGGCTGAGCCCGTTCGATTCCTGGGCCTGGGCCGCATTTGACGCGCAGGCGATGAGCCATTTGCTGCGCGGCCGTTACGAAGAGGCTTGCCGTGCTGCCTACAAGTCCGTCCAAGCCAATCCGGCGCACAGCATCACCTATGTGCAATTGGCCGCCGCGCTGGCCAAGCTTGGCCGATTGGACGAAGCGAGGGCGGCCGCCGCCCGCGTGATCGAGCTTCAGCCTGGCTTTCGCTACAGCCGCCAGTTTGCAGGCGTGAATTGCGCGCCCGCGCTCGCGCAGGCTCTTGGCAGCGCATTACGGGCAGCCGGATTACCTGAATAGACGACGAACACGTCTGTTTCGTTTGGCCAGCGAGACGCCGTCGTTGTTTCCTGCCCTTGCTCAGTTGGTCGCCGGAGCGCGCTTCTTCCTCTTGCCTTTCGGCTTGTCCGCCGAAGCGACCGGCGTGTTCTCGTCATAGCCGGCATAGGCCTGGTAGTCGCGCGCGGTCGGCTCCGGCACCACGACATTGCTGTCGACGAAGACGAATTGGGTAGCGGCCGATGGGTCGGTAACCTGCACCTGGTACGGATGCAGCTGCGAATAAAGCACCTCCTCGCCATGCTGAACCGCGATGCGGATCGGCATGGTGACGGTGCCGGGCGCGAACATCGGCCCCGGCACGATCTTGCCGGCGACGGCTATCTTCATCGACATCTGGCCGTTGGCATGGGTGCAATCGCGCGTCACGTCGGTGATCGAAGCCTGGTAGATGATCTTCGACGGATCGTGAGCGGGATCGATCGGCTGGCCGTTGGGTCCGGTCTGGGCGGCCGCGGCGGCTGCCTCGGCCTCGGCGTCGGCCGCGGCGTCAACTTTCTTTTTCTTGGGCTTCGCCGTCGTGCCTTTGGCATAGGTGTTGAAATAGGCAGTGCCGTCGCGCAGCGTCACCTTCGGACAATAGGCTCGCAGCTGGCTGGCGAGGATCTTGGGATCCTGCGGCGGCGGCGGCGCGACGGGATCCTTCTTGGTTAGACCAAAGTTAAGAATACCATTGTCGCTCGATTGGCAGCCGGCGGCGGCAAGCATAAAGCCGGTGAGCGCCAGACCCGCGACAAAACGACGGTTGACCGAATAAAACGCCATGAAACTGCACTTCCCTCTCACAAAGCCGGTGACGTATAGCAACCGCGCGGCAAAAATGCGACTGAGCGGGCTCGGAAAATTAACCAATTGCCGTGGATGACGCGACCGGCAGCAACAGGCCTTGACGATGCAATATGTGAGTACCCGCGGGGATGCGCCCGCGCTTGGATTTTCCGACGCTGTGCTGGCCGGCCTGGCGCGCGACGGCGGGCTCTACGTGCCGCGCGAGTGGCCACAGTTTTCGGCCGCCGACGTCCGCGCCATGCGCGGCCTTGCCTATCCGGACCTTGCCATTCGGGTGCTGACACCGTTCCTCGGCGGCGAGATCGCGGCGCCCGTCTTCGAGCGGCTGGTGCGCGAGGCCTATGCGACTTTCCGGCATGAGGCCGTCTGCCCGCTGGTGCAGACCGGGAAAAACACCTTCATCCTCGAGCTGTTCCACGGCCCGACGCTGGCCTTCAAGGACGTGGCGATGCAGTTGCTGGCGCGGCTGATGGATCATGTGCTTTCGGAACGGGGCAAACGCGCCACCATCGTCGGCGCGACCTCGGGCGACACCGGGGGTGCCGCGATCGATGCGTTCGCCGGCCGCGACCGCACCGACATCTTCATCCTGTTCCCGCACGGCAAGGTATCGCCGGTGCAGCAGCGCCAGATGACGACGTCGAGCGCGGCAAACGTCCATGCGCTGTCGGTCGAAGGCAATTTCGACGACTGTCAAGGCCTGGTTAAGGACATGTTCAACGACCACGCCTTTCGCGACAGGGTGTCGCTGTCGGGTGTGAATTCGATCAACTGGGCCCGCATCATGGCCCAAATCGTCTATTACTTCTCGTCGGCCCTGTCGCTCGGCGCGCCCGACAGGCCGGTCTCCTTCACCGTGCCGACGGGCAATTTCGGCGATATTTTCGCCGGCTACGCCGCCAAGCGCATGGGCCTGCCGATCGAGCGGCTGATTATCGCCACCAACGACAACGACATCCTGGCGCGCACGCTGGCGAGCGGCGAATACCGCACCAAGGGCGTGTTCGCCACGACCTCGCCGTCGATGGACATCCAGGTGTCGTCTAATTTCGAGCGCCTGCTGTTCGAGGCCGCAGGCCGCAATGCCGAGACCGTGCGGCGCTATATGAACGGCCTGAAGCAGTCGGGCGCCTTCACCATCGAGGAGGGCGAGCTCAAGCGCATCCGCGCCGAATTCGACGCCGGCCGCGCTAGCGTCGACGAGGTCGCCGCCACCATCCGCGCGACACTCGAGGCGAGCAACTACCTGCTCGATCCGCATACGGCCGCAGCCGTCCGTGTCGCCGCCACCCAGGACTCCGGCGCGGTGCCCATGGTGGTGCTCGGCACCGCGCATCCGGCGAAATTCCCGGCGGCGGTCGAGGCCGCGAGCGGCATCACCCCTGCCCTGCCCGCATGGCTAGGCGGCTTGATGACAGCCGACGAAAAATACACGATACTTCCATCCGACTTGAAAATGGTGGAAGATTACGTGGACCGCCACTCGCGGGCGGCGCGTTAGGGAGTACTTGCCATATGGGTGTTGAGGTAAGCCGTCTGTCGAACGGCCTGACAGTCGCCACCGAAACCCTTCCAAGCATCGAATCGGTTGCCCTTGGTGTCTGGGTCAAGTCAGGCGCCCGCAACGAGCGCGACGAAGAGCATGGCATGGCCCATCTGCTCGAGCACATGGCGTTCAAGGGCACGAAGCGCCGCAGCGCCTTCGAGATCGCCTCGGAAATCGAGAATGTCGGCGGCGAGATCAACGCCGCCACCAGCGTCGAGACGACCTCCTACTACGCCAGGGTGCTTTCCGACGACGTGCCGCTGGCGGTCGATATCCTGGCCGACATCCTGCAGGAATCCGAATTCGATCCCGACGAGCTGGAGCGCGAGCAGCATGTGATCCTGCAGGAGATCGGCGCCGCGCACGACACGCCCGACGACATCGTCTTCGACCGCTTCACCGAAACGGCTTTCCGTCATCAGACCATCGGCCGCTCGATCCTCGGCACGCCGGAGACGGTCAAATCCTTCACTTCCAAACAGCTGCACAGCTTCATCGAGCGCCAATATGACGCGGAGCGGATGGTCGTCGTGGCCGCCGGCGACGTCAAGCACGACAATTTCGTGCGCGAGGTCGAGAAGCGGCTTGGCGGCTTCCGCGCCAAGGCGGCGGGCAATATCCCGCAATATGCGCAATATGTCGGCGGCGACTTCCGCGAGGACCGCGACCTGATGGATGCGCAGATCGTGCTCGGCTTCGAGGGCCGCGCCTACCATGTGCGCGATTTCTACGCCTCGCAGGTGCTGTCGATGATCCTGGGCGGCGGCATGTCGTCGCGGCTGTTCCAGGAGGTGCGCGAGAAGCGCGGCCTCTGCTACTCGGTCTATGCCTTCCACTGGGGTTTTTCCGACACCGGCATCTTCGGCGTGCATGCCGCCACCGGGCAGAGCGACATCGCCAAGCTGGTGCCGGTGATCATCGGTGAATTGCAGAAGGCCGGCGAGAGCATCCAGCAGGACGAGCTCGACCGGGCGCGGGCGCAATATCGCGCCGGCCTGATCATGTCGGCCGAAAGCCCAGCGAGCCGCGCCTCGCAGATTGCCCGGCAACTGCTGTTGTTCGGGCGGCCGATCGCCAAAGAGGAATTGATGGAGCGGCTTTCGGCGCTGACCGTCGAGCGGCTGATCGATCTCTCCTCGCGGCTGTTCTCGACCAAGCCGACGCTTACCGCGGTCGGTCCCGTGGGCACGCTGGCGCCCTACGAGGCGATCCTCGAATCGCTTGCGGGCCCGCAGACGACGGCCCGCCGGCTCGCCGTCTGATCTTCGACCAAAACCGTGTTCGCGCTCCCTTTCTTTCGCCGCGACCTGCCGGCACTGAAGGGCGACAAGGTCACGCTGCGCGTGCCCTTGACCAACGACTATCGCGAATGGTCGGCGGTGCGCGGCGAAAGCCGCGCCTTCCTCGAACCCTGGGAGCCGCGCTGGCAGCCGGACGAGCTCGACCGCAATGCCTGGCGCCTGCGCATCAGCCGCTACCGCGAGGATTATGCCCAAGGCACGGCCATCGCCTTCTTCATCTTCGAAAAATCGAGCGGTAAGCTCGCCGGCGGCATCACGCTCGGCAACATCCGCCACGGCGTCGCACAGAGCGGCCATATCGGCTACTGGATCGGTGAACGCTTCGGCGGCCGCGGCATGATGACCGAGGCGGTCAAGCTGGTGTCGCGCTTCGCCTTCGATACGCTGCGGTTGCACCGGATCGAAGCTGCCTGTATTCCCGAAAATGCCCGGTCGATCCGTGTGCTTGAAAAAGCCGGATTCCGGCGCGAAGGACTTCTGCGATCCTATCTCAGGATCAACGGCATCTGGCAGGATCACTACCTCTACGCCCGGATCGCGGACGATCCGCCGGGCGATGGAACGAAGGGCTGATTGTGACGAATTTTCCGCGATTAGCGTCGCTATTCGCCCTCATCATGACGGTCGTCGTCACGCTTTTTTCGGCCATGCCGGCTTTTGCCGTCGAGCCGATCAAGATCGCGCGCGACGACAAGGCGCTGGACCTGTCGCGCGCCGTGGAAATCTACCGGAACCAGGGTGAGAATTTCCAGGTCTCGACGGCGCCCGGCCCCGACGGCATAGTGCGGCGCATCGAAGTGGAAGCTAATGACGCGCGCTCGAGCGGCGACTGGGCCGTCTTCGCGCTCGCCAACACCACCGACCAGCAGCTCGACCGGCTGATCGTCGCGCCGCATTTCAGGCTGGTGAATTCCGGCATCTTCTGGCCGGATCTCGGCTCCACGCGCATCGCCGCCATCACGCCCAGCGAGGGCTTCGCGCTCGACCGCCAGACAAGCCCCGACGCCGACGTGTTCCGGGTGACGCTGAACCCCGGAACGGTGGTGACCTTCATCGCCGAGCTCGCCTCGCCGAAACTGCCGCAGGTCTATCTCTGGGAGCCGGATTCCTACAAGGACTCAGTCAATTCCTACACGCTGTTTCGCGGCATCGTCATCGGCATTTCGGGACTTCTTGCGCTGTTCCTGACGATCCTGTTCGTGGTCAAGGGAACCTCGATGTTCCCGGCGACCGCGGCGCTCGCCTGGGCGGTGCTGGCCTATATCTGCGTCGACTTCGGCTTCCTCAACAAGATCATCGAGATATCGCCCGGCAACGAGCAGATCTGGCGGGCCGGCACGGAGGTGGCCTTGGCCGGAACCTTCGTGGTGTTCCTGTTCGCCTATCTCAACCTCAACCGGTGGCATGGTCATTTCAGCTACGGCGCGCTGGTCTGGATCCTCGGGCTCTTGTTGATCGCGGGGGTGGCCATCGTCGATCCGGCGGTCGCCGCCGGCGTTGCCCGCATCTCGTTCGCCGCCACCGCGCTAACGGGCCTTGGCCTCATCATCTTCCTCGGCATCCGCGGCTATGACCGCGCGATCATGCTGGTGCCGAGCTGGGTGATGGTGTTGCTATGGCTATGCGGATCGTGGATGGCGATCACCGGCATGCTGGACAACGACATCGCCCAGCCGGCGCTGGGCGGCGGGCTGATCCTGATCATCCTCTTGATCGGCTTCACCGTCATGCAGCACGCCTTTGCCGGCGGCGCGCTGCATCAGGGCCTGTTCTCCGACCTGGAGCGGCAGGCGCTCGCCGTCGCCGGCTCGGGCGACATCGTCTGGGATTGGGACGTGCTGCGCGACCGGGTGGTGACCAAGCCGGACATCAGCCTGCAGCTCGGCCTTGCGCCCAACAGCCTTGGTGGTGCGGCCCGCAACTGGCTGCCGGTGCTGCATGCCGACGACCGCGACACATTCCGCACCACGCTCGACGTGGTGCTGGAGCATAGGCGCGGCAAGGTAGCGCAGAACTTCCGCCTGCGCGGCGCCGACGGCCATTACCATTGGTTCTCGCTGCGCGCCCGCCCGGTGATCGGCTCCGACGGCGAGGTGATCCGCTGCGTCGGCACCATGATCGACGTCACCGAGCAGAAGAAATCCGAGGAAAGGCTGCTGCACGACGCCGTGCATGACAATTTGACCGGCCTGCCGAACCGCGAATTGTTCATGAACCGGCTGGAAGCGATCATCTCGATCGCCCGCACCGAGGAGAAGGTGCGCCCGACGGTCTTCATCATCGACATCGATCGCTTCAAGCAGGTCAATGACGGCCTTGGCATCTCCGCCGGCGACACCATTCTGCTCACTGTCGCGCGCCGGCTGCACCGGCTGCTCAAGCCGAAGGATTCGCTGTCGCGCTTTGCCGGCGACCAGTTCGCGCTGATGCTGCTTTCGGAACAGGATCCGGCCCGCATCGCTGCCATGGCGGACGCCATCAAGCACGCGATCAACAATCCGATCACCTTCGCCAAGCGAGAAATCGTGCTCACCGCATCGATCGGCCTGATCACCTGGACGACGGCGCAGACTTCGGCCGAGGACATGGTCAAGGACGCCGAGCTTGCCATGCACCAGGCCAAGCGTTTCGGCGGCGACAGAATCGAGCCCTTCCGTCCCGCCTTCCGCACCGTCGGTACCGACCGGCTGCAGTTCGAATCCGACCTTCGCCGCGCCATCGAGCGGCGCGAGTTCACGCTTGCCTATCAGCCGATCGTGCGGCTGGAGGACGGCAGCGTCGCCGGCTTCGAGGCGCTGCTGCGCTGGGATCATCCGCGCCGCGGCATGATCCCGCCGGGGGACTTCATTCCGGTCGCCGAGAATTGCGGGCTGATCGTGCAGCTCGGCCTGTTCGCCATGCAGCAGGCGGCCGAGGACCTTGCCACCTGGCAGAAGCAGATCGGCGACGCGCCGCTGTCGGTGTCGGTCAACCTGTCCAGCCGCCAGCTCATCCGCCGCGACCTGGTCAGCGACGTCCGCTCGGTCATCGCGCGCGCCAATCTGAAACCGCGCTGCTTCCGGCTCGAGCTCACCGAGTCCCTGGTGATGGACAATCCTGAGCAGACCGCGCATGTGCTGACCAAGCTGAAGCAGCTCGGCATCGGACTGTCGCTCGACGATTTCGGCACCGGCTATTCCTCGCTCTCCTATCTGACGCGCTTCCCCTTCGACACCATCAAGATCGACAAGAGCTTCGTCGACGACGCCACGCCGAAGCGTGCCGTGCTGCTCAAATCGATGGTCAACATGGCGCATGAGCTGGGGCTTTCGGTCGTGGCGGAAGGAATTTCGGATGAAAGCGACGCGCTGGAGCTGCGCCAGATGGGCTGCGAATATGTGCAGAGCTTCATGTTCGGCGCGCCGATGCCCGGCGACCAGGTGCTGAAGACGCTGAGGGAGCAGTATCCGCTGACCCAGGCTTAGGTTGGCGCGCTTGATGCGGCCGGTCGTTCCAATGGAGTAGCGAGACACTCTGCGATTGGCCGTTACGTCCATCACATCGTCATTCTCGGGCTTGACCCGAGAATCCATTCCGTGACGTTAACGCATTGAAAAGCGTTGCAGAGTTCTGCACCGCTGCACTCTATGCTCGATGTAACGGCATAGATCCTAGGGTCTGCGCGCGTCGCTTCGCTCCTTGCTCCGCCTTAGGATGACGAACGTGCTAAGCGTGCCCGGCGGCGGCGCTCAGATGGGCAAGGTCGATGCCGATCGAGGCAAGGATACGGTCGTATTTGCGCTCGATATCGGTGTCGAAGAGAAGTTCCGGCGTCGCCGGACAGGTGAGCCAGCCATTCTCGGAGATCTCCGTTTCGAGCTGGCCGGCGCCCCAGCCGGAATAGCCGAGCGCCATGAGGGCATGGCGCGGGCCGCGGCCGGTCGAGATGGCGCGCAGGATATCGACGGTTGCCGTCAGGCAGATATCGTCGGAGACGTTGAGCGAGGATTCCACGCGATAGTCGCCCGAATGCAGCACGAAGCCGCGGCTGCGATCGACGGGCCCGCCGTTGCGCACGACGAAATCGCGCGTATGCGCCGGCAAGCGGATCGCTTCCTGCTCGTTCATGATGCCGAGTTGCACAAGCAGGTCCGGAAACAGCATCTGCTGCGTCTGATTGATGATCAGCCCCATCGCGCCCTCGTCGCTATGGGCGCAGATGTAGATGACGGAGCGCGCGAAACGGTCGTCCTTCATGCCAGGCATGGCAATCAGGAACTGATCGTCGAGGAAACCGCGTCCGGCGGCCGACTTCTTGTGGCGCAGCAAGTCCATGGCCTCAGCGTAACGCGTTTCGGCTGCGCCGAAAAGATGGTGCCAGTCCCAGATGTCACGCAAATATGATACCGAGAGAGCGATGAAGTCATTGCGCGGCCAAGAACGGACGGTCAAATCACCGCATGCGATACATGAAATTACTGGTTCTCGGCGTCGTTTTCGGGTGGGCTACAAGCCTACCGGCCGAGGCCTCCTCCTCGAACTGGTACAACAGTGAAGGCGGCAAGGTTCGGCTGGTGACCACCGGCAAGCCCGACCAGGTCGGCAAGATCCACGGCGTGCTCGATATCGCGTTGAGGCCCGGCTGGAAAACCTATTGGCGCGATCCAGGCGATGCCGGCGTGCCGCCGCAACTCGACATATCGGGCAGCACCAATGTCGCCGACGCGCAATTGTCGTTCCCGCCGCCGCAGCGGCATGACGACGGCTACGGCAAATGGGCCGGCTACGATCGTCCGGTGTCGCTGCCGGTGACGTTCACGCTGTCTTCGCCCGACCAGCCGGCGACCATCGATGCCAACATCTTCCTCGGCATCTGCGAGACGATCTGCATTCCAGTGCAGACCCGGCTCAGCGTCGATCCCGGGTCCGACCCCGATAACGCGACCGACGCGGCCCTGGTGAAAACCGCACTTGCGACGCTGCCCTCCCCGGCCCGGTCCGATTTTGGCATCAGCGTGCTGTCCAGCGACCATGAGACCCTTGTCGTCCAGGCGCAGTCGCCCGGCGATCCGCAATCCGTCGATCTGTTCATCGCCGGCGAGCGCGACTACATGTTCGGCGCGCCGGTGCGCAGTCAGAAGGATGGCAAGCTCGTCTTCACCGTGCCGATCCTCGACCGGCCATCGGCGACGCCGACCGATGGCGGGCTGTATTACACGCTGACCAGCGCCGAGGGTTCGGTGGACGGGCTGCTGCCTTTCCCTTGATCCAGGGTCTTTCTGAGCCGCAATTCCGGACGGAAAACCGCTGCACACTTTCCTGGAATTGCTCTGAAGAGTTGCCGGAGCCCGCGCAGTCCGATATCGAAGGCATCGATCCTTCCCATCCCCCAAGCGAGGCACCCATGACCATTGCGGTTGGCGAAAAACTGCCCGAAGCGACCTTCAAGACCATGACCGCGGACGGCGCAAAGTCGATCACCGGCGATGAGATCTTCGCCGGCAAGAAAGTCGTGCTGTTCGGCGTTCCCGGCGCCTTCACGCCGACCTGCAGCAACAACCACCTGCCTGGCTATCTGGAGAATCATGATGCCATCCTGGCCCGCGGCGTCGACACGATCGCCGTCGTCTCGGTCAACGACGTGCATGTCATGGGCGCTTGGGCGCGGTTCACCGGCGGCGAAGGCAAGATCCTCTATCTCGCCGACGGCAGCGGCGATTTCGCCAAATCGGTGGGACTCGACAACGATCTTTCCGGGGCCGGCATGGGCCTGCGCTCGAAGCGCTTCTCAATGATCGTCGACGACGGCAAGGTCGTGGCGTTCAATGTCGAGACCAAGCCGGGCGTCGACGAGAGTGGCGCGGCAAAAATCCTCGAGCAGCTCTAGATCAGGTCAGGTTTCGTTGACCCCCATGATCTTGTCCGAAAACCAGTTCCCACTTTTTGCGTTCGCTGACCTTCGGTTCAGGATCATGCTGTGATGTTTGACACCGTCTGGCGCGCAGTGGCGATCGGCATCGGCGCCACAGTATTCATGGATGTCTGGGCGATCGTCCTCAACAAGGCGTTCGGCCTGCCATTGCCCAACTGGGGCATGGTCGGACGCTGGGTGCGGCATCTGCCGAAGAGGGTTTTTCACGACGATATCGGCAAGGCGGCACCTTATGCGCATGAAAAGGCGCTCGGCTGGGCATTCCACTACCTCGTTGGCATTCTCTACGGCGTGATCCTTGTCGTGCTCGCCGGCGCGGGCTGGCTGGCGGCGCCGACATTCCTGCCTGCCTTCATCCTCGGCATCGTCACGGTTGGGGCCGGCTGGTTCCTCCTGGCGCCGGGCATGGGCGCCGGCTGGGCGGCCTCCAAGCTTCCCAATCCGATGAAGGTGCGCGCGCTCAACCTCCTGGCGCACACGGTGTTCGCGCTCGGCATGTTCTCGACGGCGCTGCTGATACGGTGATGTTTCCCGTCACTAGCGGTGATGAGCTGAGATCAGAATAGACGGTTCAAATCCCTGCGCCCGTCCACGACACGAACGATCTCGACCAACTCTACCGGGCCATCGTCCGCATCCGGTGCCGTTTCGTAGAGCAGTACAAACGGTGCCGCCACCAACATGCGCGTCGAGGCCCGAATATCAGGCCGCCTTACGCCCATGCGTGGCTGGTCCGCCAACTGCAGCGCCCGATCCTCTATCCAGTCGTAGTAGCGATCGGCGGCCCTCAAGCTTTCACTGCCAATGGCCACATAGATGTCGATTAAATCGGCTCTGGCCGCTGGTGACCAGACTACCTTAACGGCCATTCGGCGCGGCGTCCTTTAGCCTCTGCCGAGCTTCCTTTCTGAGAATGTCAAAGTCCAAGGGCTCCGGTCTCCCGCTCGCCTTGCCCTCGTCCCAGAGCCGCTGCAAACGATGTAAGTCCTCTTGGCGCAGTTCTCGCTTGGCCAACCAATCCCGCACCGCTTCGCGCACGATTTCGCTCGTGGTCGCGTATTCGCCGGTTTCCACGGCCTCACGCATGACAGCCGCCTGCTGCGTCGTGACCGCCACGCTGATTTTTTCCACGTTTGCCATCGGCAGCCGTCCTTGCTCTATGGTAGTAAATAATACTCCCTTTGCAGGGCTGCAATCAATGGCACTGCTCATCAGGAGGCGATCAAATGACGTGATCTGGCGCCCGATCGTCGATCGGCCGCCAGGCGTGGAGGATGCGGCGCGCGCCGATATCATAGGCGAAGTAATTGCCGCCGCCCGCCGGCTGATCCGCGATACGGCTGATCTCGCGGCCATCGAGCGAAAGCAGCAGAAGTGTCCCCACGCCTCCGTGGCCAACGAAAGCCACGTTGCCGGTGAGGCCGGTGCCAAGCACGGCGTCGACTTCGTCCATGATGCGCTGCTGTGCGTCTATCGCCCTTTCCCATCCGCGGATACTGTCGTGCGGCCTGGCGAAGAACTCGTCGGCAACCGCTTCGAATTCCGGCGGCGGCAGGAAGCCCGTCGCCGACCGGTCGTTCTCGTGCATCCGCTCCCGCACCTCGACCTCGAGATGAAGGTGCTTCGCCAGGATTTGCGCAGTTTCGACCGCCTTGCGTTCAGCGGACGATACGAGGCGCCCTATCGAGCCAACCCAGGGCTGGTCGAGCATCGCAACAGCCCTTGCCCGGCCGATGTCAGACAGCCCCCATTCCGGCACCGGAATGTTGGCGTCGATCCGAACCTGGGGATGGGTGATGTAATAGGCTAAGGGCACGGTGAACCTCCCGCCATCGGCCGGCCTGCCGGCAGGCCTAATAACTCTGGGTCGAGCGTCGCGCCTTCGCAACCGCCGGCCGCTTCGGCTGCGCTGCGGGCTGCGCCGCCAAAACAGGCTTCACCGGCCCCTTCTTGAACGGCGCCATGCCCTGCCGGGCCAGTTCGTCGGCGCGCTCGTTCTCCGGGTGGCCGGCATGGCCTTTAACCCAGTGCCAGACGACCTTGTGGCGCCGGTTGGCCTCGTCGAGCGCCTGCCAGAGCTCGCCATTCTTGACCGGCTTCCTGTCGCCGGTCTTCCAGCCGTTCTTTTTCCAGCCGTGGATCCACTTCGAGATGCCGTCCATGACGTATTTGCTGTCGGTGTAGAGGTCGACCGCGCAAGGCTCCTTCAGCGCGTTGAGCGCGGTGATGGCGGCCAGCAACTCCATGCGGTTGTTGGTGGTCTCGGCCTCGCCGCCGGACAGCTCCTTGGTGACGCCGTTGTAGCGCAGCACGGCGCCCCAGCCGCCCGGCCCGGGATTGCCCGAGCAGGCGCCGTCGGTGAAGATCTCGATCTGCTTGTTCATGTCAGCCCGTATTCGGATGGCGACTTGATGGCGCGGTGGAAGCGCATGCGGCGGATATATTCGGTCGGATCGCGCTTCATCACCAGCCCGCCATCCGGAATGGTCAGCCAGTCATAGAGGCGGGTCAGCATGAAGCGCAGCGCCGAGCCGCGCGCCAGCATCGGCAGCGCCGCCTTCTCGTCGCCCTGAAGCGGCCGCACCGACTGGTAGCCGGCCAGCAGCGCCGTCCCCTTGGTCAGGTTGAAGGAAAAATCCTTCTCGAAGCACCAGGCGTTGAGGCAGGTGGCGACATCATAGGCGTAGAGGTCGTCGCAGGCGAAATAGAAGTCGATCAGTCCCGAAAGCTTCTCGCCGAGGAAGAAGACATTGTCCGGGAACAGATCGGCATGGATGATGCCCTTCGGCAGGCCGGTGGGCCAGTTGCGCTCGAAATCGCTGAAGTCGGCGTCGACCTCGGCCGCCAAGCCGGGCTCGACCTCGTCGGCGCGCTCGCGCGAGGCAGCCCAGAGCTTGCGCCAGCCGTCGATCGCCAGCGCGTTCGGTCTTCGCATCTGAAAATCCTGGCCGGCAAGATGCAGGCCGGCGAGCGCCTTGCCGACTTCGCCGCAATGCGCGGCCGTCGGCCGCCTGAGCGACAGGCCTTCGAGGAAGGTGATGATGACGGCGGGCCGGCCGGCCAGCGTGCCGATGACGGTGCCGTCATGCGCGGTGACCGGCAGCGGGCAGGAAATGCCTTTCCTGGCAAGATGGCCCATCAGGCCGAGAAAGAACGGCAGGTCGGCCTTGTCGACCCGCTTCTCGTAGAGCGTCAGGATATAGGAGCCGGTCGAGGCGTGGACCAGGAAATTGGAATTCTCGGTGCCTTCGGCGATGCCCTTGTAGGAGAGCAGCTCACCCACCGGATAGGCCTTGAGGAATGCGGTCAGCTCGCCTTCGTTGACGTCGGTGTAGACGGCCATCCGGTTTCACGCCGCTCCGTTGACGAAGGCCATGTCGGCCGCCGTCAGTTCGACATCGCGCAAAACCCGCATCACCGGAAAATCCTCCGTTTCCGTGGCTGTGACCGCCAGATCGATGGTGACGTCGAAGCGTTGCCGGAACGCGTCGATGATCTCGTCGACGATGATTTCCGGCGCCGAGGCGCCGGCCGACAGGCCGAGCGTCCTGATCCCGGCGATCTCATCCCACGGAATTTCGGCGGCGCGCTGCACGAGAAGCGACATTGTGGCGCCCGCGCGCTCCGCCACTTCGACAAGACGACGCGAATTGGACGAATTGGGAGCGCCGACGATAAGGAAAAGATCGGCGCCGGCCGCTGTCTCCTTCACCGCTTCCTGGCGGTTGGTAGTGGCGTAGCAGATCGATTCGGCCGCGGCCGCATGCAGTTCGGGAAACCGCTCCTGGAGCGCGCGAATGATGCCCGCCGTGTCCTCGACCGACAAGGTCGTCTGGGTGACGAAGCCCAGCGCCGAAGCGTCGACGGGCACGAAGCGCGCGGCGTCAGCCTCCGTCTCGATCAGTGTCACCGCGCCTTCCGGCAATTGGCCCATCGTGCCGATCACCTCCGGGTGGCCGGCATGGCCGATCAAAAGCACATGGCGACCAAGCCGCTGGTGGCGCATCGCCTGCTTGTGCACCTTGGAGACGAGCGGGCACGTGGCGTCGAGATAGAAGAGATTGCGCGCCTGGGCGTCCGCCGGCACCGATTTCGGCACTCCATGCGCGGAAAAGACGACGGGCGACTGACGATGCTCCGGCGGAATCTCGGACAGTTCCTCGATGAAGACGGCGCCCAGGCTCTGCAGCCCTTCGACGACGTAGCGGTTGTGGACGATCTCGTGGCGGACATAGACCGGCGCGCCGTATTTCTTCAGCGCCAGCACGACGATCTGGATGGCGCGGTCGACACCGGCGCAGAAGCCGCGCGGCTGGCAGAGCCTGATCGTCAGCGGTGGCTTTTTCTGGGTCATGAATGCAAGGCCGATTCAGTCGGAACCAAGAATATAATGCCGAAAAGTGTGAAGCGGTTTTCGGACGACATCATGCTCTATCTGTTTGATTAGGCGAAATGAGGTGCGCACCCCTGCCCTGTCAAGAGCGAGCACGCTCACTGCTCCTTCGCCGGGCGGCGCAACCTCAGGATCAGCACGGCTGCAAGGGCGGCGGCCAGCCCGTACCACGTGACGGCATATTGCAAATGGTTGTTCGGCAGGTCGATGATGGTGACGCCACCGACCGGCAGGCCGCCAGGATTCGGCGTCTTGTCGGCATCGACGAAGAACGGCACCAGCACGAACCCGGCAGGCAGACCGGCGGTCGCCGCCATGACGTCGCGGTCCTTCCAATAGAAGATGTTCTTGGCGACGTCATTGTCGGGAAGCATCATCGACGGCTTTGCAGGCAGCGGATTGCGGGCGAGTCCGGTCACCGTCACCTTGCCGGCGACTTCGCCCTGCCGGCGCTTGGAGGGATCCTTGAAGTCATAGGGAACGAAGCCGCGGTTGACGAGCACGAAGCGGCCGTCCTCGAGCTGCAGGGGCGTGTAGACGTTGAAGCCGCTGTCGCCTTGCCAGGTGGAAAAGAAGTGCCGCTCGCCCTGGTGCAGGAACGTGCCGGTCACCGTCACCGGGGTGTAGTCGACATCGTGGGAAGCGGCGAATTGCTTCTCGACGTCGGTCAGCGGCAACGGCGCGGAATGCGTGCGCTTATCGATGGTCGCGAGCAGGTCCTCCTTCCAGTGCAAGCGCTGGACCTGCCAGGTGCCGAGCCCGATCAGGACGGCGAACAGGATGAGGCCGAGACCGATGAGCAACGCTAAGCGCGGCCGCGAACGGTCGGCAACCGAGCCTGTAGTCTCATTCATTCTTGGGATTCCAGCCTGCCTTCAGCGGCCTTCTTGGAATATTGCAAGGTGATCAGCACGCCCTTGATGAGGCGCAGTGCCGTCAGGCAGAGCACCAGCGCCAGCGGTATCCACAAAATGAAGTGCAGCCAGAGCGGCGGACTGAACGTCACCTCCACCCACAATGCGAGGCCGACGACGACGAAGCCGATGATCAGGATGACGAACACGGCCGGCCCGTCGCCCGCATCGGCGAAGGAATAGTCGAGCCCGCAATTATAGCAGCGCTTGCCGATGGTGAGGAAACCCGAGAACAGCTTGCCTTCGCCGCAGCGCGGACAGCGGCCATGCAGACCGGCCGAGACCGGATCGATAGGTGGCCAGATCGCCTTGTCTTCGCTCATGTTCTCACCGTAGACCTTTTTGTCCCAAAGAATAAGGCGGCCACGTCGCCGCAGCCGCCCTTTGGGATTCCGAAGCCCGTCGGTTTAATGGCCTTCGATCAGTGCGCCGTTCGAGGCCCAGACATAGATGGCGCTGAACAGGAACAGCCAGACCACGTCGACGAAGTGCCAGTACCAGGCGGCCGCCTCGAAGCCGAAATGCTGCTTCGGGGTGAAGTCGCCGCGCCACGCGCGGATCAGGCAGACCAGCAGGAAGATGGTGCCGATGATGACGTGGAAGCCGTGGAAGCCGGTGGCCATGAAGAAGGTGGCGCCGTAGATCGAATCCCTGAAGCCGAACGGAGCGTGCATATACTCGTAGGCCTGCACCATGGTGAACAGCATGCCGAGGCCGACGGTCAGCACCAGGCCGTTGATCAGGCCCTTGCGGTCGCCATGCAGAAGCGCGTGGTGCGCCCAGGTCACCGTCGTGCCCGACAGAAGCAGGATGATGGTGTTGTAGAGCGGCAAGTGGAAGGGATCGAGGACTTCAAGCCCCTTCGGCGGCCACACGCCGCCGGTGAAGGCGGTGCGGGCATATTGCGAGGCTTCGCCCGGGAACAGGCTGGCGTCGAAGAAGGCCCAGAACCAGGCGACGAAGAACATCACCTCGGAGGCGATGAACATGATCATGCCGTAGCGCAGATGCAGCGACACGACGCGCGTGTGGTGACCCTCATGCGCTTCCTTGATGGTATCCGACCACCAGGCGAACATCGTGTAGAGCACGATGATCATGCCGATGAAGAACAGCCACGGATTGGCGATGTTATGGCCGAAGACCGGGAAGTTGCCGCCCTTCAGATACTGCATCAGGCAGACGCCGCCGATGGCGGTGACCAGCGCGCCGACGGAACCCAGGAAAGGCCAGGGGCTGGGGTTGACGAGATGGTAGTCGTGTTGTGGTTTTGCGTGCGCGTCTGCCATATCAACCCCCGAGGCTTGCGTCGGACTCTGGAACTTTGTTGCTGCTGCCAGCGGCCGGCGCCGAGGAGGCGACCGGCTGTTTGTTTTCGACCGGGAACATCGTGTAGGACAGGGTGATGGTCTTCAAGTCCTTGAGTTCCGGCACGTTGACGATGTCTGGATCGACATAGAACACGACCGGCATGTCCAGCGTCTCGCCGGGCTTCAGCGTCGTGTCGGTGAAGCAGAAGCACTCCACCTTGTTGAAATAGGCACCGGCCATTTCCGGCTGCACGTTGAACGAGGCGCGGCCGGTAATGGTGCGGTCGAACTTGTTGGTGGCGCTGTAATGCGCCTGCGCCGTCGCGCCGATCTTGATCGTCACCGAGCGGCCGACAGGCTCGAACTGCCATGGAATGCCGTTGGTGTTGGCATCGAAGCGGATGGTGATATCACGGTCGAGCACGCGGCCGGCATATTGCTTCTCGGCGCGCTGCGTGGTCCCGCCATAGCCGGTGACCTGGCAGAACATCTTGTAGAGCGGCACCGCCGCATAGGCCATGCCGACCATGCCGGTGAAGAAGGCGAGGCAGACGGCGGCGACGATGCCGTTGTTCACCTTGCGGGGCTTGCTGCTGGCCTCGCCGCCCATCAGCCGCCTCCCAGCAGGCCGGAGCCGGTGATGCTGGCTCCGCTGTGACCGAAGCGCACGATGGTGGCGGCATAGAAGACGACGACCAGCGCTGCCAGCGCAAGACCGATGGCGATGGAGCGGTTGCGACGGGCCTTCTGCTGGCGTTCGGTCAGCGTGACCAGTTCGAGTTTCTTGTCAGCCACGATCATGCTCCCCCCATCATGAGGGCGCGCCCGACCACGCAATCGACGAGATAGGCGGCAAAGATAGCGAAGAGATAGAGCAGCGAGTAGCCGAACAGGGCCTTGGCCGGCTTCATCGCGCGATCGTCGTCGGCCATGGCAAGCACTTTCCAGGCATACCAGACGAAGCCCGCGCCGAGGGCCGCCGAGACGACGCCGTAGCCGGCCGTGGTGTAGCCGAGCGCCCAGGGCAGCACCCCGACCGGCGCCAGGATCAGCGCATAGGCAAAGATCTGCCTACGGGTCGAAGCATGGCCGGCGACATTCGGCATCATCGGGATGCCGGCGCGGGCGTAGTCGTCGGATTTGAAGAGAGCCAGCGCCCAGAAATGCGGCGGCGTCCACAGGAAGATGATCAGGAACAGGATCACGCTTTCGAGGCTGACCGAGCCGGTCACGGCGGCCCAGCCGATTACCGGCGGGATGGCGCCGGCGGCGCCGCCGATGACAATGTTCTGCGGCGTCCAGCGCTTCAGCCACATCGTGTAGATGACGGCGTAGAAGAAGATGGTGAAGGCGAGAAGCGATGCCGACAGCCAGTTGACCAGCACGCCGAGCGTCATCACCGACAGCACTGACAGCACAAGGCCAAAGCTCAACGCCTCGCCTGGGGTGACGCGACCGGACGGCACCGGGCGGCCGGCGGTCCTCGTCATCACGGCGTCGATGTCGGCGTCGTACCACATGTTGAGCGCGCCGGAAGCACCGGCGCCAATGGCGATTGCGAGGATGGCGATCACCGCCATGAGCGGATTGATGGCCACGGGCGCCGCGATCATGCCGACAAACGCCGTGAAGACGACCAGCGACATGACACGCGGCTTCAGGAGGGCGAAGAAATCGCCTGCGGTCGCTTCCGACATGCGAAAACCCGCTTCCTCCATCAATCTGTCTTCGGCAAGGGCCATGCGTACTTAAAGTCCATCATTCCGTTGGCCAAGACCGCCGGGCAAGCCGGCGGTCTCGTATGCGTCGGGACGCTGCCTACCTGATCTTCGGCAGCTGTTCCCACTGGTGGAACGGCGGCGGCGAGGGCAGCTGCCATTCGAGCGTGGTGGCGCCCTCGCCCCACGGGTTGGCGCCGGCGACGCGCTTCTTCTGGAAGGCCTCGAACACGCCGTAGAGGAAGATCGCGACGCCGACGGCCGCGATGTAGGAGCCGTAGGACGAAACCATGTTCCAGCCGGCGAACGCGTCCGGATAGTCGACGGTACGGCGCGGCATGCCGGCGAGGCCGAGGAAGTGCTGCGGGAAGAAGATCAGGTTGACGCCGACGAACGTGACCCAGAAGTGGGTGTTGGCGATAACCGGCGAGTACATGTAGCCGGTCATCTTCGGGAACCAGTAGTACCAGCCGGCGAAGATGGCGAACACCGCGCCCAGCGACAGCACGTAGTGGAAGTGGGCGATCACGAAATAGGTGTCGTGCAGCGAGCGGTCGAGGCCGGCATTGGCCAGCTGGACGCCGGTGACGCCACCGATGGTGAACAGGAAGATGAAGCCCAGCGCCCACAGCATCGGCGGCTTGAAGGAGATCGAGCCGCCCCACATGGTGGCGATCCAGGAGAAGATCTTCACGCCGGTCGGCACCGCGATGACCATGGTGGCAAACACGAAGTAACGCTGCGTGTCGAGCGACAGGCCGGTCGTGTACATGTGGTGCGCCCAGACGATGAAGCCGACGGCGCCGATCGCGACCATGGCGTAGGCCATGCCGAGATAGCCGAACACCGGCTTCTTCGAGAAGGTCGAGACGATATGGCTGATGATGCCGAAGCCCGGCAGGATCAGGATGTACACCTCGGGATGGCCGAAGAACCAGAACAGATGCTGGAAGAGGATCGGGTCACCGCCCTGGTCCGGCACGAAGAAAGCGGTGCCGAAATTGCGGTCAGTGAGCAGCATGGTGATGGCGCCCGCCAGGACCGGCAGCGACAGAAGCAGCAGGAAGGCGGTAATCAGCACCGCCCAGGCAAACAGCGGCATCTTGTGCAGCGTCATGCCGGGAGCGCGCATGTTGAAGATGGTGGTGATGAAGTTGATGGCGCCGAGGATCGACGACGCGCCGGCGATATGGATCGAGAGGATCGCCAGGTCCATCGCCGGGCCTGGCTGGCCGGACGTCGAGAGCGGCGGATAGATGGTCCAGCCGCCGCCGACGCCGAAGGCGCCCGGCGCGCTCGGCACGAACATCGAGGAGAGCAGCAGGATGAAGGCAGGCGGCAGCAGCCAGAACGAGATGTTGTTCATGCGCGGGAAGGCCATGTCCGGCGCGCCGATCATGATCGGCACCATCCAGTTGGCGAAGCCGCCGATGAGCGCCGGCATGACCATGAAGAAGATCATGATCAGGCCGTGCGCGGCGCCGAAGGCGTTGTACATGCTCTTGCCGCCGTCGATGGCGGCGTCGCCCTGCATGCCGTAGACCATCTGCGCCAGGCCGCTGAAGATCTGGATGCCCGGCTCCTGCAGCTCCATGCGGATGGCGACCGAGAGCGCGGCGCCGATGATGCCGGCCATGATCGCGAAGATCAGGTAGAGCGTGCCGATGTCCTTGTGGTTGGTCGAGTAGACCCAGCGGACCCAGCCATGCGGCCTGTGGTCGCCGTGATCGTGAGCTGCAGCCTCTGCCATGTTCCGCTCCGTTCCCTAAATCTTGCTAACCCGCAGCATCAGTTGCCGGCGGCCGCTACCTTGTTGGTACCATCGATCTCGGCCATCAGCGCCTTGTTGGCGGCGGGCACGTCGGTCTTGGCCGTATCCAGCCAGGTCTTGAACTGCGCATCGGACACCACGCGCACGGCGATCGGCATGAAGGCATGGTCCTTGCCGCAGAGCTGCGAGCACTGGCCGTAGTAGAGGCCTTCCTTCTCCGCCTTGAACCAGGTCTCGTTGGTGCGGCCGGGGACGGCATCCATCTTGATGCCGAAGGACGGCACGGCGAAGGAGTGGATGACGTCGGTGGCGGTGATCAGCACGCGGGTCATGGTGTTGACCGGCACGACCAGCTCGTTGTCGACCGCCAGCAGACGCGGATAGCGGGCGCGATCTTCCTTGCCAGCCTTGGCGCGGTCGGCATCCTGAAGAACCGCCGAGTTGAAGGAGAAGGTCTTGTCTACCTGGTACTCGTAATCCCAGTTCCACTGGTTGCCGGTCGCCTTGACGGTGAGCTTGGCTTCTTCAGGCGGGGTGTATTGAGCGGTGAGCAGTTGGAAGGAGGGAATGGCGATGAGCAGAAGCACGATCACCGGCCCGACGGTCCAGATCACCTCGATCAGCGTGTTGTGGCTGGTCCTGGACGGCACCGGATTGGCGCTGGCGCGGAACCTGACGATGCAGACCAGCAGAAGTACCAGCACGAGGATGGTGATCGGGACGATGAACCACATGGTGTAGTTCCCAAACCGCTCGATCTGCCGCATCATGTCGGTCGCGGGCGCCTGGAAGGTCATCTCCCATTCCCGCGGCTGGTCGGCGCGAGCCGCCGCACCGGAGAAGAGCACGGCCGAAGCTGCCGTACCTGCCAAGAATTCAGCGCTTGCCAGGAATTTCCTCATCGCCCTCTCGTCTCCCACTTCCCGCGATCTGGTCGCACCAATAACGGACGACACCGGAATTGGGAATCCCGGGCTGTCCCGAGGCTGGTTCAAACCATACTCTATTTCCCTCCGCAAGAAAGGAGCGGAGGAAACCGTGCGGCATTTTTGCGCGCAGGCCGAAGGCCGCGTTCGGCGCGAGCCATGCTATATGCGCGACGGTCGCAATTCGGGCAAATTTGCTTTGGAAAAGCATGCAATTGCCGGTATCGGGGCGGACCGGCGGAGGTCTCGTCCTTTACTTGGCCCCGGCGCGGCTTAAAGTGCCGTGATTCGCAATGGAGCCGTTATGACTTCCAGGCTTTCGAGAACCCTGGCGAAGGTCGTCCTTGCCGTCGCCTTGCTCGGTGTCGGCGTAGCCGGCGGCGCCCCCGCCTCGCCTAACGACGCCAAGCCGCCGAGCGGCACGGTGAAGTCGACGCATGGCGCGTGGTCGATCATCTGCGATACGCCTGCAGGTGCTACCTCAGAGCAATGCGTGATGATGCAGAACGTCGTCGCCGAGGACCGCCCTGAAATGGGGCTTTCGGTCGTGGTGCTGCGCACAGCCGACAACAAGGCAGAGATCCTGCGCGTGCTGGCGCCGCTCGGCGTGCTCCTGCCCAACGGGCTTGGCCTCAATGTCGACGGCAAGGATATCGGCCGCGCCTATTTCGTGCGCTGCTTCCAGGACGGCTGCTACGCCGAGGTGATCCTTGAAAAACCGCTGCTCGACACGCTGAAGAGCGGCACGTCGGCCACCTTCATCGTCTTCCAGACCCCCGAGGAAGGCATTGGCATTCCCGTCGATCTCAAGGGCTTTGCAGACGGCTTCGCCGCCCTACCTTGATCTTCTTGCCCATGCACCGCGGCCATTTCCGACGCTGAGGTCGGATGGCGAATGCGGATTTGGCGGCAGGAGGCTCCATGCGCACGTCATTGTCCGCTTTCATCGCTGGGCTGGCGCTGGCCGGTGCGGTTTCGGCCGCCCGGGCCGAGGACGCCGAAATCCTCCAGAGGCCCGATCCGGCGGCGATCCTCGATATCGCCAAGGGCTTCGGTTCCGCCAGGATGGGCAAGGACGACAACGGCGATCCGATGATTTCGGGGCGGATCGACGGCGTTAAATACCTGATCTATTTCTACGGCTGCGAAGACCACGAGAACTGCAAGTCGCTGCAATTCGCGACCGGCTACGCCGACCCGCTTACCGCTGACCAAGCCAACGCCTGGAACGCAAAATACCGCTGGGTGAAGGCCTATTCGGGCGACGGCTCGAATTTCAGGATGGATGTCAGCTTTGCCGGCGGCATCACCAGGGCCAATCTCGAGGAGCAGTTTTCCAATTGGAACGCGATGGCCGGCAACATCAAGGACTTCGTCAGCGGCAAGTGATGGCGGCGCGATCGTCGCCTTGACCCAGTTGGCGATTGTGCGACGGAGGCTTCGCGCCTACATGCCGAGGAACGATTTGTTTCCATGAATGGATTTGCCATGAACAGCCTGATCGGCCAATTCGACATTTCCGACGATCGCGTCAAGGAGATCGTCACCGAGACCATCAAGGGCGCCGACGACGGCGAGCTGTTCCTCGAATACAGCGAGAACGAAGCGCTGATGTTCGATAATGGCCGACTGAAGACGGCCAATTTCAACACCGACCAGGGGTTCGGCCTGCGTGCCGTGGCCGGCGAGGCCAGCGGTTATGCGCATTCGAGCGACCTCTCCGAAGCCTCGCTGTTGCGCGCGGCGGACGCAGTCTCGGCTGTCAAAGGCGGCTATTCCGGGACATTGGCCGGAGCGCCCGCCCGCACCAACCGCCATCTCTATGGCGACGAGAACCCTATCCCCTCGCCTTCCTTCGAGGCCAAGGCCAAGCTGTTGCAGGAGATCGACGGCTGGCTGCGCGCCAAGGATCCGCGCGTGCGCCAGGTGACGGCGTCGCTTGCCGCTTCGTGGCAGCATGTCGAGATCGTGCGCGGCGACGGCCAGATTGTGCGCGACATCCGCCCGCTGGTGCGGATCAACGTTTCCGTGGTGGTCGGCGATGGCGACCGGCAGGAGAGCGGCTCCTACGGCATGGGCGGCCGCAAGAGCTTTGGCGAGTTCGTCGGCGAGGAAAGCTGGAAGCATGCCGCCAGCGAGGCGCTGCGGCAGGCGCTGGTCAATCTGGAAGCGGTTCCGGCGCCCGCCGGCACATTCGACATCGTGCTGTCCAGCGGCTGGCCGGGTGTGATGCTGCACGAGGCGGTCGGGCACGGGCTCGAAGGCGATTTCAACCGCAAGAAGACATCGGCTTTCGCCGGCCTGATGGGCCAACAGGTGGCGGCGAAGGGTGTCACCGTAGTCGATGACGGCACCATCCCCGAGCGGCGCGGCTCGCTCACTGTCGACGACGAAGGAACGCCCTCGGCGCGCAATGTGCTGATCGATGACGGCATACTGGTCGGCTATATGCAGGACCGCCAGAACGCCCGGCTGATGGGCATGAAGGCGACGGGCAACGGCCGCCGCGAAGGCTATGCGCACCAGCCGATGCCGCGCATGACCAACACCTACATGACCTCGGGCGACATGGAGCCGGAAGAGATCATCGCCTCGGTCAAGAACGGCATCTATGCCGTTTCCTTCGGCGGCGGCCAGGTCGACATCACCTCCGGCAAGTTCGTGTTCGGCTGCACCGAAGCCTACATGATCGAGAACGGCAAGGTGACGCAGCCGATCAAGGGCGCGATGCTGATCGGCAACGGGCCGGACGCCATGCACCGCGTCAGCATGATCGGCAACGACATGAAGCTCGACACCGGGATCGGCATGTGCGGCAAGGCCGGACAGGGCGTGCCCGTCGGCGTCGGCCAGCCGCATCTGCGGATGAACCAGATGACGGTGGGCGGCACCAGGGTTTGAGGTCTATCGTCCACTGCCTGACGAACGACCATCCGGATCAGTCTCCGCGCGCCAGGCGGGTTGATTCCGGCTCCACCTTGAAGTGAACACAATCGTGTTAGGACATTATTAATTGTTCAATTGGCGGGGCGGGCGTTTGCGCATTAGCTTGTCGCCAGTCTTCTCGTTGCGGTGGTGTCGGCAATGCAGCGTTCTCCTGGCGTCCTGACTTCTTCTTTCCTCATTGGCCTCGTTTCCCTGGTTGGCGCATCATCGCTGCAAATCGACCCCGCAGCGGCGCAGTCGTCGCTGTTCAAGCTAACGGCTGCGAGCTCCGCCGCAGTCGGTGGCAGCACCAGCGTCCCATATGGCTGGCTCGATTTCTGTCATCGCCGGCCGAAGGAATGCAAAGTGCCTGCCCTGCCTGCCACAAGCGTCAGGCTGACAGCGCAGAACATGGGCATCCTCAAGCGGGTAAACCAGAAGGCGAACCGCTCCATCAAGCCCGTCAGCAACTATGACCACTGGGGCACGACGATGGACCACTGGGACTATCCGACGGACGGCAAGGGCGACTGCAAGATCTACGCGCTCTACAAGCGCAAGCTGCTCCTGGAAGCGGGCTTCCCCCGGCAGGCGCTGCTGATGACGGTGGTGCGCGATCTCCACAATGAGGGCCACACCATTCTGACGGTGAAGACCGACAAGGGCGATCTCGTGCTGGACAATCTGGTCGACGAAATCCGCCCCTGGAACGCCACCGGCTATTATTTCCTGAAACGCCAATCGCAGCAGAACCCGAACACCTGGGTGTCGATCAACCAGCGCGGCGGCACAGCGAAACGGCTGTCTCCGAGCTCGTAAGGGCCAGAGCGTTTCACCGTTTCGCGGAAACGGCGAGCCGCTCTATTTTCCTGGGATGCAATTCCGCACGGAAGGCTATGCGAAGTCGCCGAGCCCGAACCTTTCACCTTTTCCCGCAATCGCTCCCGGCGTGACCAGAGCGGTCTTGTCTGCTTTGACGGACTGATCCGTCACATTTTCTACCTCGCAAAATTATAGGCCGGAAAATCCGGCCCATGGCAAGGCGTTGCCGCCCGCGGCCAAGCCTTGCTGGCCTACTGCTGGCAGGGCGGCTCGCCAGGACGCCCGCAGGTCGGCTTCTTGTTTCCCTGCGGCGGCGGCTCTTTGAGCTGCTGCGGCAGGCGCCGTTCCTGTATCTGAGGCTGAGGCCGCGGTTGCTGCTGGAAGCGTCTTTCTTGCATCTGAGGCTCAGGCCTCAACTGCTGCAGGCGTCTCTCTTGCATCTGAGGCTTTGGCTGCGCCTGGAACTCTGGCCTTTGCGGCCTGAGCACCTGCACGTTCGGCCTTTCCTGCTTGAAGTTGCGCTGGACGTTGATGCCTGCGCCGGCGGAACCCTCTTCGCCGTTAGGCAGCCTGCGGAACTTCCTGTTTGCGTTGGCCGAACCCTGATTCTGGTCGGAGAACACACTCGGATTGTTTCTCCTGAGCCGCTCCTGCACGCTCGCCCGGTTGTCGGCCGGCGCGCCGTTGACGGTCGGCAGCTTGCGGAACTTCTTACCGCTGTCGCCTCCGTTGACCGAGCCTTGATCGCTCGGGCTGAGGGCTGTCTGGCCTCCCGACAGATCCTTGCGTGTCAGCTTCCTCGGTCTGCCTTCGTTCTGGCCGGACAACGCATTCGGATTGTTCTTCCCGAACCTCTGCTGAGCGTTCTGCCCGTTCTCGCCTGGCGCGCCGTTGACCGCCGGCAGCTTGCGGAACTTCTTGCCCTTATCGCCTCCGTTGGCCAAATCTTGATCGCTCGGGCCGACAGTTGTCTGGCCTGCCGACAGATCCTTGCGTGTCAGCTTCCTCGGTCTGCCTTCGTTCTGGCCGGACAACGTATTCGCATTGTTCTTCCCGAACCTCTGCTGGGCGTTCTGCCCGTTCTCGCCCGACGCGCCATTGACGGTCGGCAACTTGCGGAACTTGCCCTTCTTGCCCTGATCGTCGACAACTCCGTTCTGCTGGCCGTTGCCCGTGACGGGGGCGCCGGCATTCCCGGTAGCCTGCTGGTTGCGGCTCACAGGGCCTTGCTTGCCCAGCACCCTCCTGTTGGGCGCGTTCTGGCCGTTGAGCACCGGTTTGCCGTTGACGAGCGGCAGCGCTTTGCCGTCAGCTCCCGGCAAGGCGTGATCGGTCGAGAGCTTGCCCATCGTCTTCGCCTGCGGCGTCGCACCCGGCTGCTGGCCCTGCGTGACAGCCTGGCCTGGTTTCAGCGATTGCGGCGTCGCACCAGGCTGCTGGCCCTGCGTGGCAGCCTGGCCCGGCTTCAGCGGCTGGCCGTCCTGATTTTGCTTGAACAGCACCGCCCTTTTCTGCAGCAACGGCGGCAGCGCCACCTTGGCCGCTAGCGCGGCCGCGCCCGCGCCAACCGCCATCTTCTGCCCGGTGGTGAGACCGCTCGGTGCATTGGCGTTTGGCTGTCCGGCCTGATTGGCCGGCTCGTTGTTGATCGTCGTGTTGTTGTTGATGACGGTTGTGTTGTGAATGTTGTTGAAGATGATGTCGTTCGGCGGCGGCACGATGTCACGCGGCGGCCTGATCCAGACCGGCACGGGGACGAAGACCGGCGTCGGCAGGACGTAAACATCGACCGGCGGCGGGGGCGGCGGCAGCACGACGAAATCCGGCGGCGGCGGCGGCAGGAATATCACGTCGATCGGCGGCGGCGGCTCGAAGTCGAAATCGGGATCGTCGAAATAGAGCACCGGCCTGTCGACATAGATGATTTCCTCCGGCGGCGGCGGCGGCACGTCGTAGACGATGACGGTGAAGCTCGTCGGTGGCTCGAGCTCGGCGTCGAAATGCCCCAGCCGGCGGCGCGCGTCCCAGGCATGCAGCCCGTGCGGATAGCGCTCGAGGTAGGACCAATAAGCCTCCGGCGTATCCCGCAGCCATGTTTCGCGCCAGGTGATCGCCTCGCGCCGCGCAGCGATGATGGCGCGCACACGCTTGGCCATCGGATCGTGCGGATAGGCGACGAGGAATTCCTCGTAGCCGCGCATCGTATCGCGATCGAGTGCCGCAACATAGGCGTCATGCGCATTGAAGTCGCGGATCGGCCTGGTCCGGTTGGCCCGTTCTTCGGCCTCCGAAACCTTCGGCGGCGGCGCGTCCGGAGCGCGTTCGAAGAAGACGAAAGGCGCGCTGATCTTCGAGGCGTCCCACGGAATTTCGGCACCTTGCGTCACCTCGTTGACGCGTAGCCGCGTGCGGTCGAAAACATCGTCAAGCGACAAGCCGCCTTCGCGCATCATCTCGGCGAGCGCCTGAGCATAGGCGCCGTATGGGCCCTTGCCTTCCGGCGCAACCGTTCCGGGCGCCGCGTTGAAGGCAATCAGCATGTTGGGGTCGGGGTCGACCAGCGCGAGACCGCTAGCCAGCGGCTGGCTCATTTTCGGAAGGGCATTGGGCCGAGCCGCGTCGAGGACAACGATATTGACCTTCGCCGGCAGTCCCGCCAGCGACTTGGTGATATCGGAGAGCCGCATGGCCTGCAGCGGCACGTCGGCCGGATTGGCGATCCGGGCGTCGACCGGCAAGAAATAGTTCTCGCCTTCGAACTGCACGCCGCGGCCGGCGAGGTATACGAAAACGGTCGCGTCCGGGCCGGCGGCAGAAACCTTTCCAAGAAAATCGCGCAGCGCGCCACGCAACGAGCCCTGGTCGACATCGCGTGCGCCGACCACATCGAACCCTGCTGCCTGCAGGGTCTGGGCGATCAGACCGGCGTCATTCGCGGAGGTGACCAGCGCATCCGACGGATAGGCGGCGTTGCCGATGACGAATGCGAGACGCTTCTGCTGTTGGGCGAGCGCGCCCGTCGTGGACGCGACGGCGAACGCGATGAGAACGACGACAAGGCCGATGACTTTCCGAAGCGAGCGCATTGCAATCCGCCATCCTTGTCCGCCATTTCGTCCAACGCGACAACGCCGGAGAGGCAGGAATGTTTCCCTAACCGCAGAATTAAGACCCTGCAAAAAGGCGGCTTTAGGGCGCAATTTCGTCGAAAGAACAGAGGCTTCACAGTTTTCACGCGAGTTCCGGCCGCGAGCTACCGCCGCCGCTTCGGCTTCTCCAAAAGCGCGACGGCTTCGACATGCGGCGACCACAGGAACTGGTCGATCGGCGTGACGCTCTTCAGCATGTAGCCGCCATCGATCAAGATGCGCAGGTCCCGTGCCAGCGTCACCGGATTGCAGGACACCGCGGCGACCAGCGGCACGTCGGAACGGGCGATCTGCTTCGACTGGTCCTCGGCGCCGGCGCGTGGCGGATCGAAGACCAGTCCGTCGAAGGCGTTCAACTCCTTGAAGGTCAGCGGCCGGCGGAACAGGTCGCGGCGTTCGCTGGTCACCCGCTTCAGGCCGCCGGCGAAGCGGAAGGCGCGGTCGAGCGCGGCGAGCGCCGGCGCATCGCCCTCGACGGCATGGACCTCGGATTGCGCGCCGAGCCTGAGCGCGAAGCTGCCGCAGCCGGCAAACAGGTCGGCGATCTTCCTGGCGCGCGACAGATGCTGGCCGACGAGGCTTGCCATCACCTGCTCGGCGGCCTCTGTCGCCTGCAGGAAGGCGCCCGGGGGCACGGCGACCGCGACGGGCCCGAACTGCACCACCGGCTTCTTCGGCTCGACGACGATCTCGCCGTCGACGGAAAGCCTTGCCAGGCCTTCGGCCAAGACGAAATTGGACGCGATACGGCGCTGATGGTCGCCAAGCTTGCCGGCATCGTGCACAGCCACGTCGAGGCCTGAAGCGGTGACGGTCACCGTCATATGAAATGCCTTCGGGGTCGCGCAGACCAAGCCGGCTAGGGCGCGCAATTTATCGAGCGCCGAGACGATCGCGGGCAGCGAGATCGGGCATTCCTCGATCGGGATAATCTCGGAAGACAGCGCGCGCACGAAGCCCAGCAGCATGCCGGCATCCGTGCGCCTGGCACTGAACGTGACCCGGCGGCGGGTGTGCGGCGCGCAAGGCACCAGCGCAGCGATGTCGCAAGCGATGCCCTTGAGCTTCAGCGCCTGCACGACCCTCTCGCGCTTCCATTGCCGGTAGGCTCCAGCCTCGTAATGCTGCAGCGCGCAGCCGCCGCATTCGGTGAAATGGCGGCAGGCGGGATCGATCCTGAGCGGCGAGGCTTCCAATACCGACATCAGCGCGGCGCGGTCCTTCTGGCGCGCGGCCGTGACCGTCTCGCCCGGCAGCGTGAACGGGATGAAGACCTCCCCGCCTTCGGCATTGGCGATACCGTCGCCCTGCGAACCGAGCCTTGCGATGGTGAAGCGTGTGCTCATCGCTCGTCCTTCATGGCGGCGAGCAGGAACTCGCGGTTTCCGTCGCCGCCTTCGATCGGCGACGGCTCGAGTCCCAGCACGCGCCAGCCGGGAATGCCGGCCAGCCAGTCGCG
Organism: Mesorhizobium sp. CA10; assembly: GCF_020165285.1. Lineage (NCBI taxonomy): Bacteria > Pseudomonadati > Pseudomonadota > Alphaproteobacteria > Hyphomicrobiales > Phyllobacteriaceae > Mesorhizobium > Mesorhizobium sp. CA10. Next base: position 85,739 of record NZ_JAIUHV010000005.1, read on the forward strand.
CAAATTTGCAGCAATCCGGTCGGCATCGCCCGGATCCTTGAGCAGGCCGCCCTTGCCGATGGCCTCGCGGCCGCCCTCGAATTGCGGCTTGACCAGCAGAATTGCCTTGGCGCCCTCGCCCGCCAATTCCAGCGCCGGCGGCAGCGCCAGCTTCAGCGAGATGAAGCTGACGTCGCAGACAAGGAAACCGGGAACGCGGCCGCCGAGATCGGCGGCCGTCAGATCGCGGGCGTTCAGTCCTTCGATCACCGTCACACGCGGGTCGCCGGCAATGTCGGGATGGATCTGGCCGTGACCGACATCGATCGCCGTGACATGGGCCGCGCGGCGCTCGAGCAGCACCTGGGTGAAGCCGCCCGTCGAGGCGCCGACATCGAGCGCTTCGCTGCCGGAAGGATCGAGGCCGAAACGGTCGAGGCCGGCGATCAGCTTCAGCGCCGCGCGCGACACATAGGCCCGCGCCGGATCGTCGATGGCGACCAGGCAGTCCGGCGCGACAGGCTGGCCGGGCTTGCGGGCGACGGCGCCGTCAACCGTCACCGTGCCGCGCTCGATCGCGTCGCGGGCGCGCGAGCGGCTGGCAAACAGACCGCGCCCGACGAGCAATTCATCGAGCCGCTGGCGCCGGCTGGCTGGCAAAGGGGAACTCATCGGCCTTCATTGGCGAAAGCCGGGCGCGAACGCAATGGTTGAATATGGCGCAAGAGGCTGCAAAATGCCGACAGCAGGCGGTTCGTCAGCCGGTGGAGGTGGCATGCTGAAGGGTACCTGTCATTGCGGCGCGGTTCATTGGACGTTGGAGGGCGATCCCGGCGCAATCACCGCATGCAATTGCACGCTTTGCCGCCGCTACGGAGCGCTCTGGGCCTATGACTATGTCGATGAGCGCATCCGCGTCGCCGGACCGCTGAAATCGTACACACGCGCCGAGGTGGCGGAGCCTGCGCTGGAAATCCTGTTCTGTCCGACCTGCGCCTGCGTGGTCGCCTGGCGTGGCCTGCGCTCCGGCGAAAGCGGCCGCACGCGCATCGCTGTCAATGTCAGGCTTGCGCCGCCCGAGGAGGTCGCCGACCTGCCGATCGACCATTTCGACGGCCTCGACACTTTTGACGACCTGCCGCGCGACGGCCGCTGCGTGCGCGATATGTGGTTCTAAAAAATGGTGCGCGAAACCTGGCGCTCGACGGCGGGCATCAGGCCGTCATTGCCGGAGGCTTGCTTGCGCGGCGGCTCAACCGGAGTGGGCGCGACGGGACCTGCATCCGGCAGCACGACGAGTTGAGGAACCTGCTTATAGGAGAAGCCGCCGCGGATATTGCCCATCTTGCCGGCAATGATATCCAGCACCGCCTTTTCGAGATTGCGGTCGTAACGTGTTTGGGCTGCCGCCGGGGCCGTCACGGCCGCCAAAAGGGCCACTCCGCACAGAAGCGTTCTCATTTTTGGTTGTCTCCCTGCCTGGCCCGAGCTTCTAGCAGGGCGCCGTTGAAAATCGGCCAAGAGACAGGGTAAGCGAACCGCCAAACGGGAGCGTTAACAGATACCTACATCTGGCATCCGGAAAAACGATTCACCGCTTGAAGCCCTGATTCAGGCGCGCTGCGCCTGCACGCCGCGACCGAGCGCGGCGAAGACCGTGCGGACGATGCCTGCCGAATCCAGCCTGGCATCGGCATACATCTTCTCCGGCTTGGCATGGTCGGTGAACGCGTCCGGCAGCACCAGCGGCCGCACCTTGAGGCCGCTTTCCAGCAGGCCTTCATGGGCAAGGAAGTGCAGCACCTGGCTGGCGAAGCCGCCGATGGCGCCCTCTTCGACAGTCACCAGCACCTCATGCGAACGGGCGAGTAGCCGGATCAGATCCTCGTCGAGCGGCTTGGCGAAGCGGGCGTCGGCGACGGTGGTGGAAAGGCCGGCAGCGCCAAGTTCCTCGGCCGCCAAGAGGCAATCCTGCAACCGCGTGCCGAAGGAAAGCAGCGCGACCTTGGTCCCTTCCTTGAGGATGCGGCCCCTGCCGATCTCCAGCAGCGAGCCGCGCTCCGGCATGTCGACGCCGACACCATTGCCGCGCGGATAGCGGAAGGCGATCGGGCCGTCATCATAGGCCGCCGCGGTGCGCACCATATGACGCAGCTCCGCCTCATCGGCGGCGGCCATGACAACGAAGCCCGGCAGCGTGGCCAGGAAGGTCGTATCGAAAGCGCCGCAGTGGGTGGCGCCGTCGGCACCGACAAAACCGGCGCGGTCGATCGGGAAGCGCACCGGCAGTTTCTGGATCGCCACATCATGGACGACCTGGTCGTAGGCGCGTTGCAGGAAGGTAGAATAGATGGCGGCAAAAGGCTTGTAGCCTTCGGTGGCGAGCCCCGCGGCGAAGGTCACCGCATGCTGCTCGGCAATGCCGACATCGAAGGTTCGCTTCGGAAACACCTCGCCGAAGAGATCGAGACCGGTGCCGCTCGGCATGGCGGCGGTGATGGCGACGATGCGGTCGTCCTCGCGCGCTTCCTGGATCAGGCTTTCGGCGAAGACCTTGGTGTAGGCGGGCGCGTTGGCCGGCGCCTTGGCCTGCGCGCCGGTGATGACGTCGAACTTGTTGACGCCGTGATATTTGTCGGCCGCGGCTTCCGCCGGCGCGTAGCCCTTGCCCTTCTGGGTCACGACATGGATCAGCACCGGGCCTTTGCCATTGTCACGGACGTTCCTCAGCACCGGGATCAGATGTTCGAGATTGTGACCGTCGATGGGGCCGATATGGTAGAAGCCGAGCTCCTCGAACAAGGTGCCGCCGGTGACGTAACCACGCGCATGCTCGACCGCACGGGTGATGGCGCGGTCGGCGCGCTTGCCGAGATAGGATGTCAGCTTCTTGCCGAAATCGCGAAGGCCCAGATAGGCCTTGCCGGAGGCGAGCCTGGCCAGATAGGCGCTCATGGCGCCGGTCGGCGGCGCGATCGACATGTCGTTGTCGTTGAGGATGACAATCAGCCGGGCGTCGAGCGCGCCGGCATTGTTCAGCGCCTCGAAAGCCATGCCGGCCGACATCGAGCCGTCGCCGATGACGGAAATGACATTGTTGCGGCCGCCCGAGAAGTCGCGGGCCATGGCCATGCCGAGACCGGCCGAAATCGAGGTCGAGGAATGCGCGGCGCCGAACGGGTCGTATTCGCTCTCGGCCCGCCGGGTGAAACCAGAGAGGCCGCCTTCCTGGCGCAGCGTGCGGATGCGGTCGCGGCGGCCGGTCAGGATCTTGTGCGGATAGGCCTGGTGGCCGACGTCCCAGATCAGCCGATCCTGCGGCGTGTTGAAAACGTAGTGCAGCGCGACGGTCAGTTCGACGACGCCGAGGCCGGCGCCGAGATGACCGCCGGTCTGCGACACGGCATCAATCAACTCGGCGCGGAGCTCCGCGGCAAGCTGCGGCAGCGCGCTCTCATCAAGCGTCCGCAAATCCGCCGGAATGCGGACCTTGTCGAGCAGCGGCGTGTCTGGCTTCACTCGGGCGCGTCCTGCCTTATCGATCGAACACGGCGCTATCAGCAGATTGCGCCATAATCATGCGCGGCAATAGTCCGCCGGCGGGCGAATGTAAATGTGCGTCAGTGACGCGTGCTACGCTGCAAGGTGTATTGAGATTCAGGTTAGGCCGCGCCGAAAATGATGGATTCCGAGAACCGGAGCGGAGCGTACTCAAAGTACGTGAGCACCGGAAGCGCAGGAAACCGGCATTTGCAGGCCGGCCTCACCTGAATATCAACACACCTTAGTTCTCGGGCAGCGGAATGAACTCCTCCTCATCGCCGGGAACGATATCGAAGCGGCCCGTCTTCCATTCCTGCTTGGCCTGCTCGATGCGTTCCTTGGAGGACGAGACGAAATTCCACCAGATGTAGCGCTTGGAGCCCAGCGAAGCGCCGCCGAACAGCATGAAATGCGCACCGCGCTCGGAAGAGACCACGATCTCCTCGCCCGGCTTGAACACCAGGAGCCGCTCGGCCGGGAAAACATCGCCGGCGATCGAGACGTCGCCTTCCAGCGTGTAGATGGCGCGCTCCTCGGCATCGGCTGGAATCCTCACGCTGGCGCCGGCGGCCAGCCTGAGATCGGCATAAAGCGTGTCCGAGGCGGTCGCCACGGGCGAGCGCAGGCCTGAGAACGCGCCAATGACGACGCGGCCGCTGACACCCTCGGCATCGATCTGCGGCAAGCGGGCCACCGACGTGTTCGCGAACACCGGAGCAATCTCCTCCTTGCCGTCGGGCAGCGCCAGCCAGGTCTGCAGGCCGGAAACCGACATCGGCGCGCCGCGCAATTCCTGCGGCGTGCGCTCGGAATGAACGATGCCGCGCCCGGCAGTCATCAAATTTACGTCGCCCGGCGCGATCACCATTTCGGTGCCGAGCGAATCGCGATGCCTGATCCTGCCGTCGAACAGGTAGGTGACGGTGGAAAGCCCGATATGTGGATGCGGACGCACGTCGAGCGCATGGCCGGCGCGCAGGATCGCCGGGCCCATGCGGTCGAAGAAGATGAACGGCCCGACCAGCCGGCGTTTTGCCGTCGGGAGAGCGCGGCGCACCTCGAAGCCGCCGATGTCCTTGGCGTTTGGAACGACCATCAGCTCGATCTGGTCGCAGGCGAAGGCATCGCCGGGTTCGGGGTCGTTTCCCGGAAAGAAGCTCATGTCGGTTCCCTCAGGCGAAACGCAGCGCCGACCTTGCCTTCGCCTTGGCGGCCTCTTCCTCGCGGTTGCGCGGTTCCTGGTTGGTTTCGAGCGAATCGATCAATTCGCGCGCGACAGCGGCGATCGCCTCGACGGCATGGTAGAAGGCATGCTCGTTGCGCTTGGACGGCTTGGTCGAGCCGCTCAGCTTGCGCACGAATTGCAGCGCTGCGTCATGCACTTCGTCATTGGTCGCCGGCGGCTCGAAATTGGCCAAGGTCTTGATGTTGCGGCACATGGCTTGAACTCCTTACCTGCTTTCTTTGCCCTTACCCGGTCTGAGATCATCCGCTGAGGTGTTGAGATTCAGGTCAGGCCGAGCCGAAAATGGTGGTTTCCGAGAACCGGAGCGGAGCGTACTTGAAGTACGTGAGCACCGGAAGCGCAGGAAGTTGCCATTTGCAGGCCGGCCTCACCTGAATATCAACACCTCAGTCGGCGTCCAGCGGTTCAGTTCCCACCGGCTTGCCGTCGCGCGACAGCCTGATCTTCTCGACCTTGTCCTCGGCCGCTTTCAGCAGCCGGTCGCAATGCGCCTTCAGCGCCTCGCCGCGCTCATAGATCTTGATCGACTGGTCGAGCGGAACGTCGCCGCGCTCAAGATCATCGACGATCTTCTCCAGCGCGTCGAGCGCCTGTTCGAAGCTCATCGCCTTGACGTCCTCATTGCCTTCCAATGCCATACCCTATCCCTTCATCAGCCGCCCGACATGGGCGGCGACTGAAAATGCCAGTCCCTGCAGATCGTAGCCGCCTTCCAACAGGCTGACGAGCCTGTTGGAGCTATGGCGCCCGGCGCGTTCCATCAATTGCCCGGTCGCCCAGTCGAAATCGTCCTCGGTCAGGTTGATCTCGGCCAACGGGTCGCGATGGTGCGCATCGAAACCGGCGGAAATGATGATCAGGTCCGGCGCGAACGCGTCGATCGAGGGCAGCACGCGCGACAGGAAGGCGTCGCGGAAGAGATCGCTCCCCGTCTGCGGCGCCAGCGGCGCGTTGACGATGTTGCCGGCGCCGGTCTCGTTCTTCGCGCCGGTGCCCGGGTAAAGCGGCATCTGGTGCGTCGAGCAATAGAGCACCGAAGGGTCGTCCCAGAAGATGTCCTGCGTGCCGTTGCCGTGGTGGACATCCCAGTCGACGATGGCGACGCGCTCGGCCTGGTGCTTCTTCTGCGCGTAACGGGCGGCAATCGCCGCCGTGTTGAACAGGCAAAAACCCCTTGCCGTGGTCTTTTCGGCATGATGTCCAGGCGGACGCGCGGCGACGAAGACGTTTGCCGCACGGCCCTCGAAGACGTCGTCCACCGCCGCGTTGGCACCGCCGATCGCCGTCACCACGGCCTGCCAGCTTTTCGGGCTGGCGCTAGTGTCGGCGTCGATCGACACGATCCCGCTCTCAGGGATCGCCCCGCGCACGCGCTCGACGAAATCCTCCGGGTGCGCATAGAAGATCGTTTTCTCGTCGCCTTCCGGCGCCTTGACGCGGTCGAGCGCCGAAAACGCCTCGTCGTCGAGCACGCGCTCGATGGCACGCAGGCGGTCGGGCCGCTCGGGATGGCCGGGCGGCGTGAGGTGTTCGAGGAAGATCGGGTGCGTATAGAGACGGGTGGCCATGGCGCCTAATCTAGGGACCTGGCGGCCGAATGACCATGTTTGGCAGGCCGAATGGCTGGGGAAATCGCGTCTTGCCGTGTCGCTAACGCCATTGGCGCGGCCCAAGCTTCGCTGTAAGGTCGCATCGCTGCCAGGTGCCCGCGACGCGGGAGAATCGGGAACACGGTTGAACTCCGTGGCGTGCCCAACACTGTAAGGGGGACCGCGCCGGCACACGCCACTGTCGAAGACGGGAAGGCGCCGGATGCGGGACGATCCCGAGCCAGAAGACCGGCCCGGCAGACATGGTTTTCCGCTTGGTCAGGCGGGGGACTGCTTGTCGCAAGGGGAAAGCGATGACAGCAGCAGCGATCGCCGCGAGCGGCGACGACTTTGACCAATTGGCGCGCGACGCGGTCTACCGGGCCATGTTCACCAGGCGCGACGTGCGCAGCCATTTCGTCCCCGACGATCTCGATGACAATGTGCTGGCGCGGCTCATCACCGCCGCGCATCACGCCCCGTCGGTCGGCTATATGCAGCCGTGGAATTTCATCGTCATCCGCGACGCCGAGCGGCGCAGACAAGTGCGCGACCTGTTCCTCGCCGCGCGCGAGCAGGAGTTGCCGGCGATCGAGGCGGAACGGCAGGCGCTCTACCGCAAGCTGAAACTCGAGGGCATTTGCGAAAGCGCGCTCAACCTGTGCATCACCTGCGACCGGCAGCGCTCGAAGGACTCGCCTCTCGGGCGTTGGCATAATCCGGAGATGGATCTCTACAGCACCGTCTGCGCGGTGCAGAATTTCTGGCTGGCGGCGCGGGCGGAGGGTGTCGGCGTCGGTTGGGTAAGCATCATCGAGACCGAGGCACTGAAGCGGCTTCTCGCGATCCCGGAGCATGTCACGCCGATCGCCTATCTGTGCGTCGGCCGCGTCTCGGCCTTCGCGCCGAAGCCGGACCTCGAGGCGCATGGCTGGGGCAAGCGCCTGCCGCTGCCCGAACTGGTCATGAGCGAGACGTTTCGCGGCGCCGGCGAGGCGCCGCTTAAATCGGCAATCGCAAAGCTCGACGGCGCATCAAAGCCATGATCAGGCGGCCCTCGGCGTATCCCAGCGCGAGCCGCCGCCGAAAGAGCCCAGCGCCTTGTCGCGCAGTTCCCTGAATTTGGACGAGGTCTCGGCGAGCCGCCGGTCCCATTCGGGATTGGGCGCCTGGCCTTCGATGGCTTCGAAATAGACCTGCATCAGCGAGGCGATGGCGAATGGCTCGATGAAAGCTGCCTTGAAGGCCCAGGCAAAGACGATGGCCAGCACGAAGGCCCAGCCGGCAAGCTGGCCCGGCATGACCCACAGAATGGCGGCCGCGGGCGCCAGCATCAACAGGAAGATGACGAAGGACACGCCCCACATGATCGCCGCCAGCCAGACGGCGTTCTTGACCATGTGCTTGCCGTTCTGCGCGTAGAGCACGACGCCTTGCCTCGCCGTCTCGAATGGCGAGTTCGAACTGATGCGGATGTTGTAGCCGAGGATGATCTCGTCGACATAGGTCAGCGACAGGCGGATCACCGTGTTGATGAAGCTGACGATACCGCTCAGGCCCGGAATGGGCAGGAAGGCGGCGATGCCGCCGATCAGGCCGGTGATGGCTCGGATGGCGCCCTTGACCAGCTGGTCGACGACGAAAAGGATGTTGGCCTCGGCAAAACGCTGGGTGACCACTTCCTTCGCGTAGGCGATCTGGCCCTGGCCGTCGGGGACATCATGACCGTCGATCAGATGCACCATGACGGCGATATGGCCCGCTTTCAACACATAGAGGATGTATTCGCGTATCCAGTAGACGGCGATCGAGACGACGCCGAAGCCGACCACGCCACCCCACAGCGCGAAGGACATCGGGCCGTCGGGATCGGTGGAGATGTGGCCGACGCCGTAGCCGACGCTGGCGCCCGTACCGGTCGCCATGATGTAGGCGACCGTGATGCCAAAATAGACGATCATGCGAAAGACGATGAACGGCCATGTCCGCATCATGATCGACACGGATCTGGCGATGCTGAAGTCCCACATGGCCCCGACTCCCCTCACCTTCAGAGTTGGCGGTGGAGGATGCGCTCGCCCCGGCGATTGTCAATCGCGGCAGGGTTGCGCCGGCCCGAAACCGGTGCATAAGCCGGTGGCTTGATTACCCGAGCGTGCCGTCAAGGCTTCTTTCGCAAGCCTTCGAGCAACTGCTTGAAGGCCGTGATCGCTTTTTTCGAGGTCGCCTCGGGGTCCGTCGAATTGGCGATGCGCTGCGCGGCCTGGCTGCTGGCGCCATTGATCAGCCGTGAGGTCGTCTCGGGATCAAGCTCCGGAACGACCTCGCCCTCTTCCTGCAGCCTGGTCAGATGGTTGGTCATCGAGGCGGTGCAGGCGCTGGCATTCGGCCACTGCGCCGGATCGCCGAGCACCGCCGGGCCATCGCGGAACATGATGCGCTGGATTTCCGGCTCGAGCGCCATCTCGATATAGGTGGTGCATTCGTCGACGAAATGCTGCCAGCGGGTGGGCGCTTTCGAAGCCACCTCGTTCACCCGCACAGCCATTTCGCCGTCGATCTCCGCGATCACCGCCTGCAGCAGTCCCTTCTTGTCGCCGAAATGATGGTAGAGCGCGCCGCGCGTGAGGCCGGCCGACGCGGTGAAATCGTCCATCGAGGCCTCGGCATAGCCGATCGTGCCGAAAGCATGGCGAGCGGCCGCGATCAGCTTGGCGCGCGTCTCGGCGATCATCTCCTTGCGCGGTCTGTGCATGGTTCTGGCCCTACTCACATACGCCTCGTATGCCAATTGACATACGTGGCGTATGAACTATCTCACAGTCATACGCAGCGTATGTAATTTTAGTATGCACCGTTGTCGAGGAGCAGGATCATGCGAAATCCTTATTGCGACATCTTTCGGGCTCCCGGCACGAAAGGCTTCGCCGCGGCGGCTTTCATCGCGCGCTTGCCGATCGCCATGGCCCCGATCGGCATCGTGGCGATGCTGTCGCAGACACATGGCGAATACTGGCTGGCCGGCGCCGTCTCGGCGACCTATGCGCTGGTCAATGCTTTCCTGTCGCCGCAAGTGTCGCGGCTGGTGGACCGACGTGGCCAGACGGCGATCGCAGCACCCATGACGCTCGTCTCGGTGCTTTCCTTCGCGACATTGATCGTCGCGGCCAACCAGCACTGGCCTATCTGGACGTTGTTCAGCTCGGCGCTACTTGCCGCCGCCATGCCCAGCATCCCGGCGCTGGTCCGGGCGCGCTGGACCGAGATCTTCCGCGACCGGCCGGAGCTCAACACGGCGTTCGCCTTCGAATCGGCCGCCGACGAACTGGTCTATGTCGCCGGCGCCTCGCTGTCGGTGGGCTTGAGCGCCGCGCTGTTCCCGGAAGCCGGCATGGTGGTCAGCACATTGCTGCTTGCGCTCGGCTCGGCGGCATTCCTGCTGCAGCGCTCGTCCGAGCCGCCGGTCCGCCCGGCCGAACATGGCGCGGCCGGCTCGGCGATCCGCCTGCGGCCGGTGCAGATCATCACCTTCGCACTGATATTCGTCGGCGCGACCTTCGCCACGACGGAAGTGACGACGGTGGCGATCACCAAGGAGCTTGGCCAGCCTGAGGCGGCGAGCCTCGTCATCGGCGTCTATGCACTGGGATCCTTCGTGCTGGGCATCATCGTCGGCGCGCTCAGCCTCAAGGTGCCGCTGCAGCGGCAATTGGCGGTCGCGGTCACCGTGATCGCGCTCACCACCTTGCCGCTGCTCTTTGCCGACACTGTGCCGACTCTGGCGCTCGCGGTGTTCGTCAGCGGCGTCGCGATCTCGCCCACCTTTATCACCGCCTTCGGCCTGATCGAGCGCCACGTGCCGGCGGCGATGCTGACCGAAGGCGTTACCTGGGTGACGACCGGCATCGGCATCGGCATGGCGCTGGGCTCCTTTGCCGCCGGCTGGACGGTCGACACTTTCGGCCCGCAGAACGGGTTCTGGGTTTCGGTCGCGGCCGGCGCCACCGCGCTGGTCACCGTGCTCGCCGGTCAATGCCGGTTGGCGACGGACGATTGCGATGTGGACAGGGGCGAGGCGGTGGTTCCGGCGGAGTGATCGAACGAAGCGTCCAGCACTCGTTTCGCCAGCGTTCGGAATTGGCCGAGACCCTCGCGACTTCGTCATCCACGGGCGGAGCGACGCGAAGCGAAGCGCAGACCCGAGGATCCATTCCGTGACCTTGATCATAGAGCGCAGCGGAGCAGAATTCTGAACCGTCGCGGCGCTTCGAGGTCACGGAATGGATCCTCGGGTCTGCGCGCGTCGCTTCGCTCCTTGCTCCGCCCGTGGATGACGACGTCGCGGAGGCTTCCGCCAATCGCCTGCGTCGCGGAGGCTCCATCAATCAGACTGCCGCTAGGACCTCTGGCGCGTCAGGTCCTTCGACGGACTACAGAATCTCGGTCTTGGCGATGTGAATGCCAAATCCCTCGAGGCCGACATAGTGGCGCTCGCGCGAGGCGATCAGGTTGATCGAGGAGATGCCCAGGTCCCTGAGAATCTGGGCGCCAAGGCCGATCTCGCGCCATTCGTTCTCGCGGCGGCGGGCTTCCTCATGGTCCTCGCGGTCGCCACTCGCGGGCCGCTTGCGCTCCTGATGGGCGACGCCGACCGAGCCTTCACGCAGATAGACGATGACGCCGCGCCTGCGCTCGCCCATCGCCTTCATGATGCCGTCGAGCCGGTGGCTGGTGCCGAAGACGTCGGTAACGACATCTTCCGAGTGCAGCCGTACCGGCACCTCCTCGCCATCGCGGATGTCGCCGAAGACGACCGCGAGATGGTGCATGGAATCCCAGGGCAGCGTGTAGGTAAAGGCCTGCGCCTTGCCACCGGGCGTGTCGATGTCGGAGCAGGCGACGCGTTCGACCAGCGTCTCCTTGCGCTGCCGATAGGCGATGAGGTCGGCGACCGAGACCTGCTTCAGCCCATGTTCCTCGGCAAAGGCCTGCACTTGCGGCCCGCGCTTGACCGTGCCGTCATCATTGACCAGCTCAGAGATGACGCCGACCGGCGGCAGGCCGGCGAGCTTGCAGAGATCGACCGCGGCTTCCGTATGGCCGGAGCGCATCAAGACGCCGCCTTCGCGCGCGATCAGCGGGAAGATGTGGCCGGGGCGCACGAAATCCGATGGGCCGACATTGCCGTTGGCAAGGTTGCGCACGGTGAGCGTGCGGTCGTCGGCGGAAATGCCGGTCGTGGTGCCGTGCTTGAAATCGACGCTGACGGTGAAGGCGGTGGTGTGGGCGGAATCATTATCCGCCACCATCGGCGCGAGGTTCAGCCGCCTCGCGTCCTCGCGCAGCATCGGGGTGCAGACGATGCCGGAGGTGTTGCGGACGATGAAGGCCATCTTCTCCGGCGTGCAATGGACGGCGGCGACGATCAGGTCGCCCTCGTTCTCGCGCCCGTCATCGTCCATGACGACGACGATCTCGCCGCGCTCGAAGGCACGGATCGCTTCGACGATCTTCTTCTGGTCGTAAGGCATCGGCGCTCGCTTCACTCGCAGGAATTAGGCAGTAGGCAGTAGGCAGTAGGCAGTAGAAGAAAGAAAACGGCTGTGTCGGGCGGTCTACTGCCTAATCCCTACTGCCTACTCCCTTCCCTGTCTGTCCTCTGTGCCGCAGATAATGATCCGCGATCGCGCAGGCAACCATGGCCTCGCCGATCGGCACGGCGCGGATGCCGACGCACGGGTCGTGGCGGCCCTTGGTCATCACCTCGACATCCTTGCCATCCTTGTCGATCGACTGGCGCGGGGTCAGGATCGACGAGGTCGGCTTGACGGCGAAGCGGGCGACGATCGCCTGGCCGGTCGAGATGCCGCCCAGTATGCCGCCGGCATTGTTGGACAGGAACACCGGCTTGCCGTCATTGCCCATGCGCATCTCATCGGCGTTCTGTTCGCCGGTGATGCGGGCCGCCTCGAAACCATTGCCGATCTCGACGCCCTTGACGGCGTTGATCGACATCAGGCCGGAGGCGATATCCTGGTCGAGCTTGGCATAGATCGGCGCGCCGAGGCCGGGCGGCACGCCGTCGGCGACGATCTCGATCACCGCGCCGACCGAAGAGCCGGCCTTGCGGATGCCGTCGAGATAGGCGGTAAAGACCGGGACCGAGGCCGGATCCGGGGTGAAGAACGGGTTCTCGGCGTCGCCGACGAAATTCCAGTTCCAGTTGGCGCGGTCGATCGACTTTTCGCCCATCGAGACCAGCGCGCCGCGCACCACCATGCCGGGCACTATCCTGCGCGCCAGGGCGCCCGCCGCCACCCGCGCTGCCGTCTCACGCGCCGAGGAGCGGCCGCCGCCGCGGTGATCGCGCAGGCCGTATTTGACGTCGTAGGTGTAGTCGGCATGGCCTGGCCGATACTGGCGGGCGATCTCGCCATAGTCCTTGGAGCGCTGGTCGACATTCTCGATCAGCATCGACACCGGCGTGCCGGTGGTGATCATCGTCTCGCCGTCCTCGTCTAGGATGAAGCCGGACAGGATCTTGACCTCGTCCGGCTCGCGGCGCTGGGTGACGAAGCGCGACTGTCCGGGCCGCCGGCGGTCGAGCTCGGCCTGGATGTCCTCGCGCTTGAAGCGGATGCCGGGCGGGCAGCCGTCGACAACGCAGCCGAGCGCGGCGCCATGGCTTTCACCCCAGGTGGTGACGCGGAAGAGATGGCCGAATGTGTTGTGAGACATGAGAATACGCCCTGCCCCGGTGAGGGAACCCGGTTAAGGCTGCTTCTATTGGCGTTTTCCACAGTGGTCAAACGGTGATCGGGTGTGCATCAAACTGTGATGTGGCGGATTTAGTTTTGACACATTCGGTTGGTTTCTGCTCTCTTCCCATCCGCCGTTGAGGACCCGCCGCTGACAAGCTGGCGCAATGACCTAAAGAGGACGACGATGCGTACCCTGATTGGCGCGGTCTGCGCCATGTTGATGATTTCCACCGCCGCCGCGTTCGCCGGCCAAACCGAAGGCCTGATCAAGAAGGTCGACAAGGACACGCTGACGCTGACGCTCGACGACGGCAAGGCCTACAAGCTCAACGCCGAGACCGACATCGACTCGCTGAAGCCCGGCATGGACATCGTCATCGCCTATGACGTGACCAATGGCGAGAATGTCGTGACGGACATGCAGTTGCCCGACAGCGACCAGAACTAATCTTTCGAGTTAGAGGCTGGAGCGTCCGTGTTTCGTCATTCTAGGGCGAAGCAAGGAGCGTAGCGACGCGCGCAGACCCTAGAATCCATTCCGTTACGTCGACGCTTTGCAGCGGTGCAGAACGAGTTCTCTTCTGCACCGTTTTTACCATTTGATCCAGGTCACGGCATGGATTCTAGGGTCTCCGCGACGGAGCTTCGCTCCTGCTTCGCCCTAGAATGACGATGCTAACCTTCAAAGCCACTCCAGGCTGCGGCCCTCCAGCCGGAGCAGGCGGTCCTGCGGGACATCGAGGCTGGCGGCCTCCTGCTTGGAAATGCCAGTGACCAAGCGGAAAAAGCAGCGCATGACGCCGCCATGGGTGACGCAGACCGTCGGCCGGCGCAGCGCGTCCAGCCACGGCTTTATCCGCTCGAGCAGCATTTCGTAGCTTTCCGCGCCCTCGCCGGGCGGCTGGAAATCCCATTTGGCGTGGCGGCGGCCATCGGTTGAACCGGGGGCACGCTTCTCCAGTTCGGCGAAGGTGAAGCCTTGCCAGTCGCCAAAACTTAGCTCAACCAGGCGTGGATCGGTGCGGTAGGCGGAAGGATCGAGCCCCATCGCGGCGCGCATCAGCTCCATCGTCTCGCGCGTGCGCCGCATCGGGCTGGCGACAAAATCGAAATCCGCAGGATTTCCGATGAGTTCCGCCAACCGTCGGCCGTTTTGCGTCGCCTGCTCGCGGCCAAGTTCGTTGATATCGGTATCGGCCTGGCCCTGCAGGCGGCGCTCGGCATTCCACTCAGTCTGGCCGTGGCGCGCGATGTAGACGAGCGGATACATCAGGTCTTCCAAGGTCGGGCCAGGGCCTGGGACGAAGGATGGGCGGAGGTAAGGATCAGTCCTTGACAGTCGAGATATCCGGCGCGTCGACCGCCTTCATGCCAACGACATGGTAGCCGGAATCGACATGATGGACCTCGCCGGTCACGCCGCGCGACAGGTCCGACAGGAAATAGACGCCGGAATCGCCGACCTCTTCCTGGGTGACCGTCTGCTTCAGCGGCGAATTGTACTCGTTCCACTTCAGGATATAGCGGAAATCACCGATGCCGGAGGCGGCCAGCGTCTTGATCGGACCGGCGGAGATCGCGTTGACGCGGATCTTCTTGGCGCCGAGATCGACCGCGAGGTAGCGCACGCTTGCTTCCAGCGCCGCCTTGGCGACGCCCATGACGTTGTAATGCGGCATCACCTTCTCGGCGCCGTAATAGGTCAGCGTCAAAAGCGAGCCGCCATCGGTCATCAGCGGCTCGGCGCGCTTGGCGATGGTGGTGAAGGAATAGACCGAAATGTCCATGGTCCGCAGGAAATTGTCGCGCGTCGTCTCGACATAACGGCCGGTGAGCTCGTCCTTGTCGGAAAAGGCGATGGCGTGGACGAGGAAGTCGAGCTTGCCCCAGTGCTTGGCGATGTCGGCGAAGACCGCGTCGAGGCTTTCCGGGTCGGTGACGTCGCAATGGCCTGCGACATGCGCGTTGAGTTCGGCCGCGAGCGGCTCGACGCGCTTCCTGAAGGCCTCGCCCTGATAGGTCAGAGCGATTTCGGCGCCGTGATCGACGCAAGCCTTGGCGATGCCGAAAGCGATCGACCGATTGTTGGCGACGCCCAGGATCAGGCCCCGCTTACCGGCCATCAGGCCCTGTCCACCCGCCATGTGCAAGCTCTCCGCAAGAATATCTGCTTTGTGGAGAGCCTATCGCACAGGCACAAAGCCCCTTCAAGCGCTCAAAAGACACTGCAACAGGAACAAAATTCCCTCAATCAGCCTTTTCTGCGGCGCATCAGGGCCTCGAGTTCGGCATCGCCGCCTTCCGGCAGCATCAGCCGCACATGGGCATAGAGATCGCCATGGCCGCCTGCCTTTTCCGGCAGGCCCCTGCCCTTGAGGCGCAGCACCTTGTCCGAGCTCGACCATGCGGGCACGTTGACCGCGAGCTTGCCGGTCGGCGTCTCGACCGCCACTTTGGCGCCGAGCACCGCATCGGACAGATCGACGGGAAGATCGACATGCAGGTCGCGGCCTTCGATGCGATAGCGCGAATGGCGGCGGATGTGGATCTTGACCAGCGCGTCGCCAGGCTGGCCCGGACCCTGCTCGCCCTGGCCCTTCAAGCGGATCGTCTGGCCATCCTCGACATAGGCCGGCAGCTTGACCGCCACCTTGCGGCCGTCGGGGAACATCGCCGTCACCTTATCGGCGGTGGCTGCCTCCTCGACGCTGATATCCATGGTGACGTTGAGGTCCGCGGCCTGGACCGGCTGACGGCGGTCGGCCCGGCCGGCGCCGCGGGCGCCGGAGAAGGCATCGCCAAAAATCTGGCTGAAGATGTCGCTGTTGCCGTCGAACGGATCGCCGCCCGGGCGCCCGCTGCGAAATTCGAAATGCGCGCCGCCGGGGCCTTGCTGACGGCGGAATCCGGCAAACGGATCGCCGCCGGCTGCGCCTTCAAAGCCCTGGAATTTAGGCTTGCCGTCGGCGTCGATCTCGCCGCGATCGTAGGCGGCGCGCGTCTTCTCATCGCCGACGATCTCGTAAGCCTGGTTGGCGGCGGCAAAACGGTCCTTCGCCTTCGGATCATTCGGATTCTGGTCCGGATGATACTTCTTGGCGAGCTTGCGGTAAGCCGATTTTATGTCCTTGGCCGATGCGTTCTTGGCAACGCCCAGCACCTCATAGGGGTCGCGCATGCTTCCTGCCTGCATGAGAGAATGGATTTATGAGTCGCCTCCTATATGCGCTCGCATAGGAAGAAATTCCAGTGGCGCAAGGGCAATGGCGCCCGAAAATCGGAGTGCCGGATAATCAGAGCGCCTTGAATTCCTGCATGCGCCAGCCGCCGGCCTCGGCTAGGCACAGCTCGCCCTTGTAGAGGGCGACGCCGTCGAAGCTCTCGCGCGTGGCGCTGAAGCGGCGGCAGGTCAGGCCGCCATCCTTCAGTTCCACCAGTTCGGTGATCGCGCCGCGGGACCCGGTCCCGGCATTGGCCCATGGCACCGCTTGGCCGGCAAGCTCCTTCAAGTCGGCGGAGGAAACGGCGTTGCCGATGGTGGTCTGGTCGGAGTCCTTATCAGCCGCCGGGGCAGCCGGCGACGACGGCGCGCTGGAGGTGATGATCGAGCGGTCGACGTCGGCCTTTTCGAGACTGAAGCCGCCGGCACCGCAGCCGGCAAGCGGTAGCGCCAACGTCACGACCACAGCCTTGACGCTGGCAGAAGCGATAACGCCCCATTGCCTGCTGTCAAAAGCTTGCGCGATACGCGACAATCGGCCAACTCCTCCCGCAACGGTAAAAATTCGGAAAACTATGAACGAAACTGAGTTAACAAGCAGTGACTTCACCGAGGCCGCGGAGCCGTTCAGGCTCTTTGCCGCATGGCTGGAGGACGCCACCAAAAGCGAGCCCAACGATCCCAACGGCGTAGCGCTGGCAACCGTCGACGCCGACGGCATGCCGGATGTGAGAATGGTGCTGCTCAAGGGGTTCGACGAAAAGGGATTTGTCTTCTACACGAATTTCGAGAGCGCCAAGGGCCGCGAGATTCTTGGCAGCATGAAGGCGGCGATGTGCTTCCACTGGAAATCGCTGCGCCGCCAGGTGCGGATACGCGGGCCGGTGGAGATCGTCAGCGACGCCGAGGCCGACGCCTATTACGCGACACGCCCGCGCGGCAGCCGCATCGGCGCCTGGGCCTCGAAACAGTCGCGGCCGCTGGAAAGCCGGTTCGCGCTGGAAAAGGCGGTAGCCGAATACACGGCGCGCTACGCCATCGGCGAGATCCCGCGACCGAAACATTGGTCGGGTTTCCGCATCCTGCCGCAGACGATCGAGTTCTGGCAGGACAGGCCGTTCCGCCTGCACGACCGCATCCTTTTCTCGCGCAACGCCGCCGGCTGGGACAAGACGCGGCTTTATCCTTGAACGGTGCCGCAGGCGAAGGGCTCAGCCCTTCTTGCGCGTCATGAAGGCGGTGAGCGCCCCGCGCGCCTCGTCCGATTTGAGCCGCTCGCGGAAATGCTCACTTTCGACCTCGATGCGGGCGATCAATTCCTCACGCGGCGCGCGCATCAGGTCGCGCGCGATCTTCAGCGCCTCAGGCGGCTTGGCCGCGATGTCGTTGGCGGCGGCCAACACCGCGCTTTCGAGGGAGTCTTCCGCGACGACATCGTAAATCATACCCGCGGCCTTGGCGCGCTCGGCCGAAAAGCCTTCGCCCAGGCTGAGCAACGCGAAGGCACCCTGCCGGCCAAGCAGCCGCGGCGCGATCAGGCTGGAGCCGGCTTCAGGCACCAGGCCGAGATCGACGAAGGGCGTGCGGAACAGCGTACGCGGCGTGGCGAAGGTCAGGTCGCAATGCAGGTTGAGCGTGGTGCCGATGCCGACGGCGATGCCGTCGACGCCCGACACCATCGGCTTTTCGGCCTTGGCCAGCGCCATCAGGAAATCCCAGACCTCGTTGCCGCCCTCGCCGCCTGTGGCGATGACCAGGAAATCGGCCAGGTCGTTGCCGGCGGAAAAGGCGCCTGGAACGCCGAGGAAGACATGGACGCGGACCGCCGGATCGGCATCGCCTTCGGCCAGCGCCGCCGACATCTTCGCATACATGGCGCGCGTCAGCGCGTTCTTCTTGTCCGGGCGGTTGATGCGGATGATCTGCACGGCGCCCTGGCGCTCGACGAGGATATGGTCTGTCACGATTTTTTCCTTGTGAACGTCAAGCGGAAATCAGTTGCTTGCCGGCGGCGGCGAGGCTCTCGGCGCCATTGACGACACGCTCCTTCAGGGCGCGCGTCTCGCCGAGCAGGTTCTCGGCAAAGAAGCGGCAGAGCGCGACGCGGCCGCGGTCGGCCAGCCCGGCCTGCGCCAGATAGGCGCCGCCGGCAGCGAGCGAGATCAGGCGCAGATAGGGCGTGGCACCGGCCATCGCGGCGTCGGTCTTGCCATCGGCCACGAGCTTCTGCAGGAAACGCGTCGCCTCTTCGAGATCGGCCAGCGCACGGTCGAGATTGTCGGCGGTGCGGCCGAAACCCTCAATGTTGGAGATGCGCACCGCATCGGCCACCGCTTTCAATTCGCCGATATAGGAATGCACATGCTCGCCGCCGCCGAGCGGCAGCTTTCGCGCCACAAGGTCGATCGCCTGGATGCCGTTAGTGCCTTCATAGATCGGCGCGATGCGCGCGTCGCGATAAAGCGCTGCGGCACCTGTCTCCTCAATGAAGCCCATGCCGCCATGCACCTGGACACCGAGAGAAGCAACCTCGACGCCGATGTCAGTCGAGAAGGCTTTGGCAAGCGGCGTCAGCAGGTTGGCGCGGTCGCGCCAATTGGCGGCGGCCTCGCCCTCGCCGACGCGCGCGCGGTCGATGGCGTGGGCGCAGGAATAGGCGATCGAGCGGGCGATCTGGGTCAGCGCCTTCATGGTGAGCAGATTGCGCTGTACATCGGGGTGATGGACGATCGGCGCCATGCCAGCGCCCGTATAAGCGGAAGCCTTGCCTTGGCGGCGCTCGTTGGCATAGGCGATCGCCTTCTGCGTGGCGGTCTCGGCCACCGCCACACCCTGCATGCCGACGGCAAGGCGGGCGTTGTTCATCATGGTGAACATGCAGGCCAGACCCTTGTTCTCCTCGCCGATCAGCCAACCGATGGCGCCGGGTGTGGAGCCTTGAAAAGCGTCGCCGTAGATCATGGTGCAGGTCGGCGAGGCATGGATGCCGAGCTTGTGCTCGAGGCCGGAACAGAAGACGTCGTTGCGGGCGCCGAGCGAACCGTCGTCGTTGACGAAAAACTTCGGCACCAAAAACAGCGAGATGCCGCGCGTGCCGGCCGGCGCGTCGGGCAGCCTGGCCAGCACCAGATGCACGATGTTGTCGGTGAAATCGTGCTCGCCATAGGTGATGAATATCTTCTGCCCGAAGATGCGGTAAGTGCCGTCGCCGACGGGCTCGGCGCGGCTGCGCAAGGCCGCGAGGTCGGAGCCCGCCTGCGGCTCGGTCAGGTTCATCGTCCCCATCCACTCGCCGGAGACGAGTTTTGCCAGGTATTTGGCCTTGAGGTCCTCCGAGGCGTGTGTGTCGAGCGCCTCGACCGCGCCCATGGTCAGCGTTGGGCCGATGCCAAAGGCCATGGCGGCGGAGTTCCACATTTCGAGCGCGGCGACGCCGAGCATGGTCGGCAGGCCCTGACCGCCGAATTCCTCAGGACCGGACAGCGCGTTCCAGCCACCCTCGATCCAGCGCCGGTAGAGCTCCTTCCAGCCGGGCGGCGTGGTGACGGCGGCGTCCTTCAGCACAGCGCCTTGCTCGTCGCCGATCTTGTAGAGGGGAGCCACTTCCTCGCTGGCGAAATGGCCGGCCTCGGCCAGGATCGCGTCGACAAGGTCCTCGCCGAGATCGCCGAAAATGCCGGCATCAAGTGCCGGCTTCAGTCCCGCTACCTGCTTCAGCGTGAAGGCGATGTCCTCGACCGGCGCGCGATACATGTCTGCTCCTCCTCCGTTTCAGCCAATCCTAGTGCATGGCCGAAGCGAAACCACGCGTCGATTCCGCGCCTTCTTTTTACGTAAACGTCAAACTTTGTCACGCAGATTTTGCGGAGACTCGTCATCCCCGGGCGGAGCGGGAGCCCAGCGGACGCGCAGAGCCGGTGATCCATTCCGTGACCTTAGCCGTGGAGTGCAGCGGAGCAGAATTCTGGACCGCAGAAGGGCCTCAACGTAACGGAATGGATTCTATGGTCTGCGCGCGTCGCTTCGCTCCTTACTCCGCCATAGAATGACGGAATCGCGAAGGCCACGGCCTATCTCAAGGCTGCAATTACCACTCAGAATCTACGACGAGTTACATCCGGCTGGTAGTTCCTGGAAAAGTGGAGCGCGGTTTTCCGTCCGGAATTGCGCAAGGATAAAGCGACTCCCTCAGCGTACGCTGCGGCCCACTGCCTGCAGGGCCAGAAAGGCTTCGTAGCGCCTGTCATGCCAAGCCCGCATTTCACCGGTCGCCGGGGTGAAAACATCGCCAAGCCGGGACATGGCAGGCATGGCGGTCGAAAGGTCCGCATACCGGCCAGCCGCGACAGCTCCGAGCATCGCAGCACCCAGCAGCACCGGTTCGGGCGATTGCGACGCGGCGACCGCCAAGCCGGCGGCGTCGGCAAGCAGTTGCCGCACCAGTGGCGACTGCCCGGCGCCGCCGCTGATGACGATGGTGTCGACGACAAGACCGGATGACGCCATCGCCGCCACGATCTGACGCACGCCGTAGCCGAGGCCGCAAAGCCCGGCCACGTAGAGGCCGACGAGACTTTCGACGGAACGGTCGGTGCCAAGCCCGGCGATCAGGCCGCGCGCATCGGGATCGGCCAAGGGCGAGCGATTGCCGAGAAATTCGGGGACGACATGGATGCTTCCCGCGAGCCTGGCCGCGGCCGACAGGTCGGGCGAACCCGCCGTGGCGGCCGCGGCCAGCCAGTCGACCAGGGATTTGCCTTCGGCCGCGGCGCGCGCGGAGGCCTCGGCTTCGGCCGGGTGGAAATGCACCAGGAGATCGATGGCCGCTCCGGCCGCCGACTGGCCGCCTTCGCTCAGCCAGAGCCCGGGCACCATGGCGGAATAGTAGGGTCCCCAGACTCCCGGGACGAAGGCCGGGCCTTCGCTGCTTGCCATGGTGCAGGCAGAGGTGCCGAGCACATAGGCCATGCGCGAGGCGATGGTGCCGGCTTCGCCCGCAGCCCCCACGGTGCCGATGCCGCCAGCATGGGCGTCGATCAGCCCGGCAGCGACGACGGTGCCTGGAACCAGTCCCAATTCACCGGCGGCCGCTTCCGTCAGGCCGGCGCCCAGCGCCGTGCCGGGATCGACCACGTCGGTGCCGATGCGGATAAAACCCTCGTCGGCAAGCTCGCCGAGCCCCACGGCATGGAAATAGCTTTCGTCCCAGCGCCGCTCGTGGCCGAGATAGGTCCATTTGCAGGCGAGCGTGCAGACCGAGCGGGCAAGGCTGCCCGTGGCGCGCCAGGTCAAATAGTCGGCCAGGTCGAAGAAATGCCGCGCTTGGGCAAAGGTCCCCGGCAGGTTCTCCTTGAGCCACAAAAGCTTCGGCGTCTCCATTTCCGGCGATATGACGCCGCCAACATAGTCGAGGACCGGATGCCGCAGGGCGTTGATGCGCCTGGTCTGGTCGAGGGCTCGGTGGTCCATCCAGACGATTATGTTCCTGTCGCTATCTCCCGAGCGGCCGACCGGCAAAGGTTCGCCCTCGTCGCCGACCACCACCAGCGAACAGGTCGCGTCGAAGCCGATGCCACCGATTTCCCGGGGATCGACGCCCGCCTTCCCGACCGCCTCGCGCACGCTGGCGCACACGGCCTCCCAGATGTCCCGGCTCGACTGCTCGGCGATCTCACCGGGCTCGACGAAGAGCGCAATGTCCCGTTTGGCGGAAGCGAGCAGCTCGCCGCGCTCGTCAAAGACGCCGGCGCGCGCGCTGCCGGTGCCGACATCGATGCCGAGAAAGTGGGAAGGCATGAGAACCTCAAAGGTAGGGCAGTAGGCAGTAGGCAGTAGGCAGTAGGCAGTAGGCAGTAGGAGATGGTCCGTGTTGGATGGCCGGAGGCAACCGCCTCTTTCCTTATTCCCTACTGCCTAATTCCTATTGCCTACAAATCATTGCTCTGCGGCAGGATCACCAGATCCCGAATGGTGACGTTTCTCGGCCGCGTCAGCATGAACAGGACGGCGTCCGCGACCTCCGTGGGCTGCATCAGTCCGCCGGCCGCCAGCTCGTCCTCGAGCTTCTGCTTCGGCCAATCGCTGATCAGCGCCGTCACCACCGGTCCGGGCGCCACCGCGCCGACGCGCAGGCCATGCTTGGCGACCTGCCGGCGCAGCGTATGGACGAAGGCCTGGATGGCGTGCTTGGAGGCCGTGTAGACCGGTTCCCAGACGACAGGGACGAGGCCCGCAATCGAACTTGTGACGATGATGTCGCCGGTCTTGCGTTCGACCATATGCGGCAGCACCGCGTGCACCGAGCGGAACACCGAGTTGATGTTGAGGTTCAGCATGCGGTCCCAGGCATCCGGATCGCCGTTGAGGATCTCGCCGCCCACATAGGAGCCGGCATTGGCGTGGAAGATGTCGAGCTGGCCGGCCTTGTCGAGGATGCCGGGCATCATGGTCGCCACGCTAGCGGGGCTGGTGAGGTCGACCACCAGGGGGATCGCGCCGTCGCCGAGCTCGGCGACCACCTCCTTCAGCCTGTCCTCCGCGCGGTCGACCAGAACGACGCGGGCGCCGGCCGCAAGCATAGCCCTGGCGCATTCGAGGCCGATGCCCGATGCCGCGCCGGTGACCGCGGCGACTTTTCCAGAAAGATTGTGAGCCATGTGTACCCTTCTCGTTTGAACTGTTCAGGCGCGGCCGTGCGAAGCACGGGAACGGCGCGCGAGGGAATCGACGATCACGGCGATGGCCAGAACGGCACCGGTGATCATGTAACGAAGCGACGAGGACAGATCGAGCAGCGTCAGGCCGCTGGCGATCGACTGGATGACGATGATGCCGAGCAGCGCGGAATAGGCGCTGCCGCGGCCACCGAACAAGCTGGTCCCGCCGATGACCGCGGCCGCGATGGCGTTTAGGTTGACGTCGCCGGTGCCGGCCTGCTGGCTGGCGGAAGCAAGCCTGGCGGCCGCAAGCACACCGCCGAGCGCGGCAAAGAGCGAGCACAGCGCGAAGGCGCTGAGATAGATGGCGCGCACCTTGATGCCGGCACGGCGCGCCGCCTCGCGGTTGCCGCCGACGGCGGTCATCGAGCGCCCCCATTTGGTCCGGGTCAGCGCATAGTTCATCGCCACGACGAGACCGACGAACAGGCCGAACATCCACGGGATGCCACGTGACTGGTTGAGATAGGCGACGATCAGCTCGAGGCCGACGGTAATGACGGCGACGCGCACGATGAGCCCGGTCACGGACGGTGCCGACAGGTTGGCCGCCCGGCGGCGCGCGAAGGTGCGAAGCCCGGAGATCAGCAGCGCCAGGCCCGGGATCGCTGCCAGCGTGTACGATACCCATTTCGGCATCACCATCAGCTGGCCGAAATCCACCAAAGCGGAGCCGTATGGCAGGTTGATCGAGCCGGTGGAGCCGAGAATGTAGAGCTGCATGCCCAGCACCGCGAGCAAGCCGGCCAGCGTCGAAACGAAGCTCGGCATGCCCAGACGGTTGAACAAAATGGCATAGAGCGAGCCGATCAGGGCGCCGAAGGCCAACGCCGCCAGGATGGCGAGCGCGACCGGCCATCCCTGGTTGACCCAGAGCGTGCCGACTATCGCGGAGGCGAAGCCGCTGATCGAGCCGACGGAAAGGTCGATCTCGCCGACCATCAGCACGCAGACGATGCCGAGCGCGATGACGCCGACCGTCGAGCAGTCGAAGAGAAGATTGACCAGATTGCTGCTGGAAACGAACACGGGATTGAGGCTGGTGAATACGGTCCAGATGACCACCAGGCCGACGATGACCGGCAGGGAGCCGAGATCGCCGCTACGCACGCGGTCGAGGAAGGCGCGGAGCGCGCCGCCGAAGCCGGCTTCATGCTTCACTCGCGCATCGGCGCGGTCGAGGGCTATCGGGGCGGAGGTGCTTTTCTCTGCCGTCATGGGCGTTGCTCCCCCGCCTGTGCGCTGCCGCTGTGATCGCGCTCCATGCGCAGGCGCTCGACGCGGCGCGACACCGCGTTGTTGGACGCGCCGGTGATGGCGCTCACCAGATCCTGGTTCGAGGCGTCGGGCTCGAAGACGCCGTTGTTGCGCCCCAGCCGCAGCACCACGATGCGGTCGGCGACGGCGCGGACATCTTCCATGTTGTGGCTGATCATCACGACGCCGAGGCCGCGCGCGCGGACGCGGTCGATAAGGTTGAGCACCTCCGCCGTCTGGGCGACGCCAAGCGCCGCGGTCGGCTCGTCGAGCAGGATGAGTTTCGGCTCGAGCAGCAGCGAGCGCGCGATGGCGACCGTCTGGCGCTGGCCGCCGGACAGCGAGGCGACCGCCTCGCGCACGCTCGGGATGCGCGCCGACAATTCGTTGAGCAGCGTCCAGGCCCGCATCTCCATCGCCACCTCGTCCAGCCGCAGCGGACTGAGCTCGTTGCCCAGGAAAATGTTCGCGACCACATCGAGGTTTTCGCAGAGCGCCAGGTCCTGGAACACTGTGGCGATGCCGAGCGTCAGCGCCGCGCGCGGGTCTGGCAGCGTGACGGGCTTGCCGCGGAAATTGATCGTTCCCGCGCTCGGCTGGTGCACGCCGGCGAGGATCTTGACAAGCGTCGACTTGCCCGCGCCGTTGTCGCCGACCAGGGCTACAACTTCGCCGGCATGGACATCGAAATCGATATCGGTCAGCGCCGAAACGGCGCCGAAATTCTTCGATATGCCGCGCAGGCTGAGCACCAGCTCGCCGACGGAAGCCGACTCTTCAAGACTCTCACTCATGCGCCGCCTTTCTGACTGCCGTTCCCTGGGAATCCGGCCGCCAAGGAGCGGCCGGATGCCATATGGATCACTTCGTGATACCGAGCTTCTTGCAGCCCTCGGCATAGCGATCGACGCAGAGTTCGGCCGCCGTGTTGATCTTCTTGTCGATGATCTCGGCCTTGAGGTTCTCCTGCGTCACCACCGCCGGCGTGAACAGCTGCGAGGGCGTGTCGTAGAGCGTCATCTCTGCCTTCGGCTTTTCGCCCGACAACAGCTTGACGGTCACGTTGGCCGCGGCGGCCGCAACAATCTCGCTCGGCTTGGAGATGGTGTTGTACTGGTCGCCGGCGATGATCAGCTGCAGCGCCGCGATGGTCGCGTCATTGCCGGTCACCGGTGGAACCGGATCGACGCCTGCTGCCTTGAAAGCGGCGATCGCGCCGCCGCCGGTGCCGTCATTGGCCGCGACGACGCCGAGGATCTTGGTGCCGAAGCGGGTGATCTGGCCGCTCGCCCATTGCTGTGCCTTCGGCGGCGCCCATTCAGGCGTGTCGAACTCGGCCAGGATCGGATAGCCGCTGTTGTCGAGGCCTTCGTGGATGCCCTTCTTGATCAGGCCGGCGGCAGCGTCGGTCGGCGAGCCGTTGATCTGCAGCAGGCCGCCGCCGGCGGGGTCGACCTTCAGAGCCTTGAGGTGCTCGACCAGGGAGTCGGCGATAGCCTTGCCGATGCCTTCATTGTTGAAGGAGACGTAGAAATCGGCGGGCGCCGTCGGGATGGGCCGGTCATAGGCGATCACCTTGACGCCCTGGCTCTGGGCGAGCTTCACCAGCGAGGCGGCGGCGGTCGAATCGACCGGGTCGAGGACGATCGCCTTGGCGCCCTGCGAGATCACCGAATTGAACTGCTGCTGCTGACGGGCCGCATCGGCGTCGGCGTTCTGATAGATCACCTTGCACCCCGGGCAGAGCTTCTTCATCTCGGCGACGAAGCCGGGATAGTCGTGCTGCTCGTAGCGGGTCGACGCCTGGTCGGGCATCAGGAAGGCAACCGTAGCATCGGTTACCGTGTCGGCGAAGGCCGCGGTGCTGCCGAGCAGCGAGACCGCGAAAACGGCCGCGATCGTCGATTTAAAGGCAAACGGCGATTTCCAAGCATGTCTGGTCATTCGAATGTCTCCGTTTCGAGAAATGGTTTCACGAGGACCTGCGCGGTGGACGACGCGCCAGGCCTTGACTGCATGTCGAACTGTTGGGAGGAGTATTGTCAGCGGCCGAGGATCGATCTGACCCCGGTAAACTCTACAAGCATCCTCCTGAACGTGCTGGATTCGGAACAAACGATCTCCAGCACAGGGTGCTCCGCACCCCGCGTCCTTCCTTCCCTGAATCTCTTATTGTTTGACCAATTACGGACGGAGGCTACGGCAAGCTCGCCGCGTTCAACCGCTTCGCAATTGCTCTAGGCTCCTCCCGCTTCCTCCCTGTTAGGCGGCTATCTCCGCGTTGATATTCTCAGCCAACAAGGCCCTGAAGCGCGAAGGCGACATGCCTTTCTGCGCCAGGAACTGACGGTTGAAATTCGAGATGTTGTTGTAGCCGGCGGCGTAGCAGATTTCGGTGATCGACATCTGGTCCTCGCTCATCAGCAGCTGGCAGGCAAGGTTGATGCGCAGGCGGTTGACATACTGCACCAGTGCCATTCCGGTGTGGCGGCGGAAGCTGCGCGAGAAGGCGCTCGGGCTGCGCCCGGCGATCTCGGCAAGCGTCCCTTCGCTGAAAGGCTCGGTCAGGTGACAATTGATGTAAGCGAGCGCCTGGTTGATGCCGGCCGACATGAAGCCGGAGGGATCAGGGAGATAGCCGGCGCTGGCCAGCGTGCGGACATCCCCGGCACGGTTCAAAATGTCGAGCACAGCCATGAACAGCGACAGGCGGCGCACGCCCTGCGCCTCGGTCAGTTCCGCCAGCAGGGGCGCCACGAGCTCAGCCGTCGCCGGCGAGAACAGCGCGCCGCGGCGGCTGGTTTCGAGGATGCCGGCGCAGGCGGCAAGTTCGGGCAGCGCGGCGGAGGCACCAGCGATGAATTCTTCCGAGAATTGAACGACGCGGCCACGCAGCGGCACGGTCTCGCCCGGCGGCACGTCGCTGACCCAGTTGTGCGGCAAATTGGGCCCGGTGAGCACCAGATTGCCCGGCTCGAACTCGCCGATGAAATCGCCGACGAAATAGCGGCCGGTGGTGGCGACGACCAGATGCAGCTCGTATTCGGGATGGAAGTGCCAGCGCACGGTGCGGAAAGGATAGCCGTGGGCCCAGGCCTTGAACGACTCTCCCTGTCTGATCTGGACGACTTCCAGGTCCGGATTCATCTTCATTTCCTCCCCGCGCGGGTCCGGTCTTGGGACCGGTTGCTGCGCTTCGTCAGGCAGGCCTGTGTATTCCCACTGGCCGCCGTGATTGAAGCTTAGGCGGCAATTGAAACGCCTGCCACCACGGCTTGTCCACCCGACCGATACTTTTTTGACGTTTCGGAGCAGGTCGAAGCAGCCGATGTTTTGAAAGCACTTCCTTAACCATAGCGGTTCAGGATCGTTCTCTGGTCAGTGGGGACACCCTGATTGAAAAAGCCGGCGCGCCCTCTTCGCCGCCTGGCGCTTCTCGCGGCGGCGATTGCGCTGGGCACGGCGGCAAAGGCCTCGGATTTCTCCGAGCCCTGGAAGAATGCCGACCGCCCGCTGGTGATCGACGCCTACGAATACAATTCGATCGACTGGCAGCAGCTCGTCACCGACAAGCGTGTCGCCGGCTTCATCAACAAGGCGTCCGACGGGTTGCCGCCGCCCTATTTCTGCTTCGGCGACGAAGCCGACGTCAAACTCTGCAAGGCGCAGTGGAAGCGCTATGCGGTGACGCGCGAATTGTTCCAGACGCGCAAGGTGGTGGCCAAGGCGCTTGGCCTGAAATGGGGCGCCTATCACCTGGCGCGGCCCGGCAACCCGGTCGAGCAGGCCAATAATTTCATCGATTTCGCCGAGCCGGCGCCCGACGAGCTGATGGCCCTCGACATCGAAGGCATCGATGCAACGCAATGGATGTCGCTGGAGGACGCGGAAGAATTCGTGCGCCAGGTGCATCGCCGCCTCGGCCGCTTCCCGGTGCTCTATGTCAACGGCAAGACCGCCCAGTATATCGCCGACAACCGCTACCAATATCGGCTCCTGTCGCGGCTGCCGCTCTGGTATGCACGCTACAAGCCCGACATCGACGTGCATTTTCCGATGGGCAACTGGCAGGGCTACGCGCTCTGGCAATTCTCGGCGCACACCAATTGCGGACGTTTCCGTTGTCCATATCGTGTACCCGGCACGCCCAACGACATCGACGTCAGCGTCGCGCCGATGAGCGCCGACGAGTTGCGCCGGCAATGGGCCTTCGGCGGCCTGCTCGACGTGCCGGCCGACTACCTCGCCTCGATCCCGGTGCCGCTCTCGCGCGAAGCGGCGCTCGCCGGCAAGGTGACGATCACCTATGCCGACGTGGCGGCGCCGCCGACCTTCGAGGAGATGGTGGCGGTGCTCGGTGCGCGCTGGGAGACATTCCGCGACGGATTCCGCATGCCGGTGGTGAAGACGGTGCCGCGGCGCGCCGGCTTCGGCATCGCGCAATATGTCGCCTGGAAACGCTCCGGACAGCGCACGCCCGAGCAGATCGACGCGGCCTTCGCCGCTGCCGCCGATCCGGTCAGCACCGCCTCGACGGCGCTCGACAGCGCCAAGCGCTGACTTCTTCCAAGAGCCGACTTCTTCCAGGAGCCGAGGACATCAACGATGGCTGCCCAGGCTGGCATACATGCCGGTGGTGCGAAACTGCGTCGGATTGATGCCATAACAGCGGCGAAAGACCTTGGAGAAGTAGTTCGCGTCCTCGAAGCCGCACAGCACCGCGACTTCCTTAACCGGCAGGAAATCGGCCTTGGTCAGGAGTTTCGCCGCGCGTTGCAGGCGCTGCTGCAGCACGAATTCGGCCGGCGGCAATCCTTCGCTCTCGGCGAAGCAGCGCGAGAAATGGGCGCGGCTCAAGCCACTGATCTGAACCAGCTCTGCCACCGGCAGCGGCTTGTCGAGATTGGCGTTGATGTGGTCGATGACCGGTTGCATGGCGCTTTGCTTCTCGGCGAAGGCGTGCGAGCCGAAGACGTCGTCATAAAGCGCCATTGCCGCCTCGTAGGCGATCGCCGAGGCCGCGCCTGGCGAAGCGGCGCCCTTGATCAGCCGCAGGCTGCAATCGGCAAGGTGATCGATGGTGGCCGGCTGCAGCCGCAGCACCGGGCCCGAGACGCTGAGGATGGACTTGTGGATGCGCAGCGCCTCCTCGCCGTTCATCGAGATCCAGAAATATTCCCAGCGGTCGCCCTTGGCCAACCAGTAGCGATGATTGTGCGGCACCAGAACCAGCAGCGTGTCGTTCGCCTGCAGGCGGTAATTGCGGCTCTCGTAGCGCAATTGGCCGGTGCCGCTGATCGTATGCTGGAGCACGGTGAACGGGGTCTGGCCGCGCTTCCTGCCGTCCCAGTCATATGCCTCGTCCTCGCGCAGTTCATAGCCCGTGCTGGTCGGCATGGCATGCAGGCGCTGGCGGCCGCGCGGCAGCGAGATCGTCCGCATCAGCTTTCCATTGGCGATCAGGTCCCGCAGCACAAAATTACCCTCGAAAGCATAATCCTTCTCTGGCTCCCTCGGCGAATAAGCGCATAATCCGGCCCTCAAGAACGCGAAAGACCCGCGGTCGAGGAGCGGGCGGGAGGAGAAAGAGCCGGATTTCCGGCTTTGGATGGCATGCGCGCTGTTGCGCGCGGCCATGTTCTCTCCTTTGCTCCTTGCCTAGCATTCGATTGGATCGAGGTGAAGGTGATGAGTTTCAAAATCGCTATTATCGGCGCCGGCAGCGTCGGATTCACCAAGAAGCTGTTCACCGACATTCTATGCGTGCCGGAGTTCGAGGATATCGAATTCGCGCTGACTGATGTCAGCGAGCACAATCTGGCGATGATCAAGGCGATCCTCGACAGGATCGTCGAGGCGAACAAGTTGCCGACCAAGGTGACGGCGACCACCAACCGCCGCGAGGCGCTGGAGGGCGCGCGCTATATCATCAGCTGCGTGCGCGTCGGCGGGCTCGAAGCCTATGCCGACGACATCCGCATCCCGCTGAAATACGGCATCGACCAATGCGTCGGCGACACGATCTGCGCCGGCGGCATCCTCTACGGCCAGCGCAACATTCCGGTGAACCTCGACTTCTGCCGGGACATCCGCGAGGTCGCCGCGACCGGCGCCAAGTTCCTCAACTACGCCAACCCGATGGCGATGAACACCTGGGCCGCGATCGAATACGGCAAGGTCGACACGGTCGGCCTCTGCCACGGCGTTCAGCATGGCGCCGAGCAGATTGCCCAGGTGCTCGGCGCAAAGTCGCCCAAGGAGCTCGACTACGTCTGCTCCGGCATCAACCACCAGACCTGGTTCATCGAGCTCAAGCTGAACGGCCGGCCGGTCGGCAAGGACGAATTGATCTCCGCCTTCGAGGCGCATCCGGTCTATTCGAAGCAGGAAAAGCTGCGCATCGACGTGCTGAAGCGTTTTGGGGTCTATTCGACCGAAAGCAACGGCCACCTGTCGGAATATCTGCCCTGGTATCGCAAGCGTCCCGACGAGATCGCGCGCTGGATCGACATGTCGGACTGGATCCATGGCGAGACGGGCGGCTACCTGCGCTACTCGACCGAAACCCGCAACTGGTTCGAGACGGAATATCCGCAATTTCTCGAAGCGGCCTCGAAACCGATCGACCCGGCAAAACGCTCGAACGAACACGCCAGCCACATCCTCGAGGCGCTTGAGACCAATCGCGTCTATCGCGGCCATTTCAACGTCAAGAACAACGGCGTGATCACCAACCTGCCGCAGGATGCCATCATCGAATCGCCCGGCTTCGTCGACCGGTTCGGCATCAACATGGCGGCCGGCATCACCTTGCCGGAAGCCTGCGCGGCCACCTGCATGGCTTCGATCAACGTCCAGCGCATGTCGGTGCATGCCGCCATCGCCGGCGACATCGACCTGTTGAAGCTCGCCGTGCTGCACGATCCGCTGGTCGGAGCCGTGTCGACGCCGGAAGAGGTCTGGCAGATGGTGGACGAGATGGTCGTCGCGCAGGCTCAATGGCTGCCGCAATATGCGCATGCCGTTCCGGCGGCCAAGGAGCGGCTTTCGAAATCCAAGGTCAAGACGCGTGAATGGGCGGGCGCGGCGCGGCGCAGCGTGCGCTCGATCGAGGAATTGCGCGCCGAGAAGGCGGCGCTGAAACAGGCCGGCTGAGACTGGGACAAGCAGCCGGACCTGCAGGAGGCAGGTCCCGTCGGAATGAGCCGTCCCGAACAAGAGGCGGGCAACAGCAGACATCCAAACATCTGGGAGGAGACTATGAGGAACCTGCATAGAATTGGCATCGCCGCCGGGCTGATGCTGAGCGTTTCAGTCCATGCACTCAACGCTTTCGCGTCCGAACCGACCATGCCGCCGCAGCCGGCGACATTCCCGGCCGAAGGCAAGATCCACTATGTGGCGCGCGACTCCATCCTGGAGTTCAAGGCGCTGCCCGAATATCACGAGCCGGACTGGGTAACGGAGAAATACGTCAAGACCGGCAAGTTGCCGCCGGTCAAGGACAGACTGCCCAAGGAGCCGCTGGTCTTCAAGACCGGCAACATGCCCGACGGCATCGGCGTCTATGGCGACACGATGCGCCACGTCATCGGCGGCAGGCCGGAAGGCTGGAACTACGGCGCCGGCCAGACGCAAGGCTGGGGCGGCATCGATATCGGCTTGTCCGAATGCCTGACGCGCACGGCGCCGCTGTTCCAGGTCGAGGCCAAGGACACCGAGCCGCTTCCGAACCTTGCCAAGAGCTGGGACTGGTCGAGTGACGGCCACAAGCTCACCATGCATCTGATCGAAGGCGCCAAATGGTCGGACGGCGCGCCCTTCAACGCCGACGACGTCATGTTCTACTGGGATGACGAGGTCGTCGATCCCAACGTCTCGCCGCTGAACGGCGCCACGCCCGAAACCTTCGGCGTCGGCACGACGCTGAAGAAGGTCGACGACTACACCGTCGAGTGGACCTTCAAGGAGGCGTTCCCGCGGCAATATCTCTATGCGATGGCCTACGGCACCTTCTGTCCCGGCCCTTCGCATATCCTGAAGCCGCAGCATCCGAAATATTCGAAGAATACCTACGACCAGTTCAAGAACGCCTTCCCGCCGGATTACATGAACATGCCGGTGATGGGCGCCTGGGTACCGGTCGAATACCGGCCGGACGATATCATCGTCTTGCGGCGCAACCCCTACTATTGGAAGGTCGACGAAAAGGGCAACCAGCTGCCCTATCTCAACGAGCTGCAATACAAGCTGTCGACCTGGGCCGACCGCGACGTCCAGGCGGTGGCGGGCTCCGGCGACTTCTCGAACCTTGAGCAGCCCGAGAATTTCGTCGCCTCGCTGAAGCGCGCGGCCGACCCGAACGCGCCGGCCCGGCTTGCCTTCGGCCCGCGCCTCATCGGCTACAATCTGCGCATGAATTTTTCCGCCAATGGCTGGGGCAACCCGGATGAACGCGGCCAGGCGCTGCGCGAATTGAACCGCAACGAGGACTTCCGCAAGGCGGTGACCATGGCGCTCGACCGCAAGGCGCTGGGCGATTCGCTGGTCAAGGGTCCGTTTACCGCCATCTATCCGGGCGGCTTCTCGTCGGGCACCAGCTTCTATGACCGCAAGTCGACCGTCTACTATCCGTTCGATCTCAAAGGCGCCAAGGCCGAGCTTGCCAAGGCCGGGCTGAAGGACACCGACGGCGACGGCATCGTGAACTTCCCGGCCGGCACCGCGGGCGGCAAGAATGTCGAGATCGTGATGCTGGTCAACAACGACTACACCACCGACAAGAGCCTCGCCGAAGGCGTCGTCGCGCAGATGGAAAAGCTCGGATTGAGGGTCGTCCTCAACGGGGTCAACGGAACGCAGCGCGACGCCATCCAATATTCCGGCCGTTTCGATTGGCTGATCCGGCGCAACGAGACCGAGCTCACCTCGGTGGTGCAAAACACCGAGCAACTTGCTCCCGTCGGCCCGAAGACCAGCTGGAATCACCGCGCGCCGGAAAGCGGCGAAGTCGACCTGATGCCCTTCGAGAAGGACCTCGTGGACATCGTCAACAAGTTCGTGACGACGCAGGACAACGATCAGCGTGCCGACCTGATGCGAAAGTTCCAGAAGATATCGACCGAGCATGTCTACAATGTCGGGCTGACCGAGTATCCGGGCGCGCTCATCATCAACAAGCGCTTCTCGAACATTCCGCAAGGCACGCCGATCTACATGTTCAACTGGGCCGAGGATTCGATCATCCGCGAACGTGTCTTCGTCGCCGCCGACAAGCAGGCGAAGCACGAATTGTATCCGGAGGAGCTTCCCGGCAAACCGGGTGACAAGGGTCCGATGTAAGGTTTACCTCCCCTGACGAAAAGACGTCCGGCCGCGCCGCGGCGCGGCCGGACAACGAAACCTCCGAACGCACCTCAGGGAGCGACCGGCCAGAAAGGAAGCTGACCGCCCATGCTGCGATTCCTGCTTATGCGCATAGCGTCGGCGCTTCCCGTCCTCGCCATCTTGAGCCTCGTCACCTTCGCCATCATCCAGGCGCCGCCCGGCGACTATGCGGATTACATCCGCTCGCAGCTGATCAACCAGGGCGGCGCTTCCTACGCCGAGGCTGAAGCGCAAGCCCAGGCTTACCGCGTCGAGCATGGCCTCGATAGGCCGCTGCCCATCCAGTATCTCAACTGGATCGGCGGCATCGTCACCCGCGGCGATTTCGGCTACAGCCTCTACTACAACAAGCCCGTGGCCGATGTGGTGGGCGAGCGCCTGCCGCGCACCTTGCTTCTGGCGCTGGTCTGCCATCTGCTCGCCTCGGTGCTTGGCATCACCTTCGGCATATGGGCGGCAACGCGTCAGTACAGCTGGATCGATTCGACACTTTCGGCGATCTCGTTCCTCGGCATGACGGTGCCGCGCTTCCTGATGGCGCTGATCATCGTCTACCTCTTGGTCTTCCAGTTCAACGTCTCCGAGATCGGCTCGTTCTTCTCGCCGCAATATGGCGGCGCGCCCTGGTCGTGGGCGAAGTTCGTCGACCTGGTCAAACATGTCTGGCCGGTTGTGGCGATCGCGACCTTCGGCGGCCTCGCCTACAATATGCGCGTGATGCGCGGCAATCTGCTCGACACGCTCAACGCGCAATATGTCGAAACGGCCAAGGCCAAAGGCCTTACCGGCGGCGCCGTGGTGATGCGGCACGCCGTGCCCAACGCGCTGCATCCGCTGGTGATGTATCAGGGCGTGGTGCTGCCCTATATGCTCACCGGCGAGATCGAGACGGCAATCATCTTCGCGCTGCCCACTGTCGGCCCGGCGATCGTCGGCTCGATGGCGGTTGGCGACGTCTATGTCACGGCGACCTTCATGATGGTGCTGTCGGCGACGCTGATCGTCGGCAACATCATCGCCGACATGCTGCTGGTCCTGCTCGACCCGCGCATCCGCCAGTTCGGGGAGCGCTAGATGCTGGCCCGCGATCCCTTACCCCCGCCCCCATCCCTTACGCCCTTGCCGGCCGAAAGCGTCCCGGTGGCCGAAGCCGCGCATGGCAATGAGAGCTACATCGCGCTTGTCTGGCGCCGGCTGAAGCGTTCGTGGACCGGCATGGCCGGGCTTTGCCTGGTCGCGCTCTTGCTTGTCATGGCGGTGTTCGCCGAATTCCTGGCGCCGATGGACCCCAAGGCGACCGACGTCGCCTTCGCGCCGCCGCAACTGCCCGCCTTCCACGACAAGGACGG
Organism: Mesorhizobium sp. CA10; assembly: GCF_020165285.1. Classification (NCBI taxonomy): domain Bacteria; kingdom Pseudomonadati; phylum Pseudomonadota; class Alphaproteobacteria; order Hyphomicrobiales; family Phyllobacteriaceae; genus Mesorhizobium; species Mesorhizobium sp. CA10. The sequence continues at coordinate 120,786 of NZ_JAIUHV010000005.1, forward strand.
CAATTTCGTCGCGCGGCCGCGGGTCTATGCGCTGGCCGATTCAGCCGATCTCGATCCGGTCACCTTCCAGCCGATCGTCGGCCCCGACTACGACCATCCAAGGCTGCTCGGCTTCTTCGTCGAAGGCGCGCCCTACAAGCTTCTCGGTCTCGTCCCGATGAACCGGCATTTCTTCGCCTCGATGGACGGCCAGCCGGTACATTTCCTCGGCACCGACAAGTTCGGCCGCGATGTGCTGTCGCGCGCCATCCACGGCTCGCGCGTGTCGCTGATGATCGCGCTGACGGTGGTCTTCATCATCACGGTCATCGGCACCAGCGTCGGCATGATCTCCGGCTATTTCGGCGGCAAGTTCGATGTCTGGATGCAGCGCTTCGTCGAGCTTGTGCTCGCCTTCCCGCAATTGCCGCTTTATCTGGCGCTGACGACGCTGATCCCGGTCACCGCGCCGACCAATGTCTTCCTCGCCTTCGTCATCATCGTCATGTCGGCGCTGGGCTGGGCGCAGATGTCGCGCGAGGTGCGCGGCAAGACGCTGGCGCTGGCGCGGATCGACTATGTGCGCGCCGCCATGGCGGTCGGGGCCACCGATCGGCGCATCATCATGCAGCACATCTTCCCCAATGTGATGAGCCATGTGATCGTCGCCGTGACGCTGGCGATCCCGACCGTGGTGCTGCTCGAATCCTTCCTCGGTTTCCTCGGCTTCGCGGTGAAGCCGCCGCTGATCTCCTGGGGCCTGATGCTGCAGGACACCGCGACCTATTCGGTCATCGGCACCTATCCGTGGATCCTGTCGCCGGTCGGCTTCGTGCTGATCACCGTCTTTGCCTTCAACGCGCTGGGCGACGGCCTGCGCGATGCCGTCGATCCTTATTGAGGTGGCCGGATGACGACGATCGCGATCGCAGACTCCCTCGCGCCGGCCGTCCGGTTCGACCATGGCGGACGCCACGACCAACCCGTCATCGACGCCCGCAACATCGAGGTCGCGTTCAAGGTCGAGCACGGCACCGTCGAGGCGGTCAAGGACGTCTCCTTCCAGATCTATCGCGGCGAGACGATCGCGATCGTGGGCGAATCCGGCTCCGGCAAGTCGGTGACGGCGCGCACCGTCATGGGGCTGCTGTCCAGGCGGGCAACCGTCTCGCCGCGATCGAGCGTCGAATATCTCGGGCAGAACATCCTGAAATTCCCCGAGAGCGCCCGGCGCAAGCTGCGCGGCAACCGCATCTCGATGATCTTCCAGGAGCCGATGAGCTCGCTCAACCCGATCTACACGGTGGGCAGCCAGATCGTCGAGGCGATCCGGGTGCATCGCAAAGTCGGCCGCAGGCAAGCCTGGGCGCGCGCGCTCGAGCTTCTACGGCATGTCCAGATCCCTGAGCCGGAAGCAAGGCTCAAGCAGTATCCGCATCAGCTGTCGGGCGGTCAGCGGCAGCGGGTGATGATCGCCATGGCCTTGGCCAACGAGCCCGACGTTCTGATCGCCGACGAGCCGACCACGGCGCTCGACGTCACCGTGCAGGCGCAGATCCTGAACCTGATCCGCAACCTGCAGAAGGAACTGCGGATGGCGGTGATCCTGATCACCCACGATCTCACCGTGGTGCGCAAGTTCTCCGACTACGTCTATGTCATGCAGCATGGCGAAATGCGCGAGCACAACGTCACCGAGCGGCTGTTCGCCGATCCGCGGCACCCTTACACGCAGCGGCTGCTCGCCTCCGAGCCGCGCGGCCGTCCGCAGCCGCTGCCGGAGGGCAGCGGCACCATCCTCGAGGCGAACGGCGTGCGCGTCTGCTTCATGCTGCGCCACGGCTCGTTCCTCAAGCCGGACTGGCGCGAGCTGGTCGCGGTCGATGATCTTGACCTGAAGCTTTGCCGTCACGAGACGCTGGGGCTGGTCGGCGAATCCGGCTCCGGCAAGACCAGCTTCGGCCAGGCACTGATCAGGCTGGCCGACGCCAAGCGCGGCGAGATCCGCTTCGACGGCCAGCCAATCGAGAAGCTATCGCGCACCGAGATGCGGCCGCTGCGCTCGCGCATGCAGGTCGTCTTCCAGGATCCGTTCTCCTCGCTCAACCCGCGCATGACGATCGGCCAGATCATCGAGGAAGGCCTGGTCGTCAACAGGCTGGGAGCGACGCGGCGCGAGCGGAACGAGCGGGTGCGCGAGGCGCTGGTCAGCGCCGGCATGCCCGGCAACATCCTGTCGCGCTTCCCGCACGAGTTCTCCGGCGGCCAGCGACAGCGCATCGCGATCGCGCGCGCCATCGCGCTGGAGCCCGAATTCATCCTGCTCGACGAGCCGACTTCGGCGCTCGACCTTTCGGTGCAGGCGCAGATCATAGACCTGTTGCGCAAGCTGCAGGACGAGCGCGGCCTGAGCTATCTCTTCATCTCGCACGACCTCAAGGTGGTGCGGGCGCTCTGCCACCGCGTCATCGTCATGCAGCACGGCAAGATCGTCGAGCAGGGACCCGTCGACGAGGTCCTTTCCAATCCCAAGACCGCCTACACCGAACGGCTCGTCAGGGCCGCTTTCGACGTGGCTTAGAAGTGCCGGAGGTTTTTACAGTGGCAAGAAATCCCAGGATCACATTCATCGGCGCAGGCTCGACGGTGTTCATGAAGAACATCGTCGGCGACGTGCTGCAGCGGCCGGCGCTGTCGGGCGCCACCATCGCGCTGATGGACATCAACCCGCAGCGGCTGGAAGAAAGCGCCGTCGTCGTCAACAAGCTGATCGCGACGCTCGGCGTCAAGGCGAAGGCCGAGACCTATTCCGACCAGCGCAAGGCGCTTTCCGGCGCCGACTTCGTCGTCGTCGCCTTCCAGATCGGCGGCTACGAGCCTTGCACCGTCACCGACTTCGAGGTGCCGAAGAAATACGGCCTGCGCCAGACCATCGCCGACACGCTCGGCGTCGGCGGCATCATGCGGGGCCTCAGGACCGTGCCGCATCTATGGAAGATCTGCGAGGACATGCTCGCGGTCTGCCCCGAGGCGATCATGCTGCAATATGTCAACCCGATGGCGATCAACACCTGGGCGATCGCCGAGAAATATCCCACGATCAAGCAGGTCGGGCTCTGCCACTCGGTGCAGGGCACGGCGATGGAACTGGCGCATGATCTCGACCTTCCCTATGAGGAGATCCGCTACCGCTCGGCCGGCATCAACCACATGGCCTTTTATCTCAAGTTCGAGCATCGCCAGCCGGACGGCACCTACCGCGACCTCTATCCCGACCTCGTGCGCGCCTATCGCGAGGGTCGTGCGCCAAAACCCGGCTGGAACCCGCGCTGCCCGAACAAGGTGCGCTACGAGATGCTGACCAGGCTCGGCTATTTCGTCACCGAAAGCTCGGAGCATTTCGCCGAATACACGCCCTATTTCATCAAGGACGGCCGACCCGACCTGATCGAGAAATACGGCATTCCGCTCGACGAATATCCGAAACGCTGCATCGAGCAGATCGAGCGCTGGAAGGGCCAGGCGGAAGCCTATCGCTCGGCCGAGCGGATCGAGGTCGAGCAGTCGAAGGAATATGCCTCCTCGATCATGAATTCGGTGTGGACCGGCGAGCCGTCGGTGATCTACGGCAATGTGCGCAACAATGGCTGCATCACCTCGCTGCCTTTCGACTGCGCGGCGGAAGTGCCGTGCCTGGTCGATGCCTCCGGCATCCAGCCCACTTACATCGGCGAGTTGCCGCCGCAGCTGACGGCGCTGATCCGCACCAATATCAATGTGCAGGAGCTGACGGTGCGGGCGCTGATGAGCGAGAACCGCGAGCACATCTACCATGCGGCGATGATGGACCCGCATACGGCGGCCGAGCTCGACCTCGATCAGATCTGGTCCTTGGTCGACGACCTGCTTGCCGCGCATGGCGACTGGCTGCCGGCCTGGGCGCGAGGCCGGCGCAAGAGCGCGGCCGCCTGAATTCCGGAATTAGGCCCCGGCTTTCTCGCGCTCGACGGCGCGCCAGCCGATGTCGTGGCGGTAAAAGCCCTGCGGCCAGTTTATATGCTCGATCGCCGCGTAGGCCTTGGCCTGCGCCTCGCCGACGGTCTTGCCGAGCGCGGTGACGTTGAGCACGCGGCCGCCATTGGCGACCAGTGCACCGCCATTGATGGCGGTGCCGGCATGGAAGACCTGGACGCCCTCGGCTTCCGCCTCGTCGAGGCCGCGGATGACCGAACCTTTTTCCGGCGTGCCGGGATAGCCCGTGGCCGCCATCACCACGGTCAACGCCGTCTCGTCGCTCCAGCGGACCGACATATGCGCGAGCTGGCCGTCGACGGCGGCGTTGAGCAGGACGAGCAAATCGTCCTTCAGCCGCATCATCAGCACCTGGCATTCGGGATCGCCGAAGCGGGTGTTGTACTCGATCAGCTTGGGGCCCTGGTCGGTGATCATCAGGCCGGCGAAGAGGATGCCGGCGAAGGGCGCGCCGAGATTGGCCATGCCGCGCATGGTCGGCTCGATGATCTCGCGCATGGTGCGCTCGGTCATATCCGGCGTCATCACCGGCGCCGGCGAATAGGCGCCCATGCCGCCGGTGTTCGGTCCGGTATCGCCGTCGCCGACGCGCTTGTGGTCCTGCGCGGTGCCGAAGGGGAGCGCCGTGGCGCCGTCGCACAGGCAGAAGAAGCTTGCCTCCTCGCCGGTCAGATATTCCTCGACCACGACCTCGGCGCCGGCCGCGCCGAAGGCGCCGCCGAAACAGGCTTCCAGCGCGGCGTTCGCCTCATCGAGCGTCATGGCGATGGTAACGCCCTTGCCGGCGGCGAGCCCGTCGGCCTTGATGACCATCGGCGCCCCGGTCTTCTCGACATAGGCTTTCGCCGAAGCGAGGTCGCTGAAGCGGCCATAGGCGGCGGTCGGGATGTTGAACTTGGCGCAAAGATCCTTGGTGAAGCCCTTCGAGCCCTCGAGCCGCGCCGCCGCCTTGGAGGGGCCGAAGACGCGGATGCCCCAGGCGCGCAGATCGTCGGCGATGCCGGCCACCAGCGGACCTTCCGGGCCGACCACGACGAGGTCGATCTTCTTCTCCTGGCAGAAGGCGGCGACGGTGGAATGGTCGGCGACGTCGAGCTTGACCGGTTCGGCGACGCGGCCGATGCCCGGATTGCCGGGCGAGGCATAGAGCTTCGTCAACAGCGGCGAGGTGGAGAGCTTCCAGGCAAGCGCATGTTCGCGGCCGCCCGAACCGAGAAGAAGAACGTTCATGGCCACCTCTTGCTGATCGTCTCCCTGAACCCGCTATTGGTCCGAGGGCGACGGGTCAAGGCGTCTCGGCATTTTGGCGGCAATTGCGCACGGGAACGTGGGCCTCATCAAGGCCGATGAGACAAGTCCCGCCGCCGGCCAGTCCCCGGTACAGGGATTTGGGAGGTTGCCGTTTATCGGCGAGCAAGATGTTGGCCGTTCATTTCCGTGAAATCGGCGCAAGCGTTGGTGATTGGCTGAAGTTTCATCAACGTCGTCATCCTAGGGCGAAGCAGGAGCGCAGCTCCGTCGCGGAGACCCTAGGATCCATGCCGTGACATTGATCGAGGGCCGCGACGGAGCAGAATTCTGCACCCCTGCAACGCCTCAGCATCACGGCATGGATCCTCGGGTCTGCGCGCGTCGCTACGCTCCTTGCTCCGCCCGTGGATGACGAGGGCGGGCCGGTTCGGCCAATCTCCAACATGCGATTGCCGGCGCAAATATAGCGGACCCATCAGAAATTGCTGTGTCCCCAACTTGGTCTGAAAAAATGCCTCAGCTCTGGAAAATGACGGGGAACCAATCCTCGCGCAGTTTCTGGCCGGGCTTCATGTCGTGACCCGGATAGGGCGGCGAGGTGCGGCCGGGACGTTCGACATAATGTGCGTCGTCGCCGACCCAGCGCAGCGACAGCGCCCGGCGCCGCGCCGCCGTCAGGTTGCCGCGCGCACCGTGCGCGGTGCGGAAGTCGAACAGGATGGCGTCGCCCGGTTCCATCTCCCATTCGAGCACCTTCATCGACGGGTCGTTGTCGGGGTCGGGCACAGGCAGGTAGCCGCCCTCGCCGGCGTAGAAGTTGTCGTCGTTCAGCCATCGCACCGGCAGCACCATCTTTTCCCATTTGTGCGAGCCGGCGATCAGCCTCAGCGTCGCTTCCTTCACCGGATCGATCGGGATCCAGAAGCTGACCGTCTGGCTGCCCTCGACGAAGTAGTAGGGAATGTCCTGGTGCCACGGCGTCGGCTTCTGCGTGCCGGGCTCCTTGACCAGGACGTGGTCGTGGAAGAACTGGGCGCTGCGCGACTGCATGACCGCGGCTGCGAGCTCGGCGGCCGGCGACTCGCGCACGATCCTGACGAATTCCGGGATGCGCTCCCAGTTGCAGTAATCGTCGAAGAAACTGCCCTGGCCGCCGGCGATGTCGGAGGCGGCGGCGCTGCGGTTGCGCATATTGCGCTCGATGCCGTCGGCGATGACATCGACCCAGTCCTTGAAGGCGCCGGGAATGCAGACCGCGCCGTCGCGCTGATAATCGGCAATCGTCGAGGCATCGATCTTCGGGCTGGCCATGGCGAGCTCTCCTTGAGTTGGCAAGCGACTATCGCAAGCGCCCGACATCGGGTAAAATAATAACTTGCCATCTGGTTTATAGTTATAGCCTATGAGACTGACCCTCGCGCAATTGCGCTATGTCGTTGCCGTGGCCCGCTATGGCAGCGTGACCGCGGCAGCCCAGACGCTGAACGTGTCGCAGCCGTCCATCTCGGTTGCGATCGATAATGTCGAGGACGCGCTGGGCCAGAAACTGTTCGTGCGCCAGCGCGGCAGCGGCGTTTCGCTGACATCCTTCGGCCGCAGGGCCGTGGCCAAGGCAAGGCAGGTGCTGGGCGAGGCGGACGAGCTGGCGGCGCTCGGTTCGCGTGACGCCGATGTCGGCGGCGAGCTGGCGCTCGGCTGCTTCGAGGATCTGGCGCCCTATTTCGCGCCGGCGCTGATGCGCGCCTTCGCCGAGCGCTGCCCGGCTGTCACCGTCGTCATCGGCGATGAAACCTTCGACACGCTGGGACGGCGCCTGGCCGACAGCGCCGTCGATCTCGGCCTCACCTACGATCTCGGCCTTCCAGGCCATTTCAAGCGCATTCTGCTGCATCAATTGCAGCCGCACGCGCTTTTGCCCGCCGGCCACGAGCTGGCGGACAAGCACGCCGTCAGCCTGGCCGAGCTCGCGCAGCATCCGCTGATCACCACCGACCAGCCGCACAGCTGGCAGCATATGCTGGACCTTTTCCTCAGCCGCGGCCTCTCGCCGGTCGCCCGGGCGACGACCAACTCGTTCGAGCTGCAGCGCTCCATGGTGGCCAACGGCTTCGGCGTCGCGATCAGCTATACGAGGCCCTATGGCGACCGCAGCTATGACGGCCTGCCGCTGGTCTGCAAGCCGCTCTCCGATCCGCTGCCCATGCAGCGCATCATCCTGACCCACGACACGCGCCAGCGCCTGTCGAAGGCAGCGGTCGCCTTCATCGAGGTCGCCAAGGCATGGTTTGCCGGTCACGATGTTTTCACCGCCTAGGTTTTCAGCGCTTGAGCGACAACGCGGCCGCTTGACGGCGCTGCTTGCTGCTGCCACTCCAGCGTGATGGAAACCGTCCAGTCGAAAGCGATCCAGGGCCGTGTCGCCGACGCGCCGAGCGGCCATTGGGTCTACCGCGTGCTGCCGCGCTGGCTCTGGCCCTATGCGCAGCTTGCGCGCTGGGACAGGCCGATCGGCTGGCAGCTGCTTTTATGGCCCTGCTGGTGGTCGGCAGCGCTTGCCGCGGGCGCCTATCCGCGCCCGACCGACCCGCTGCTGACGCTGCTGCCGACGCCTTGGTATCTATTGCTGTTCTTCATCGGCGCTGTCGCCATGCGCGGCGCCGGCTGCACCTATAACGATCTCGCCGACCAGGACATTGACAACCAGGTCGAGCGCACGCGCTCGCGGCCGCTGCCCGCCGGCAAGGTGACACGCCGCCAGGCCTGGGCTTTCGTCATCATCCAGGCGCTGGTGGGCTTGGCCGTGCTGTTGCAGTTCAACGGCTTCGCCATTCCGCTCGGCATCGCCTCGCTGGCGATCGTCGCGGTCTATCCTTTCATGAAGCGCATCACTAACTGGCCGCAATTGGTGCTGGGGCTGGCCTTCTCCTGGGGCGCGCTGATGGGCTGGGCGGTCGAATTCGGCGATCTCGATGATCCGGCGATCATGCTCTATATCGGCTCGATCCTGTGGGTGATCGGCTACGATACGATCTACGCGCATCAGGACAAGGAAGACGACGCCATCGTCGGTGTGCGCTCGACGGCGCGGCTGTTCGGCGACAACACCAAGACCTGGCTCACCGGACTCTATGGCGGCGCGCTGGTCTGCTTCGCCATCGCCTTTGCATCCGCCCAGGTGCCGATCGTGGCGCTGGCCGGGCTGATCGCCGCCGGCGCGCATATGGCGCGCCAGATCATCCGACTCGACATCAACAATCCGGACCAGTGCCTGAAACTGTTCAAGTCGAACAACCAGGTCGGCTGGCTGATCTTCCTCGGTCTGGTCGGCGGGTCGGTGTGGATTTGGCTGAAGCCGCTGGTGTAGCGGGGGCTTCCCCTTCTCCCCTTGTGGGAGAAGGTGCCCGAAGGGCGGATGAGGGGTGCTCCAGGGAAAGCCGACGTCTCACTCCGCTGGAACACCCCTCATCCGTCTCGGCGCTGCGCGCCGATCCACCCTCTCCCACAAGGGGAGAAGGGAAAATCGCGCTACTCCCTCGCGATAATCTCCTGGCCGTCGATGACGAGTCTCAGCCCCAGATTGCCGGCCTTGCGGCGGGCGAGGAAGCGCGGGCGGCGCGTGGTGGAAACACGGCCCTTGCGGCGCTCCTGCGGCGGCAGCGCCTTGATGGCGGCGCCGAGCGATTCTTCCAGGGTGCGGGCAATGCCGTCGGCCTCGATCAGCAGCATCGGCAGGCGATAGGCATCGGCCCAGGCGCGCCAGTCGGCGGCGACGTCGTCGAGGTCGTCGGCGACCAGGAGCGGCACCGACAGCATCGGATCATTGTGGAGGAGCTCGAGCGTCACGGTCACGTTGCCGTCGGGATCCTCCATGGCGCGCGCGGCGACGCCGCGGAACGCATTGGGGGGCAGCGCGATGATCGCCGGCACGCCGCTCATCTCCAGCACACGGCGGATGACGGCGCCGCGCTGGTCGATGGTGAAGGTCACATCGCCATAGTCGTCGCGGGTGGCATAGCTCACCATCTGCGGCAGGCGAAATGGGTCGAGACGCATGTTGCGCCCGGCCCAGACTGGCTTCAGTCCAGTGTTCATCGATGTCTTCCCTGTTAGTCCTGAGGGCCGTTTTTCCGGTTCTCTCAGGGCCGGTTTTTCCGGCCTCGTTATGGGAAGAAACATTAGCGCTCGCTTCTTACCGGCGCGCTTAAGAAAGTCGGTTAAATTTTGCTGATCTGAGCCGATGGTTATCGGAATGCGACCGACCGCCGGATGAGGTGAGGATCAGATAACCTTACCGGGATTCATGATGCCTGCCGGATCGAAGGCGGCCTTCACGCGGCGCATCAGGTCGATCGCCATCGGCGGCGCCGTGGCGATCAGCTCGTCGCGTTTCAATTGGCCGATGCCGTGCTCGGCCGAGATCGAGCCATGGAAGGAGCGCACGACATCGTGCACGGCCTGGTTCATAGGGTGGTAGAGTTCGAGGAACGCCTCGTCCTGCCAATCCACGGGACGCGAGATGTTGTAGTGCAGGTTGCCGTCGCCCATGTGGCCGAAGCAGACGACGCGCGCGCCGGGGCAGACTCCCTCCACCACGCCGGCCGCCTTTTCAATGAACTCCGGGATCGAGGCGATCGGCACCGAAATGTCGTGCTTGATCGAAGCGCCTTCGGGCTTCTGGCATTCGGGAAGCGTCTCGCGGAAATTCCAGAAGGCGTCGCCTTGGGCAAGGCTTGCCGATACTACCGCGTCGCCGACGACGCCCTGATCGAGAGCCTCGGCCAGGACTTCTTCGATCAGCGCCCTGCCGTCTTCCTCGGAGCGGCCGGAAGAGACCTGCATCAGCACATACCACGGCCAGTCGTCGGCCAGCGGCCGCGTGATGCCTTGCCCGTGCTTGAGCGTGAAATCGTATGGCCTTTTGCCGATCAGCTCGAAAGCGGTGAGCGATGCGCCGGCGCGATCCATCGCCAGGGTGAACAGCGAAAGCGCATCTTTCGGCGACGATGGCAGGCCGGCAAAGGCCACCTCCCTGCCCTTCGGCTTCGGGAACAATTTCATCACCGCGGCGGTGATGACGCCGAGCGTCCCTTCGGCGCCGACGAAGAGATTCTTCAGATCGTAGCCGGTGTTGTCCTTCTTCAGCTTGCGCAGATCGTCGAACACCTCGCCGGTCGGCAGCACGACCTCGACGCCAAGGCAGAGCTCGCGCGCATTGCCGTAGGCAAGCACGCCGGTGCCGCCGGCATTGGAGGAGAGATTGCCGCCGATCTGGCAGGAGCCCTGGGCAGCGAGCGAGAGCGGAAACAGCCGGTCGGCGGCGTCGGCCGCTTCCTGCAGCGTCTGCAGGATGACGCCGGCCTCTGCGGTCACCGTGTTCGACAGGACATCGATCTCGCGGATGCGGTTCAGTCGCGACAGCGAGACCACGATGTCGCGGCCGGATTTATCCGGCACCTGGGCGCCGACCAGCCCGGTGTTGCCGCTTTGCGGCACGATCGGGGTTCCGGTCGAGGTTGCCAGCCGCATGATGCGGCTCACTTCCTCGACGTTGCCGGGGCGCAGCACCAGCGATGTCCGGCCGTGCCAAAGGCCGCGCCGCTCGGTGATGTAAGGCGCGATGTCGGCCTGATCGCGCAACGCATATTTGTCGCCGACGATTGCCGCGAAGCGGTCGATGAGGGCGGGATCGAGGTCCAAGGGCTGATCGTTCATGGGCGGCGAGACTAGAGCAATTCCAGGAAAAGTGCGAAGCGGTTTCCGTCCGGAATTGCGTCAGAACAGAGAGATAGACTCAGGCCGGCTTATCACGCGGCGCGGCGGCGCGGGCGAGCCGGTCGTTGATGGCCTCGCCCAGCCCCTCGAACGGGATCGGCTCAACGGCGATGGTCGCGGCGCCGACGCGGTCGAGCGCCTGCATGAAGGCGAACAGATTGCTGGCCGCCTCGCGCAGGTCGCCCGCCTCGGAGAGGTTGCGCAGCGCGACGGCCTGTTCCCAGCCCCCGGCGCGGTTGCGGCCGAACGCAAGCAGCGCCTCACCCTCGGCGATGTCTTGGACATTGAGCCGTATCGCGGCGGCCGGCGCGTAATGCGAGGCGAGCATGCCCGGCGCCTCGATGCCGCCGGCGCCGCGCGACAATTTCGCGCCGGCCACCGCCTCGATCTCCTCGGCGCCGATGCCGCCGGGCCGCAGCAGCCGCAACTTGCCGTTCTCGACCTTGAGAATGGTCGATTCCAGGCCGACGGGCGTCGCGCCGCCATCGACGACCAGCCTGATCCTGTCGCCGAGATCGGCGGCGACCGCCTGCGCTGTCGTGCCGCTGATTTTCCCGGAGGAATTGGCGCTCGGGGCTGCGAGCGGCCTGCCGAGCCGGGCAATCAGCTCGCCGCCAAACCCGCGCGGCATGCGCAACGCGATCGTGTCCAGCCCCGCTGTGACCAGCGGATGGATGCCGTTGCCGGCGCGCTGCGGGAGCACCAGCGTCAGCGGACCGGGCCAGAAGGCTTCGGCCAGTTTTGCCGACAGCGGGTCGAAGCCGGCGATACGGTCCGCCATCGCGCGATCAGCGACATGGGCGATCAGCGGGTTGAAGCGCGGCCGGCCCTTGGCCTCGAAGATGCGCGCCACGGCAATGCCATTGGTGGCATCGCCGGCCAGGCCGTAAACCGTCTCTGTCGGGATGGCGACGACGTCGCCCCCTTCGAGCAGCGCCAATGCCTGCTGCATAGCCTCGCCGACCGCCAGTATCTCAGCCAAATCCGCCACCAGTCCTGAACATGCCGGTCCCGTAATACGGCCGCTTGCATCGGGCAAGTGCGGGCATTGGCGATTTATCAATCCCTAAAATGTTAAGTTCCCGTGCAAGCCGGCTTCAATCGGACGGCCCTAGGGTGCGGGTTCAATGCGGTTGCGGCTTGGGAGTTTGTAATGCGTTTGCTCGGAGCTTTCGGTATCAGCCTTCTGGCGATGAACGGCGCGGCACATGCCTCGTCAATCGTCGTGGTGGCACCCTCGACCTCGACGCCTTCGGTTATCAGGCTGAATGCGATCGACCCGACCAAGCTGTCCGCGGCCTCGGCGCCGTCGATGATAGCGCTTGGCGATCCTATCCCCGCCGTCACCGACGAGAAGGTCGCGGCAATCCCCGCGAAGTCCGGGCGCCAGCAGGCCCCGATGATCATTCGCGGCGGCATTGTCGGCGGCGCTTTCGAAACGCCCGCGGCGGCCGAGCCCACGGCACCGGCAAACACAACCGCCGCCGCGCCGGCAAACGGCACCACGCCGGCAACGCCCGCGAACGGCACAGCGTCCGCTTCGAACGGCAACAGCGGAACCGGCGGACAGCCGGCCGCGACGGCCAATGCGTCGGGCGGCGGCGCGCAGCCGCAAGGCGCCCCGTCGGTGCCGCGCGTCGGCAAGGCGATGTAGATCACACTGGATCCGGCCCTGGTATGCTAGGCGCTTAAGCTGTCCGATTCCCGTGATCGGATCGGGCACGATTGCGCCGGCATTTCAAAAGGGGGTTTCATGACTGTTTCGAAAGCAATGACCGTTGCCGCAATGTTGGCGGCGACGACACTGGGCACGGGTACGGCACGGGCCGACGACATGCTTGGCTCTTACACGGCGCGGATTTCTGACCGCGATCACCGCGCCAGCGACGGCCACCCGCTCGGCAGCGCGGCGCAGATGGTGCGGCAGGACCGCGCCAACTGGCATAAATTCCACCGGCGCGACAGCGACGACCAGGGTGATGCCTGGTTCCGCAGCGACGGCTCGCGCGCCGACCTGCAGCGCATGCTGGAACGCGGCGGCGCCATGAGCAGCTCGACCCGGCGCGCCATCGTCAATGGCGAGCCGTTGATCGAGGTCGATGTCTATCCGGACAGCGTGCGGGTCAGCATAGTGGAGGATTGACGGGTCAATCTTCCTGGAAGACCGACAAGAGCCGCACCGACGAAAAAAGGGCGACGCGCGACGCCGCCCCTCATACTTCAGACAGAGGAGACGGCTCAGGCCGCTTCTTCCTTGTCGTCATCGTCGGACTCATCCTCATCGGCTTCGTCCTCATCATCGTCGCCATCTTCATCCTCGTCGTCGGACTCATCGTCGCCCGAGGCTTTGGCTTCTTCGTCGGCGTCTTCGTCGTCGCCGTCTTCGTCGCCTTCATCTTCATCGTCCGGCTCGTCGTCGGCCGAGGCAGTGGTTTCCTCGTCGCCGTCTTCGGACGGATCGGCGGATTTGACCGCCGCGGCTGCAGCGTGGTCGAGAAGGTTTTCGGAAGCGGATTCGATCGCCGCGGCGGCGGCCGGGGTCTCTTCATTCAGGTCGATATCGTCAACGGAATTCATGGCATGCCTCCGTGTTTTGGGAATGTCTTACGGCGCGCCCCACGAAACGATTTCGGGCAACGCGCCTTAGGTCTTTGGTTGATGCATGTCGTTGCCCCAGGACCGCTCAGCGCTTCTGGACGACATGCACCTTTGTCCCATGCGGAGGTCATCGTCATATGACTGTAAGCCGGCTCCGGCGCATTAAATTTCGAGCGCCGAATTGTTCAAGCCTGCCGGCATCCTAGCCGACGCGGGCAAGCTCGAATGTGCGGTTTTCCGAGCCGTCAGCCGACGATTTTTGAAAAATCCGCGACCTGGTCGGTGGCGGCGCGGATGCGGGCGAGCAGCGCCAGACGGTTGGCGCGCACGGCCTGGTCCTCATCATTCACGAGAACACGCTCAAAGAATGAATCAACCGGTTCGCGCAACACGCTAAGCGCCAGCATGGCGGCAGAAAAATCTTCGTTTTGAATTGCTTGGCCGGCTTCCTTCTCGGCCTGATTCACCGCGGCATAGAGCTTCTTTTCCGCGTCCTCGCGGAACAGCGCCGGCTCAACGGTCTCGGCGATTGCCGTTTTCTTCTTCTCCTCGGCGGCCAGGATGTTGGCGGCGCGCTTGGTTCCGGCAAGCAGGTTCTTGCCCTCCTCGGTGTCGAGCAAGGAGCCGAGCGCCTCGACGCGGCGGACGATCTGCAGCAGGTCGTCGTTCGGCGATTGCCCAATCTCCCCCCTTGTGGGGGAGATTGGGCGCGAGCCCGCTGACAGCACGGCATCGATCAAGTCATGCCGTGCACCGCTTTCACGCAGATAAACTTTCAGACGGTCGTGGAAGAAGGCGAGGAGGTCGGACGACTGGTCCGCGCCGCCTTTGAAGTTTGCAAAGGCCTTGGCGAAAACAGACGTCAGCGCCAGACGAATCCGGTTCTCGACGAGTATTCTGACCACGCCAAGAGCCGCACGTCGCAGCGCGAACGGATCCTTGCTGCCCGTGGGCTTTTCATCGATCGCCCAGAAGCCGGTGAGCGTGTCGAGCTTGTCGGCGAGCGCGACGGCAACCGAGACCGGATCTGTCGGCACGCGGTCGGATGGGCCTTGCGGTTTGTAGTGCTCCTCGGCGGCCGCCGCGATCGACGGATGCTCGCCCTGCAGCAGCGCATATTTGCGGCCCATGGCGCCTTGCAGTTCGGGGAACTCGCCGACCACTTCGGTTTGCAGGTCCGCCTTGGCAAGCACGGCGGCACGGCTTGCGAGCGCGGTAATCTCCCCCATCGAGGGGGAGATGTCGCCGGAGGCGACCGTCGGCGCCAGTTCCTCAGCCAACCGCTTGATACGCTCAACGCGCGCGCCTTGCGTGCCCAGCTTCGCGTGAAAAGTCACGTTGAGATGATCGAGGCGCGCCATGCGCTGGTCGAGCGGCTTCTTCAAATCCAGGTCGAACTTCGCCGCCGATTCGTTCAGCTGGTCGAGGTCGGGCAAATCGCCTTGATCGGTCCGCCAGAAATAGAGCGCATCGGACAGGCGGGCGCGCACCACCTTGCCGTTGCCGTAGGCGATCTCCTTGCCGCCGTCGCTCGCCTCGATGTTGGCGACCAGCACGAAGCGGTTCGAAAGCGGCGATTGGCCAATCTCCCCCCTTGGGGGGGAGATGCCCGGCAGGGCAGAGAGGGGGGCCTCGCGCTGAGTCCCCTCTGTCGGCTTCCCCGACATCTCCCCCTCCAGCGGGGAGATCGGGCGCGACGTCACGAAACACTTCTGGTTGGCGCGAATGGTGAGGCGGATGACCTCGCCCGGAATGGTGAGGAAATCCTGCTCGAACTCGCCCATCAGCACGACCGGCCATTCGACCAGGCCGGAGACCTCCTCCAGCAGGCCCTCGTCCTCGACAAGATCAAGGCCGTTGGCGAAGGCGATGTTGCGGGCATCGGCCAGGATGATCTCCTTGCGCCGGTCGGCATCGAGCACGACCCTGGCCGCCTCCAGCTTCGCCACAAAGTCGTCGAAGCGGCGCACGGTGATCGGGCCCGGCGCATGGAAGCGATGACCATAGGTGACGTTGCCGGCGCGGATGCCGTCGATCTCAAAATCGACCACGACCGGCTCCTCGGTCTCTGGGCCGAAGGTGCAGACGATCGACTGCAGCGGCCGTACCCAGCGCAGCGAGCCGGGTTTCGCCGAGGCCGGCCCCCAGCGCATCGATTTTGGCCAGGGAAAGCTTTTGATGATGCCCGGCACCAGCTCGGCGATGATCTCTTCGGCCGCCCGGCCCGGCTTCGCGATGTGGGCGACGTAGAAGTCGCCCTTCTTGGGGTCGGAATGGACATGCGCCTCGGCGATCGACGAAAGGCCGGCCTTGCGAAGGAAGCCCTGCACCGCCTGCTCGGGCGCCGTGGTCGAAGGACCCTTGATCTCCTCGCGGATGTCCTTCGAGCGCGCGGTCAGGCCACGGATGTCGAGCGCCAGGCGCCGCGGCGTCCAGTATTCGCGCGCCGCCTCATAGGTGAGACCCGTCTCGACCAGACCGTCGGTCAGCATCTTCCTGAGGTCGCCGGCCGCCTTGCGCTGCATGCGGGCGGGAATTTCCTCGGAGCGAAGTTCGAGCAGCAAGTCGGGCATTGATTGGCTCCCTCCCCTCCCCTTGATGGGGAGGGTCGGCGCGAAGCGCCGAAACGAATGGGCGGGAAATAGCAACTCGGCCGCCCGCTGTCACCCCGCCAGCAGATCGCCTCTTCGACCGATTTCGCGGAATTTTTCGACCCGCTGTCGGGTTGGCGCCGGCCCACCCGTCCTTGGAGCAGAACTTCCCATGAACCGAACGCTGCGCTGAAGCGACAAACGCTCAGGCAGAGACCTATTGGCTGAACGGCGATGAAGACAGCATCGAGAACCCTGCAGATCCTGGCGCTCAGCGCCTGCTTCGCCGCCCAGGCGCATGGCACCATCACGATGCCTGGGATCAGGCAGGCCATGCGCACGATCGACGGCGCATCGGCGCAGATCGTATTGCCGGCCGGCGCCGCCATCGAGACCGTGAAATCCGTGTCGGCTTAAGCCGCCGCCAGCCCGCCCGCCCGCGTCTTGAGGAACGCTTCGCCGCATGCCTTGGCCAGATTGCGCACGCGCAGGATGTAGCTCTGGCGCTCGGTGACCGAGATCACGCCGCGCGCGTCGAGCAGATTGAAGACATGGCTTGCCTTGATGCACTGGTCGTAGGCCGGGAAGACCAACTTATGAGGTTGCTGCGGCCCGGAACCAAACGCGCCATAAAGCGGATTGTCCTTGTAATGCTTCTGGTCGTGGCTCTCGCCGGCACGAAGCAGCGCTTTGCACTCGGCCTCGGCGTCCTCAAAGTGTCTCAGCAGCATCGCGGTGTTGGCGAATTCGAAGTTGTGGCGCGAATATTCCTGCTCGGCCTGCAGGAAGACGTCGCCGTAAGTGACTTTCTCGGCGCCCTCGCGGCCGTTGAAGTTCAGATCGTAGACATTGTCGACGCCCTGCACATACATGGCGAGCCGCTCCAGGCCGTAGGTCAGCTCGCCGGCCACCGGCGCGCATTCGATGCCGCAGACCTGCTGGAAATAGGTGAACTGCGAGACTTCCATGCCGTCGCACCAGCACTCCCAGCCGAGCCCCCAGGCGCCCAGCGTCGGGCTTTCCCAGTCGTCCTCGACGAAGCGGATGTCGTGCAGCAGCGGATCGACGCCGATTGCTTCCAGCGAGCCGAGATAGAGCTCCTGCAGGTTCGGCGGATTGGGCTTCAGGATCACCTGGTATTGGTAATAGTGCTGCAGGCGGTTCGGGTTCTCGCCGTAGCGACCATCCTTCGGGCGGCGCGAGGGCTGCACATAGGCCGCGTTCCAGCGCAGCGGGCCCAGCGCGCGCAAGGTGGTGGCCGGATGAAAGGTGCCGGCGCCGACCTCCATGTCGTAGGGCTGCAGGATGAGGCAACCATAGTCCGCCCAGTAATTGTGCAAGGTCAGGATCAGCCCCTGGAAGGAGCGGCTGGGATGCATATGGGCGGGAATTTCGATGGTCACGGCGGCCTCGGAAAGCGCGGGATGACGCTTCCCTAGTTGCCGGGCCGCCGAGCGTCAAGGCGGTGGCTCGCGCCCGGCAAGGCGGAAAGCTTTGCGGCGGCTGGCCCATTGCCGTCGAGCGGCGGCCGCCGTTTGCTCCGTTCCAGCTCAACGACAGAGGTTTCGCTATGTCCGGTCAACTCACCATACGACCCGTCACACGGCAGGATTACGAGCAGTGGCTGCCGCTCTGGGACGGCTACAACGCATTTACGGGCGCTCCGGGCCGACGGCGCTTGCCGGCGAGATCACGCAGATGACATGGTCGCGTTTCTTCGATGCCTATGAGCCGGTGCATGCGCTGGTGGCCGAGCAGGAGGGCAAGCTTCTCGGCCTCGTGCACTATCTCTATCATCGCTCGACCACATCGATCGCGCCGAGCTGCTATCCGCAGGACCTCTTCACCACACAGGCCGCGCGCGGCCAGGGCGTCGGCCGGGCGCTGATCGAAGGTGTGTATGAACGCGCCAGGCAAGCGGGCGCGAACCGCGTCTACTGGCTGACGCATGAGACGAACCACACCGCGATGCAGCTCTACGACAAGATCGGCGAGAAGTCGGGGTTCGTCGTCTATAGAAAAATGTTCTAGTTTCCTCGACACAGGGATCTGAAAGGCCGCTGTTTGTCGGCGCGCAAGCGCGCAAGATTGTGACCGTTCATCCCGTGAAATCAGCGAAAAAGCTGGCGATTGGCTGAAGCCGCCCGAACTTCGTCATTCCAGGGCGGAGCAGCCGCGAAGCGGCGTCGCGGAGACCCTGGAATCCATTCCGTGACCTGAGCCGCGGAGTGCAGCGGAGCAGAATTCTGCACCGCAGCAGCGCTCATGCGACACGGAATGGATCCTCGGGTCTGCGCGCGTCGCTTCGCTCCTTGCTCCGCCCGTGGATGACGAGGTTGGGTCGTTTCGACCAACCTCCAAAGCATGCCACCTGCCAAGGTCCGAGCTCGGCAGACGCCGAGCTAAACGAAAAGGGCCCCGTTTTCTTGAACGCTGGCGAGAGGCTCAGCCTTTCGGCGCGGGCGTCGGCTCCGGCTTCACCTTGGGGGTTTCCTGCGCGGTGTTGGATTCGATCGGCGGCAGGCCCTTGAGCAGCTTCTGCTGCAAAGTGGCGAGCACATCCGGATCGGGCTTCAGGTCGCGTGCCTGCGTCCACTGATAGGTGGCCTCGAGCTTGCGGCCGACGCGCCAGTAGGCATCGCCGAGATGATCGTTGAGGACCGGATCCTCGGGCTTCAGCGAGACGGCGCGCTCCATCTCGCGCACGGCGTCGTCGAAGCGGCCCATGCGGAAATAGGCCCAGCCCAGCGAATCGACGATGTAGCCGTCGTTCGGCCGCAGATCCACGGCCTTCTGGATCATCGCCAGGCCTTCCTTGAGGTTCATGTTCATGTCGACCCAGGAATAGCCGAGATAGTTCATGACCTGCGGCTGGTCGGGCTGCAGCTCCAGCGCCTTGCGGAAATTGGGTTCCGCCTTCGGCCATTCCTTCAGCCGCTCATAGGCGATGCCGCGCTGGTAGAAGATGTTCCAGTTGGCGGCAGTCGGCGTCTTCAGCTGCTCGACAGCCTTGTCGTAGAGACTGGCGGCCGAGCGGAAATCTTCCTTCGAGCCATAGACGCCGCCAAGCGCCAGATAGGCGCGCATGTCGTCCGGATGCCTGTCGAGATAGGCCTTGAGATGCGAAATCGCCTCGTCATGCTTGTCGAGATCGGCAAGGTTGAGGCCGATCTGCAGGTCGGAGAGCTCCTTCAGCGGCGAGGACGCCGGAATGCGGCGGTAGAGCGAGACGGCGCCTTCGCCGTCCTTAAGCTGCTCGGCCACGGCGGCAAGCTGCACAAGGGCTGCGTCGCTGTCCGGCTTCAGCGCCAGGGCATATTGCAGATAGAGCCGCACGAAAGGCTCGCCGCCGCCGCGGTTAAGCGCGGTGGCAAGGTCAAGCAGGATTTCGGATGCGCCGTCGGCCGGACCGGTGACGAGCGGCTCGATCTTGTCGCCCTTGCTGATGCGGTCGCGCAGCGTGGTGATCTCGAGCTTGCCCGGCGCGAAGGCCTCGGCCTGGTTCAACACCGCCAGCGCCTTCGACTTGTCACCCTTGCGGACCAGGAACGAGGCATAGGCCTGCGCATTGCGCATCCAGGTTTCGGGCGCGGAGCCGCCGGCCGCGGTATCGGCCATGGTGGCGGCGTAAAGTTCCTCGGCCTTGTCTTTCAGGCCGGCGGCGTCGGCGATCAGCGCGCGGTGGAATGATTTGAACAGGCCGAACCAGTCCGGGCCCTTGAGCTTGTCGATGGAGTCCATGGCCTCGGACGCGTTGCCGGCACCCTGCTTGGCCCAGCCGTCCATGACGCCCGAGAGCAGCCGGTCGAGATCGGATTCCAGCGAGAGCTTCAGCCAGTACTGCGCCTTGGCGTAGTCCTTCTTGTGGAAGGAATCGATGGCCAGGGCCAGGCGCGAGAAGCGCTCGACGTCCGGCACTTCCTTCAGCTTGTCGGCATAGACCAGCGATTCCTCGAAGCGGCCTTGCGCGACCAGAGCCAGCATCAGGCTCTGCTGCAATTCCTTGTCGTTCGGCGCAAAGGCCAGCGCCTGCTTGTAATAGGCGATCGCATCGTCGAGATCGTTGTCGCTTTCGGCGATATGAGCCGCGAGATAGGCGCCCGAGAAAGACGTGATCTGGAGCGGTCGGGCCTCTTCCTTGGCCTGGACCGGCAGCACCCAAAGCGCCACACCGGTCAAAAATGCCAGCCTCGTCAGCCAGCGCGCACGTCCTTGCCGCATCGTATCCCTTTCAGCCAGATGCGATCCCGCCCTTGGCGGACCGCCCACAGACTCGCTCTTTTCCGGTCAAAGCATGGCCTTTTTGGGGTCAGGCTTCAATTGCCGGGCGAATCACAATGCAATCATCCGGCTTAAAAAACGATGCCGCGTCAGCGAAAATCCCGCGCGGAGGCCCGGGACGCCCATATGCGGCATCGGGTTGCCTACAGATAGGTATCGCTGAATCCGCTGGCGGCAACCGTATCGCACAGGCCGGACCATTCGCAGCCGGAGCACGCCTGGCGCGTCAGGCCGGCGGAAAAAGCCTTGCGCATCTCCGCCAGTTTGGGGGCGTCCAGCACCAACCGGTCTCCGGCCTGGATCGGCCGCCCGAGGAGAGCGCCAACATCGCGCGCCGCCATCCGGTCCCGCTCGGCGGCGCTCTCGCGCAGGCAATGCGGCTCCGGCTCACCGAGCAGCGGGGCGCAGACGTCGTCCGGACCGGCAACGATCACCACCGCCTCGCGCTCACCCAACCGCTTCACCACCTTGTCGTAATTGGCGATGAAGGCCGGCGAGTAGCCCTTGCCGACATAGGTCAGCAGGCAGAGCAGATGATGGGCGCGCAGCTTGACGGTCATCGCGTCCCGGACGAGCGGTCGCCTTGCTCCGCACGATAGGTGGAAAAGAGCTTCAGCGTCGCCGCCCCCAGCGCCGACTTGAGCAGGCCGCCGACGATGAAAGGCACGAAGCCGAAGGTGATGGCCTTTTCAGCGCCGATCATGACGGCAAGCCAGGCGGTGCCCAGAACCAGGCAAAGCAGGTTGCCGATGAGCATGGCAGCGAAGGCAAGCATGACGCGGTTCCCGTTCCAGCCGCGTTCGGCCAGCCAGCCGACGACAGCGCCGACGACCGGAAAGGCGAAAAGATAGCCGCCGGTCGGGCCAACGAAATGCTGTATGCCAGCGGCGCCGCCTGCAAGAACCGGGAAACCGGCGGCGCCCTCGACGAGCCAGGCGGCGATGGTCAGCGCACCGAAGCGCCAGCCATAAAGCGCGCCGACCAGGGTGACGGCGAAGGTCTGCATGGTGACCGGAACCGGCACCATCGGCACCTCGATATAGGACGACAGCGCCAGGAACAGCGAACCGAGGATCACGGCTCCGATCTGCCAGGCGAGCGAACGGCTGTGCAGCCGCAATGGGCTGAAGGAGGGGTTTTGGGTCGAAATGGCTGCGTTGGTCACGGTGTCTTCCTTGGCTCGTGTGAATTATAGATAATTTTTCGACTTCATCTATTATCGAATCCATATTTTGAAACGAATGGCAAGCGCCTGCCCTCGAATTCGTCATTCCAGGGCGGAGCAAGGAGCGAAGCGACGTCGCTTCGCTCCTTGCTCCGCCCTGGAATGACGAGGCTGAGAAGCCTCGGCCAATCGCCAATCGCCAAACCTACCCCACGATGGCGAAGGCGTCGCGGGTCTTGCCGGAAGCGGTCTTGACCGGCTTCTGGCCGATCCATTGCACGTGCCGCCCGAGTGTCGCGGCGGCCGATTCGGTGTTGCCTTGTCTCAGGGCGCTCAGGATCGCGCGGTGATCCTGGTCGGTGCGGATTTCCCACTCCGAGCGCCAGGCCGCGAACAGGAAGCGCGCGCTTGCGGCGTGCAGGTCGTCGATGGTGGAGAGCAGGCGCGGCATGTTGCAGGGCGCCAGGATCAGCCGATGGAAGGTGCGATTGGCCTCTTCCCAGGAGCGCACGTCGCGGGATTTGTCGCCGGCCTTGGTCGCCTCCTCGGCTTGATCAAGGATCGACGCCGTGAGATGCGGCACGGCATGGCGCAGCGCCAGCACTTCGAGCGCCGCCCGCATCTCGGCCACCTCCCTGACCTCGCCGAGATCGAAAGAGGCGACGCGCACGCCGCGGCGCGGCTCGCTAATCGCCAGCCCTTGCGCCTCCAGGCGCCGGAAGGCCTCGCGCACCGGGACATGACTGGTGTTGAATTCCTCGGCGACATGGTCCTGGCGCAGCCGCGATCCCGGTTCAATGGCGCCCGAAATGATGCGGTCCGCCAGTTCCTTGCTGATGCGGACGGCGATCGTGTCTTCTTTGCTGGCCATATTTTATAGATAATTTGCCGGACCGCTCCTTGTCGAGACGGCCGGCGCGGGATTCACAGGCGCCCTGCCCGGCGGACGCAAATGAGCCGGATCCGCGGGCTCAGTTGACGCGGCTGATGCAGAAATCGATGACGTCGATCAAAGCCGACTTCTGCGGCGTCGCCTCCAGCGGGGCTAGCGCGTCGCGGGCGATCTCACCGAAATGGCGGGCGCGGCCGATCGTATCGGCGATGGCGCCGTGGCGGGCCATCAGGCCGATGGCCTTTTCAAGCCCGGCATCGTCGGCGACGTTGTCCTCGATGGCGCGCTTCCAGAAGGTGCGCTCGGCCTTGGTGCCGCGCCGGTAGGCTAGGATCACCGGCAGCGTCACCTTGCCCTCGCGGAAATCGTCGCCGACATTCTTGCCCAGATCCTTGCTCGAGCCGCCATAGTCCAGCGCGTCGTCAATGAGCTGGAAGGCAAGGCCGAGATTCATGCCGTAGGAGCGAAGCGCCGCGCGATCGGTGCGCGAGGCCTGGGCGATGACCGGCCCGACTTCGGCGGCGGCCGAGAACAGCGCCGCCGTCTTGGCCTTGATGACGGCGAAATGCTCGTCCTCGGTGGTCTCGAGGTTCTTGGCGGCGGCAAGCTGCATGACCTCGCCCTCGGCGATGATGGAGGCTGCCGCCGACAGGATGTCCAGCGCTTCCAGCGAGCCGACCTCGACCATCATGCGGAAAGCCTGGCCGAGCAGGAAATCGCCGACGAGCACGCTCGCCTGGTTGCCCCAGATCATGCGCGCCGTCTTCTTGCCGCGGCGCAGCGCGCTCTCGTCGACCACGTCGTCATGCAGCAGCGTCGCCGTGTGCATGAACTCGACCGCCGTGGCGAGCTTGACATGGCCTTCGCCGGAATAGCCGAACATCTGCGCGGCGGCGAGCGTGAGCATGGGCCTGAGCCGCTTGCCGCCGGAGGAGATCAGATGATTGGCGATCTCCGGGATCATCTCGACGTCGGAGCCAGCCTTGGACAGGATCAGCTCGTTGACCCGCCCCATATCGGCGGCTGTCAGATCGATCAAATCCTTGATGGAAGCGGGTTCCCGCTTGCCTTCGATGTTGAGAACGACACCCACCACGACAACTCCCGTCAATCTGACGCACCCTTGGTCCCTCGCCGACTCTAGGGCGGCGCAACCGGGCACGGCAAGAGGCGAATTAGCGCGGCTCCGCCGACGGAGTGTCCACGCGCACGTTTACACGAACGCCACAACCTGCGATTTTCGTTTCATGATCGAGCTTGTCCGCACCAACGACGCCGTCGTCATCTCCTTTGTCGAATCGCTGATGCGCGATGCCGGCATCGCCTGTTTCGTCGCCGACCAGAATATGAGCGTGCTCGACGGTTCGCTCGGCATCCTGCCGCGGCGCGTGATGGTCGATGCCGAAAAGGTCGATGCTGCACGGCGCATCCTCAAGGATGCCGGCATCGAGAACGAGATCCGCAAAAAATAATGGGAGCCAGCACCGCCCCCGTCCCGGATACGCCGGCGCACACGATCGATGCCTTCCATCGCGGGCGCTTCTGGCTGGTGCAGCCGAGCCGCGGCGGTCATCGCGCCGGCATGGACGCCATGATGCTGGCGGCCGCCGTGCCATCCGGCTTTTCCGGCCGGCTCGCCGATTTCGGCGCGGGCGCCGGCGCCGCCGCCCTTGCCGTGTTGTCGCGCTGTCCGGCGGCGCAGGCCGTGCTCGTCGAGCGCTCCGCCGAAATGGCCGGGTTCGCCACTGCCACGCTTTCGCATCCCGGCAATGGCCATCTCGGCGACCGCGCCTCGGTGCTGACCGCCGACGTGACGCTGACCGGTCGAGCGCGGACCGAGGCCGGGCTTGCCGACAACTCCTTCGACTTCGTCATCATGAACCCGCCGTTCAACGCGGCCGAGGATCGCTCGACGCCCGACGCGTTGCGCAGAGAGGCGCATGTGGCGGAGGACGGCCTGTTCGAGCGCTGGATCAGGAGCGCCGCCGCCGTCGCCAGGCCGCGCGGCGGGCTGGCCGTCATCGCGCGGCCCGAGCAGTTGGTTGCCATCCTGGATGCGATCGAAGGACGCTTCGGCGATGCCGAGTTGCTGTGCGTGCATCCGCGGCCGGATGCGGCGGCAATCCGCATCGTCGTCAGGGCGGTGCTCGGCGCGCGCGGAAAATTGTCGATCCGCCCGCCGCTCATCTTGCACGGGCCGTCCGGCAACGGGCCGGCGGAGCGGACGGAAATGATCAATAACGGCCTGGCATCGCTGTTCGGCGATTG
Organism: Mesorhizobium sp. CA10; assembly: GCF_020165285.1. NCBI lineage: Bacteria > Pseudomonadati > Pseudomonadota > Alphaproteobacteria > Hyphomicrobiales > Phyllobacteriaceae > Mesorhizobium > Mesorhizobium sp. CA10. Next base: position 145,615 of record NZ_JAIUHV010000005.1, read on the forward strand.
ATCCTTGAAGCGCGTCGCATTGAAATGGATTCTAGCGACGCGCTTCAAGTTTTTGTTTTATGTATGTCTTTTTCGCAAAACCGCTGCACACTTTTGCGCGACATGCACTGGCTGGCGATGCGGCATTGCCGTTGGCCGGCGAGTTCCTTACATGCCCAAGCAGGATGACGCTGCGCCCGTGAAACAGACCAACCGACCTGATCTCATCTTGCTCCTTTGCCTTTTGTCCGGAGACAATCGTTCGTGAAACGCCTTTTCAACCGCCTGCTGCCGAAATCCTGGCGCTCGACAGTCGTCACCATTCCGGTCATCCGGCTGCAAGGCCCCATCATGGCCGGCGGAGGCCAGTTCCGGCCGAGCCTGTCGCTCGCCTCGACGGCCGGCCTGATCGAAAAGGCGTTCGGCTTCGACGCGCCGGCGGTCGCCATCTCGATCAATTCGCCGGGCGGCTCAGCGGTGCAGTCGCGTCTGATCTTCAAGCGCATCCGCGACCTGGCGGCGGAAAAGAACAAGAAGGTGCTGGTCTTCGTCGAGGACGTGGCGGCCTCGGGCGGCTACATGATCGCGGTTGCCGGCGACGAGATCTTCGCCGACCCGTCCTCGATCGTCGGCTCGATCGGCGTGGTCTCGGCCTCGTTCGGCTTCCCGGAGCTGATGAAGAAGATCGGCGTCGAGCGGCGCGTCCACACCGCCGGCCAGAACAAGGCCGTGCTCGATCCGTTCAAGCCCGAGAAGGAGGAGGACGTCGAACGGCTGAAGGCGCTGCAGCTCGAAGTGCACGAAACGTTCATCGACCTCGTCAAGGAGCGGCGCGGCAGCAAGCTCAAGGACGACCCGGACCTGTTCACCGGCCTGTTCTGGACCGCCAAGCGCGGCCTCGAGCTCGGCCTTGTCGATGCGCTGGGCGATATGCGCAGCGTGCTCAAGACCCGTTTCGGCGAAAAGACGCAGCTCAAGCTGATCACCGCGCCGCGTGGTCTGTTCGGCCGTTTCGGCCTGTTCGGCTCGCGCGTTTCGGCGCCGGATATCGCGGCGGCCGCCGCCAGCGGCGTCCTCGATGCGGCGGAAGAGCGCGCGCTGTGGGCGCGCTTCGGGCTTTGAAAAAGCCATGAATGCGGCTAGCATGGCCGCTTGACCGAGCCTGTCCGGCCGGCCTTGCCGCGAGGACGCGGGAGGAGTTTTAGAGATGCCGCAGATCATTTTCTTCGCCGTTGTCGGCGCCGCCGCTTACTTTGGCTACCGCGCTTTCGTGCGCGAGGCCGAACGCGTGACGGCCAAGATCCGGCGTACCGAAAGACAGGCGGCGAACGGCACGACGGGCACGCTGGTCAAGGACCCCAAGACCGGCGAATATCGTCTCGCCAAGGACTGATCCCATCTCGCCAGCAGCCGACATCCTGGAGCCCGGCACAGAGGTCCGGACGTGGCTTGCGCCTGCCAAGATCAACCTGGCGCTGCATGTCATCGGACAGCGCGCCGACGGCTACCATCTCATCGACAGCCTTGCCGTCTTCACCCGCTTCGGCGACCGGCTCGAGATCGAGCGGGCCGAGCTCGATGAATTCTCGGTATCCGGCCGTTATGCCGCCGGGCTGCCGCTCGACGGCGACAATCTGGTGGTGAAGGTGCGCGATGCCTTGCGCCGGGAAGCCGGCATGCAACAGGGATCGCCGGTCGCCATCCGGCTGGAGAAGAACCTGCCCATCGCCTCCGGAGTCGGCGGCGGTTCGAGCGACGCGGCGGCCGCGCTTAATGGCCTGGCGCGGCTCTGGAAGCTCGATATCGACGACAATTCGCTGGCCCGGATCGGGCTTTCGCTCGGTGCCGACCTGCCGATGTGCCTCAAATCAAAGCCGCTGATCGCACGCGGTATCGGCGATGAAGTCTCGCCGCTATCCGCCTTTCCTGCGCTTGGCCTGGTGCTGGTCAATCCGGGCATCGCAGTCTCGACGCCGGACGTGTTCAAGGCGCTCTCCAGCCGCGATAACGAGGCGCTGCCGCCGCTGCCGAAGCGCCTTGATTTCCACACGATCCGCAACTGGCTGGAGACGACGCGCAACGATCTTGAGCCTGCCGCGCGTTCGATCGAACCTGCGATCGGCGAGGCGCTCAAGGCATTGAAAAAAGCCGACGCCGCCTTCGCGCGCATGTCCGGCTCGGGCGCCACATGCTTCGGCCTGTTCGAGACCGGCAATGTCGCAAAGCGCGCGGCGATCGAGATCCGCGCCCGCCACCCCGACTGGTTCGTTGCCGCGACGCGCAGCATGGAGGTGAGCGATGGCGAAGCTTGACGAAAGCCGGCCCTTCATTCCGGTGCGCATCGCCGTGCTTACCGTCTCCGACACGCGCGGCCTCGCCGACGACAAATCCGGACAGACGCTGGCCGACCGCATCGCGGAAGCCGGCCACAGCCTTGCCGCGCGCGATATCGTGACCGACGACCGCGACAAGATCCGCGACAAGGTGCTTGGCTGGTCGAAGGACGAAAACATCGATGTCGTGATCACCACCGGCGGCACCGGCTTCACCGGCCGCGACGTGACGCCGGAGGCGCTGGAGCCGATCTTCGAAAAGCGCATGGACGGCTTTTCGGAAGTCTTCCACCGCATCTCCTACGACAAGATCGGAACCTCGACGATCCAGAGCCGGGCAACAGGCGGCGTCGTCAACGCCACCTTCGTCTTCGTGCTGCCGGGCTCGCCCGGCGCCTGCAAGGACGCCTGGGATGGCATCATCAAGGCGCAGCTCGACTACCGGCACATGCCCTGCAACTTCGTCGAGATCATGCCGCGGCTGGACGAGCATCTCAGGCGCGGCGGCAAGCCCACCTCGTAAAGCTCAGTTAAGGCGCCCGGCCGGCACGGCGGGGCATCATTTCGGCGGCGCGATCCAGATTTCGGCGTTCAGCCTTCTGGTCGCCAGGCCGCGCGCCAGGGCTTCGGCGCTGCGCGCGCTCTTTGCCAGAGCCGAGGCCTGACGCTTGCTGATGACAAGCCCCTCGGCCAGTGCACGATTGCTCGAGAACACCCTGGCCAGGAAAGGCGCACGGTTGGCGCGGGCGCGTGAAAAGCGCGCCGGCATGGTCTGTTTCGCCGTGTGCGCCACGACTTCGTCGATCCAGCCCTCGGCGAGCCGCGCCCCTGGCTCGAGCAGGAGCAGCCAGTCGCCCTTGGCCTGGCCGATACCGGCGCCGATCCCGCCGGTCGCATAGTGGCAGCCGGCATGCTCGGCCACCCGGTGCGTCTGATCGGTCGAGCCTTGATCGCAGACGATCACGTCGCGCACGACGCCTTCGACCGCGCCGCCGACCAGCGAGGCGAGCGTACGGGCAAGCCCCTCTTCGTCGTTGCGGGTTTCGATAAGGACGCTGAGCATTTTAGCCGAATAGCGGAAAGTGCGGCGATGCGCCAGTTGTGCGCTTCAAGCGAAAAAGTTCTTGCTTTGTTCTCTTCGGCGAAATAGGAATAGTTTCATGAACAGAGCGATTCGACAGCCTGCCGACAGTCCCTGGGAGAGGGCGAAAATGGAACAGATCGTGCGCGCCGACATTGCCGCTTTCGGAGCAGGCCGAGCCGAGATGGCAAACGCGATGATCGAGCAGAGCGGCATGCGCGTGCGGCCCGATCGCAATCGCGGCCGCTCGGCCGGCATCAATCCGTCCGGCCGGTTCGAGCCGGTCAGCCGTCATGTCTTCGACGACGGCTGGAACTCGCTGGAGGAACTGCCGCCGTTCAAGACGGAAGTGCAGGTCGAAAAGCCGCGCACCATCATCACGCGCAACGAGTCGCCTGACATCTCCTTCGACCGTTCGATCAACCCCTATCGCGGCTGCGAGCATGGCTGCGTCTACTGCTTCGCCAGGCCGACGCATGCCTTCATGGGCCTGTCGCCGGGGCTCGATTTCGAATCAAAGCTGTTCGCCAAGCCGGATGCCGCGCGCATGCTGGACAGGGAATTGTCAAAACCGGGCTACCAGCCGCGCACGATCGCCATCGGCACCAACACCGATCCCTACCAGCCGATCGAGAAGCAATACCGCATCATGCGCGAGATCCTGGAAGTGCTGGAAGCGCGCGGCCATCCGGTCGGCATTGTCACCAAGTCGGCGTTGGTGACACGCGACATCGACATCCTGTCGCGCATGGCCGAGCGCGGCCTTGCCAAGGTGGCGCTGTCGGTGACGACGCTCGACCGCATGCTGGCGAGAACGATGGAGCCACGCGCCTCGACGCCGACGAAGCGGCTGGAGGCGATCAGGCAGCTTTCGGACGCCGGCATCCCGGCGTCGGTCATGGTGGCGCCGATTATTCCGGGGCTTACCGATCCGGAGATGGAGCGCATCCTCGATTCGGCTAGAGCCGCCGGCGCGCGGGAGGCCGGCTACGTCATCCTGCGCCTGCCGCTCGAAGTGGCGCCGATCTTCAAGGACTGGCTGTTGCGCCATTATCCCGACCGCTACCGGCATGTGATGTCGCTTATCCGCTCGATGCGCGACGGCAAGGATTACGATTCCGAATGGGGCAAGCGCATGAAGGGCGCCGGTCCCTATGCCTGGCAGATCGGCCGGCGCTTCGAGATCGCCGCCAAGCGGCTCGGCCTCAATGTCGAGCGGCGGCAGCTTCGCACCGACCAATTCGTCGCAGGCGCCAGTGCCGGCGAGCAGCTGATGCTGCTTTGACGCCAGCGCCGGCCATGACGGCCGGCGCTAAGCACTTCCAGGCAAAGCGATTTTCGGTCTGGAATTGCCATTTGTTTCGAAATCCCGTCCGGCCCCTGTCCCCCGGCTGTGAGACGGTGCCTTCCCGGTCCGACGCCCCATCCGACCCGGAAGGACTTGCGGAGAATCGGAGCCGATGCGAACCTCGCCGCACCATGGCTCGCGCGCGTTCCGATTCTCCGCTTCTCTTTGAAATGGTCGAGAAGCCCGACTTCTCGATCGAGACGAAAGCGATAGCAGACGGGCTGTGGCCGGTCGCCGGCATGGACGAGGCCGGCCGCGGTCCGCTCGCAGGTCCGGTGGTGGCCGCCGCGGTGGTGCTCAACCCCGCCAACATTCCCGAAGGGCTCGACGATTCCAAGCGACTCACCCATTTGCAGCGCGAGGCGCTGTTCCTCAAGATTCTCGGCTCGGCGCTCAGCATCTCGATGGCTTCGATCAGTGCCGAAGGCATCGACAACAGCAACATTTTGAAAGCCAGTCTCGAAGCGATGCGCCGCGCTGCCGCCGGCCTGTCCTTGCGGCCGAAGCTCGCCCTGGCCGACGGCCGCGACATACCGCCAGGTCTCGCCTGCGAAGGCCGCGCGCTCATCAAGGGCGACCAGCGCTCGCAGTCGATCGCCGCCGCCTCGATCATCGCCAAGGTGATGCGCGACCGCATGATGTGCGGCTGCGGCGGACATCACGAGCGTTACGGCTTCGAAGTGCATATGGGCTACGCGACGGTCCGGCACCGCACCGCGATCGAGGCGCATGGGCCGGTGGCACGGCTCCACCGGGCCTCGTTCGCGCCGTTCCGGTTGGGTGGGGTTGAGATGGCGGAAGAGGAAGAGAGCCTCGCCGGGCTGGAGTGATTAGCTGATCTCCCCCAATGTGGTTACGGCTTGCGGACATCCTCTGTCACTGGCGTGACTGATCGACCTGAGGCTTGATTGCCGGGTGGTTCCCCCAATCCGTCGCTGCTTCGCAGCGCCACCTTTCCCCCCTCCGGAGGGAAAGGAAGGGAGCGTTGCTGGACGAGCATTGACGGCAAAAGGCTTGGCGCCTTTCCTCTACCCCGTCGATCGGGGGAGAGGTGGCTCGGCGAAGCCGAGACGGAGTGGGGGTCGACCAGCGCTACATCAAACAATGCATGCGCCAAGCTGCCATGCACGCTATCGCCAAGACCAGCTGCTCGGAAATGTGTGCATAGCGTAGCCCCTTGTGGGGAAGATTGGCAGCTTCGGCGCCGCGCTCCTTCCAAACAAAAAAGCCGCCGGGTTGCCCAGGCGGCTTTTGATTTCGAAGTTTCGAAGTCAGCTCAGTTCAGCTTGGCCTTCACATCATTGAGCGCCGACTTGAACAGATCCGCGCCGGTCTTTACGTCGACCTTGGCGGCGAGCAGCGTGCGGGCGGCTTCGACGGCGATGTCGACGGCGGTGGCGCGCACTTCGCTGACCGCCTCGCGCTCGGCCTGGCTGATCTTCTGCTCGGCAAGCGCTGTGCGCCGGGCGACATAGTCCTCGGTCTTCTTGGCCGCCTCGGAGGCAAGCAAGTCAGCCTCGCGTTTGGCGGCAGCGACGATGTCGGCGGCCTCCTTCTCGGCTTCCTTGCGCTTCTGCTGATACTGGCGCAGCAGCTGCTGGGCCTCCTCGCGCAGGCGCCGTGCCTCTTCGAGCTCGCTGCTGATCTTGGCCGCGCGGGCGTCGAGCGACTTGGCAAGCATGCCCGGCACCCTCAGATAGACGACGGCGCCGAGGAAGATGATCAGGGCGATGGTGGCCCAGAGCGTGGCGAGTGATGTGGCGTCCATGATCCCGCTCCTCACCGGCTCGCGGATTTGACCGCGGCCGCGATTTCGGCCTTGTCGGCCTTGCCGCCGACAAGCGCCTCGACGATGGCCGAGGTCGTGTCCTCGGCGATAGTGCCGACTTCCTTCATCGCCTTGGCCTTGATCGAGGCGATGCTCGCCTCGGCCTCGCCAAGTTTCTTCTCAAGCTCGGCCTCGAGCTTCTTGCGCGTGCCCTCGGCTTGCGCCTTGGCGGCGTCGTTCGCCTGCTGGCCGATCTTGTTGGCGTTGACCTTGGCTTCCGCCAGTTCCTGCTCATAGGCAGCAACCGCGGCGTCCGCCTCGCCCTTCAGCCTTGCGGCATGGTCGAGGTCCTGGGTGATGCGGTCGTTGCGGACATCGATGATGCCGCCAAGACGCGGCATCACAACCCGCTTCAGGAACAGATAGAAGAGCCCGAAGGTGATGACCAGCCACAGGATCTGCGACGGGAAGGTCTTGGCGTCGAACGGCGGGAACGCTTCATGCTCCGCGGCAGGCACGGCAGTGCCGGCATGCGTATCGCCCTCGGCCGCGGCCGGCGCTGCTTCTTGCGCATAGGCAGATGTCACGAACATCTCATTCCCCTGTCCCTAGAACGGGCCGCACCATGCGGCCCCTTTCGTCAGCTCCGGCTCTTACTTGAAGACCAGGAGCAGAGCGATCAGGAGCGAGAAGATGCCCAGAGCTTCGGTCACGGCGAAGCCGAAGATCAGGCGGCCGAACTGGCCGTCGGCAGCCGACGGGTTGCGGAGCGCACCCGAGAGGTAGCTGCCGAAGATGTTGCCGAGGCCGATGCCCGCGCCGCCCATGCCGATGCAGGCGATACCAGCGCCGATAGCAGCTGCTGCAGTTGCGTCCATTTCAAAACTCCTGTGGTTTCTCTGTTCGTTGAAGTTGGTACGTTGGGTAAGCTGGCGCCGGGGCGCCGGTGAAAATCAGTGGCTCGGGTGCAGGGCGTCGTTCAGATACATGCAGGTCAGCACCGCGAACACATAGGCCTGCAGGAAGGCGACCAGCAGCTCGAGCGCCGAGAGCGCGACCGCCATGGCAAGCGGCAGCACCGAGCCGGCGATACCGACGGCGCCAAACGCGCTCAGGCTGACGACGAAGCCCGAGAACACTTTCAGCGTGATGTGGCCGGCCAGCATATTGGCGAAAAGACGAACCGAGAGGCTGACGGGCCGCGAGACGAAGGAGATGATTTCGATCGCCACCACCAGCGGCAGAAGGTAGCCCGGCACGCCATGCGGCACGAACAGCTTGAGGAAGCCGAAGCCGTGCTTGGCGAAGCCGTAGACGAGGACCGTGCCGATGACCAGGATCGCCAGCGTGAAGGTGACGATGATGTGGCTGGTGACGGTGAAGAAATAAGGGAACAGGCCGATCAGGTTGGCGACCAGCACGAACATGAACAGCGAGAACACCAGCGGAAAGAACTGCATGCCCTGCTTGCCCGCGGCATCGCGCAGCATGTTGCCGACGAATTCGTAGGCCATTTCGGACACCGACTGCAGGCGACCGGGAATCAAGGCCCGGCTGGCGGTGCTCATATAGAGGAAGGCGGACGCCAGGACGATCGTCACGACCATGAACAAAGAGGAGTTGGTGAAAGATACGTCGTAGCCGCCGATATGCAGCGGGATGATCGGATGGATCTGGAACTGGTGGATCGGATCGACCTTGTCAGCAGCCACTTTAAATCCCCGTCAAAGCCACAAACGGCTTTTAAGTTCACTTTAGCGCCCTGCGGCGCCTCACTTCATTCTTTCGGCTCGCGCGGCTTGCCGCCCTGGCCGAATTCCGATGCCAGTCCCGCCGAGCGCAGGACATTGAGTATGCCTGCGCCAAAGCCCAGCAACAGGCCGACGATCAGACCCCAGGGCGCTATTCCCGCCAGACGGTCGATGATCCAGCCCAAGCCGACACCGACCACCACTCCGGCGATGAACTCGCTGGACAGCTTCAGCGCCTGACCGTAACCGGTCGCAGCTTTCGCTTCGTCTTTCCCCTCGGACCGGTCCGTGCGTCTCGTCGCAAGCGATGCTTCGAGGTCGCGCCGGCGGCGCTCAAGTTCGTCGTCGCGGATGGTGGCTTCTGGCTGCCTGCCGCGGCCGGTTTCTCCGGTTCCGTCTGGCCCGGTTTTGTCGGCCATCGCAACCCCCCTGCCCGGGCAGACGATTGCCGTCCGTCCGCTTCTAAAGTCGCCGGCAACATAGTTAGAGGGTCCGCCCCCGTCAAGCCACGGGCCGAACTTCCAAGCGATGTATTTTTAACAGTTAAATCAACGGCTTATCGAGGTGCGACATCGTGCCCTTCACGCCTGCGTGAGGTAACGGCGCGAATCCGCGCGACAAGGCGCGTCCGCCGAGGCATTGCCGGGCGTCGGAGGAAGGTTGGCCGGGGTGGTATTTAAGCGGCTCAGCTCGAGCCACCTAAAGCGCGTCGCGATCCTTCAGATTCGCTCCATGCGCTTCAAGTTTTGATTTCGCGCATGTCTTTTCCCGAAACCGCTTACCACTTTCGGGAGACATGCTTTAACAGCTCAGCTCCAGCCGCCACCATAGGTGCGGTAGAAGATATGCAGGCCGATCCTGGTCATCTTGTGCATGGCCCGCGCCCAGCCCGGATGGACGTAATTGGCGTAGTAATGCGTCGAAGAGCCGACCTCGGGAATGAATATCTTGCCGGCGGTCACCGCCATGGCAACCTCCTGGGCGGTCTTGTACGAGGCCAGGTCGGTGATTGTCTTCTTCCTGCCGTCACAGGCAAAGGAGAACTGACAGCGGTTGAACCACTTGTCGTTCTGGTAGACGACGCCGCAGATCGTCTTCGGATAGGTCGGGTTGCGGACGCGGTTGAGGATCACCTGCGCCACCGCCGCCTGGCCGCGGACCGGCTCGCTGCGCGCCTCGAAATAGATGCCCTTGGCAAGGCAGGCCTGCTCGGGCTTGGAAAAGACACTCGCCGGCAGGGGAGTCTGCAGCCAGGCATGGTCGCCCTTGCCCATCGGCGGAATGAAGCGGCCATCGTTGGGATCGTCCTGCAGCAGCGCCTCGAAGGGCGAAGCCTTGGCGTAGTCGGGCGCGGACTGGGCATAGGCCGTGGCAAGTATGTCCGGCTTGTCGTTGTTGACGAGGGCGACAAGTGCCGCCGGCAGCGCCGGATCAGGCCTCTTGTCCTCGCGCAGATGGAAGGCCTGGGCGATCTGGACTTCCTTGCCCTTGATGCCCGGCTTGGCGAAGGTGAGCTTCAGGCCGCTGTCCATCGCGGGACGCAGCAGCGAGGAGGTGCGCTCGAAAATCGAGCCGGCGCTGAAATTCTTGGGCGGCGCGACCGGCGACACCTTGACGATGCGGCCTTTCTTGTCGGCGCGCACGACACGATCCTCATCGGGCGTCACGCCCACGACGCTGCCCTTGCCGCGGAAGGCGACGGTGCCCACCCCCGGCAAATTCACGCCGGAACCGGAGAGCGAGCCGGTGGTGACGGAATCGACAAACGGCATTTCGGCCGCGTGCACTGAGCCAGCTGCGGATTTCTCGATATAGGCGTTCCAGCGGGTGTCGGACGATTCCAGGCCGGAGATCAGGCTTGCCATATCCTGATAGGCGACGGCCGACGGGAAGCCGATCCAAATACCGAGCCCGAGTACCAAAGGAGGAAGAAAGGAACGTTTTTTCGCAACGGCGGCGGCGGCAAGCCGCAATGAAACGCGTCGATGCACGGAACTCTCCAGAACGCTACTGACCCCGGAGAGTCAAAATGAAGCATTAACCTTGATGCGGGGTTAACGACATCGATCATGTTCTTTTCATGTTTGAGGCAAGCCGGCTTGCAATTTCCACAGCGGGCCGATGAAGAATCAGGCCTGGGTGGGTGCATCAGTTTGGGCGAATCAGGCGGGGCGCAGGAAGATGGGCCACGCGAGCGCCGCGCAGATCGCGGCCGCGAGCCACACGCCGGGCCATGCGAAGACCACCAGCAGCCATGGAATGGCGATCGGCACCAGGCAGAAGCCGATGAACACAAAACTGTTGGCCAGGCTGAGCGCGGTGCCGACATGGCCGGCGCCGGCAAGGGTGGCAAGCTCGGTATAGGCGACGCCGTGCCAGGCCGAGACGGATATGCCGGCGACGATGACCATCAGTGGAAGCAGCGCCAGCAGCCACGGCGCGCCGGCAGCGCCGATCACCAGCAGCCACAGAGCCAGGAAGGCAAATGCGCTCAGCGCGCTGCAGAGTTTCAGGAACGGGCGACGGTTGCGGTGGCGGTCGGTGAAGCGCCCGCTCCAGACACGCATCGCCATGGCGCCGGCCTGCACAGCGGCAAGGCTGGCGCTGGTCACAAAGGTGCCCATGCCGGCGAAGTCATGCAGGAAGACCGAGGCGAAGGTCAGCACCGCGACCTGCGGGAAGCAGAGCAGGCCGATGGCGGTCGAGATGCGCCATACCTCGATGTTGCGCAACGGCGCCGGGCCAAGTGTCGCCGTGGCGGGGTGAGCGCCGCTTTCCACTGGCGGCTCGTGCAGCCAGCGCCAAGCAAACCAGGCCGAAAGCGCGGAGACGACAGCAAGCAGGCCGAAGACCGCCGTAAAGCCCAAACTCAACGCCAGCGACGGCAGGACAAGCGCGCCCAGCCCGCCGCCGAGCGGCACCGCCGTCTGCCTGATGCTCATGGCGAAGCCGCGCTCGCCCTCGCCGAACCAGCCCATGATGGCGCGGCCGCTGGAACCGTTGACGCTGCCGCCGAGCAGGCCGACGACGAGCAGGCTTGCCGACAGCAGCGCGACGCCGGGAACGGCCATTTTCGTCGGCACGACAAGCAGCGCCATGATGAAAAGCCATGCGGCCGTCGCCCCGAGCCCGGTCAGGAGCACGCGGCGGTCGCCCCAGCGGTCCGTGAGCACGCCCCAGGGCAGCTCGCTCAGCGCCACGCCCAGACCGAGTAGACCCAATGCCAAGCCCAGCGAGGCATTGTCGAGGTGGTAGCCCTGGCGCATCACCACCGCGGTTGCCGGAATGCCGGAGAAGGTGGCGGAGAAGCCGGCATTGGCGGCGACGCCGATGCCCAGCACCTTCCAGCGATGGTTGGGGCCGAAGGCGCGGCGGGCTGAGGCGCTGGCAATGTCTCCCGCGGGCGGCTGGCAGACATTTCGTGTGACGATGGCGGACATGGCTCCATTCCTGTGATGGCCGGCTGACGGCTTGACGGACCGGATGTAGCGCCGTAGCTTCATCCATAAAATCAGGAAGTTTTTCACCAACAATCCTGAAAATCAGGACTATCCCGATGCGCCGCGTCACTTTCGACCTCGATGTCCTCAGAACCTTCGTCACCGGCATGGAGCTGGGCAGCTTCGCCAAGGCGGCCGAACGGCTTGGCCGCTCGACATCCGCGGTCAGCGCGCAACTGAAGAAGCTGGAGGAGCAGGCGGACACGCCGGTCTTCCGCAAGGCAGGGCGCGGTCTGGCGCTCACCGAAGCCGGCGAGACGATGCTCGGCTATGCGCGGCGGCTGATCGAGCTCAACGACGAGGCGGCCTCCGCCATCCGCGACGTCGAGCTGGAAGGCTGGGTACGGCTCGGCCTGCAGGAGGATTTCGGCGAGGCCGTGCTGCCCGACGTGCTCGGCCGCTTCGCCCGCGCCCATCCCAAGGTCCGCATCGAAGCACGGATCGGCCGCAGCCACGACCTTGCCGAGCGTGTCCTGTCAGGTAATCTCGACATCGCGCTTGCCTGGCATGACGGCATGGCCCTGCCCTATAGCCGCCATGTCGCCGACGTGCCGGCGCGCTGGATAGGCCCGGCCAAGCCGATCGAGGCTGGTCCGCGCAATGGCGAGCCGCTGCCGCTGGTGGTGTTCGAGGCGCCGTGCCTGCTCAGAACCGTGGCGACCGAGACACTCGATCGCGCGGGCATGCCCTGGCGCATGTCCTTCTCGAGTCCTTCCCTCGGCGGCATCTGGGCGGCGGTGGCGGCGGGCCTCGGCCTGACGATCCGCACCGATATCGGCCTGCCTGCCAATGTCAGGGCGATCGCGCCGGGAGTCCTCGGGCTTCCTGCCCTGCCGACGATGGCGCTGCACCTGCACCGGAAGGACGCCGAGCTCGACCCGGTGGCAGCGCGGCTGGCGGAGATATTGCTGCAGGCGGCGCTGGAGACGCTGCCGGAGGGGACGCGAACCGGCGATGGACTGCGGGAGGCCGCTTAGCGTCTTAGCCGACGCCTTTCGACATCGTCATTCTAGGGCGAAGCAAGGAGCGGAGCGACGCAGCGCAGACCCGAGAATCCATTCCGTTACTTCGCGCGAGGAATGCAGCGGAGCAGAATTCTGAATCGTCGCGGCGCTTCTAAGTCACGGAATGGATCCTCGGGTCTACGCGCGTCGCTTCGCTCCTTGCTTCGCCCGTGGATGACGAGGGATCAGCGTCGGCGCTTTCCCAGAAGTCACCGCTTCTTCGCCCTGCCTGCAAACGGATTGTCCGAGGTGCGCAGCGCCATGCGGATCGGCACGCCTGGCATGTCGAAGGCCTCGCGCAGGCTGTTGGTCAAATAGCGGACATAGGATTGCGGCATGGCATCCGGGCGGGAGCAGGAGACGACGAAGCCCGGCGGGCGGGTCTTGGCCTGCGTGACGTATTTGATCTTCAGCCGGCGGCCGGCGACGGCGGGCGGCGGGTGATGCGCGAGGATGCCTTCCAGCCAGCGGTTGAGCTTGCCGGTAGAGACACGGCTGTTCCAGACCTTATGCGTCTTGATGACGCTTTCCATCAGCCGGTCGAGGCCGCGCCCGGTCTCGGCCGAGACCGTCACCGCCTGGATGCCGCGCACTTGCGGCAGGAGCCGCTCGGTCTTTTCGCGCAGCTCGGCCAGCAGCTCCTGCGGATTGTCGATCAGGTCCCATTTGTTGAAGGCGATCACCGGCGCCCTGCCCTCGCGGATGATGAGATCGGCGATCTGCAGATCCTGCTTCTCGAACGGGATGGTGGCGTCGAGCATGATGATGACGATCTCGGCGAAGCGGATGGCGCGCAGGCCATCCTGCACCGAGAGCACTTCCAGCTTTTCATGGATCCTGGATTTGCGGCGCATGCCGGCCGTGTCGAACAGCTTTATCCTGCGGCCACGCCAGTCCCAGTCGACCGAGATCGAATCGCGGGTAATGCCGGCTTCCGGACCGGTGAGCAGCCGCTCCTCGCCGATCAGCGCATTGATCAGCGTCGACTTGCCGGCGTTCGGGCGGCCGACGACGGCGATGCGCAGCGGCTTGGTGTCGTCATAGGGCGCTTCAGCATCCGGGTCGGCGATGTCCTCGCCGATCAGAACCTCGCTGGCGGCGATCTCGCCGGCTTCGTCTTCCTCATCCTCGCCGAAAGCGCGTTCCTGGCCGAGCGCTTCAATCACCGCATCGCGCAGATCCGGCATGCCCTGGCCGTGCTCGGCCGAGATCGGGATCGGCTCGCCGAGGCCGAGCTCCCAGGCTTCCAGCATGCCCCCCTGAGCGCCACGCGCCTCTGCCTTGTTGGCGACGAGCACCACCGGCTTGCCCGATTTGCGCACCACTTCGGCGAAGGTGCGGTCGTCGGGCATCAGGCCCGACCTGGCATCGACGGTGAAGAAGATGAGGTCGGCTTCGCGAATGGCGATTTCGGTCTGCTGGCGCATGCGGCCGGGCAGCGTCGAAGCCGCCGCGTCCTCGAAGCCGGCGGTGTCGATGACATCGAAATGAAGATCGTAAAGTTTTGCCGCATGAACGCGGCGGTCGCGCGTTACACCAGGCGTGTCGTCGACAAGCGCCAGCTTCTTTCCGACCAGCCGATTGAAAAGAGTCGATTTGCCGACGTTAGGCCGGCCGATGATGGCGACTTTGAAGCCCATCCAGGATCACGACACGTTGCCCGACCCGCGGATCAACTCGGACATCAGCTGCGCGCGCTGGCGCACATTGCGCGGGGCGGCTTCATCCGAAGAGATCTGGTCGAACAGTTTGAGCGCGTCCGCCGACTTGCCGTCCTTCCAGGCGGCAAGGCCGAGCGCCTCGCGCGCCGAATGGCGCAGCGGATTGGTATCGGCGGTGAGCGCCTCGATGCGGCTGGAGACATCGGCGTAGGAGCCGTGGTCGACGAGCAGGAGCGCCGCCCTCAGCCGCGCAATATCGCGAATGCCGGCAGGAATGGCGTTGTCGGCGGCGACCTCGTCGAAATCCTTGACCGCGCCGTCGACGTCGCCCTTGTTGGCCTTGACGGTCGCGGCGCGCATGCGGGCGAGCAGCGGATAGGCGCCGTAGCCGTCCTTCTCCAGCTGGTCGAGAGCGGCGATCGCTTCGTCGTTCTTGCCATCATTGGCGAGCTTGAGGGCCGCCGAGAAGGCGTCGCCCGAGCGGTTGGCGCGGGTTTCGTCCCAATAGCGGTAGCCGACGACAGCGGCGGTGCCGAGCACGATCAGGATGGCAAGGCCGAGAATGGCCGGGCCGAAACGGTCCCATAGCTTCTGCGCCTGCTCGCGACGAATCTCTTCGTTGACTTCGCGGATAAAACTGTCGTCCGACATCAATCAAAACCATTGCGGCCCCAGGAGGGGGCGCTTCTTGAGCCCGCGTTTTAGCGAAATTTCGTCGGCATGGAAGGGGGCGGACCGGAAAATCGGCTGAGAATGCCGGGCGCCCACAGTCCATACCTGAACGCAACCGCGCCACATTTGCGCGATAGCCGGCTTCCGATCGGCCGGAGACGTCCCCGCCAGAAGGTTGTCAATGCTTCGTTCGTACCGCGTCCTTGCGATCAGTCTTGCCTCGCTCGCCTCAGCCAATGCCGCCTTCGCCGATCCGCCGAAATCGCCAACCGTTTCGCCGGCCAAGCAGGTCGTGCTGATCTCTTTCGACGCCGCCCGCGATATCTCGCAATGGCAGCGCAGCCGGGCGCTGGCAAAGCGCACGGGCGCGCATTTCACCTATTTCCTGTCCTGCGTCTTCCTGCTCTCTCCCGAGACGCGGCTGCACTATGCCGGCCCCGGCAAGGCCGCCGGCAAATCCAATGTCGGCTTCGGCGCCTCAAAGCAGGATGTCGCCGACCGGCTGGAGCAGGTCCGGCTGGCCGCGGCCGAGGGCCACGACATCGGCAGCCATGCCTGCGGCCATTTCGACGGCAAGGCCTGGAGCAAGGCCGACTGGCTGGCCGAATTCGCGTCCGCGCGGCGCATTTTCGAGAATGCCTATGCGATCAACGGCATTTCTCCCGAGCCGGCCGGCTGGCGCAATTTCGCCCGCCATACCGTAACCGGTTTTCGCGCGCCCTATCTATCCACCGATAAGGCGCTTTACGAAGCCTTGCCCGAGGCCGGCTTTGAATACGATGCGAGCGGCGTCTCGAGCGGCCCGGTCGTGCCGCCAACCCTGAATGGCACAACCCGCTTCGCCCTGCCGCTTATCCCGGAGGGAGACAAGGCCAAGCCGGTCGTCGCCATGGATTACAATCTTTATGTCCGCCACTCGGGCGGCACCGAGAAGCCGGCCATGGCGAACGCATTCACCGAGCGCGCCTATCAGGCGTTCCGCGCCGCTTTCGAGGCTCAGTACAACGGCAAGCGCCTGCCGCTGGAACTCGGCTTCCACTTCACCCTGATGAACGACGGCGCCTACTGGAACGCGCTGGAGCGCTTCGCCGGCGAGGTCTGCGTGATGCCGCAAGTCGAGTGCATCAGTTTCCGCGACTATCTCGCGCGCCAGCGGCCCGGGCAGGCGCAGGCGGCGGTGGGCGGCTAACTGGACCGGCCGCGCTCTAGCCTGCCGGCTGATCTTCGGGACGCATGCCAGCTTGCTCGCGCTCTAGATAGTGCTGATCGATAGTCGGCAGTTGCTCGCCCTGCAACGTCGCTTCGAAGGCTCGCAAACGTTTGTGCACCGACTGCAGTTCAACAATCGTCGACCAGGAATTCAACAGGAACTGCAGCGAATTCGTCACCTTGCCGAATGCGTTCGATATCTGATTCAGGGCGCCGAACGTGATCTTATGCGCAACCAGCGAGGGCCCAAGGATGAGCAACGAAAAAATGTTGTCGGCCTGCAGGTAGGTGTAACGAACGACGTTGAAATAGATGTAGTGGAAATATAGCTTGAAATAATTGCGGCGAACATTGGCGAATAATTGTGTCGTCGTCGCCGGCTGCGCCCGATCGGGATGATCCTCGCCGTAGACCAGTTCCTTGCGATAGGCTGCCTCGACACGCTGATTGCGGAACTGCAGGCCCGGCAGCTTGAGACCCGCCACCATGACGGAAATCGTTCCGAACAGACACCAGCCCAATGCGGCAACGACCAGCGGCTGCGGGACCGTGCCGATGATCGGCAATTCGGTGATGTGGGCCTGCAGTTGAATCAAGACCGGCAGAAAGGCGATCAATGTCATGATCGACTGAACGAAAGTCGAGCCGAGATCTTCCATGATCTGCGAGAAGCGCATCGTGTCTTCCTGGATACGCTGCGAGGCGCCCTCGATGTGGCGCAGCCGGCCCCAGTTGGCCATGAAGTAATCGTTCATCGCGGTGCGCCAGCGGAAGATCCAATGGCTGACGATGAAGGCGTTGACCACCTGCACGTTCATGCCGACCAGCGCGAGCCAGGAGAAATCGGCCAACCCCTTGTAGAATTCGATGTCGGTCGAGGCCGTCGTTCCCGACATCAAGCCCTGAACATAATCGAAGAACGGGCCATACCAGTTGTTGACCGCAACCGAGACCTGAACGTTGAAGTAGATGAAGAACAGGATGACGGCGGTCATCAGGATCGACCAGTTCTGCCACGGGTGCGGGGCGTACCAGCTCCAGAAGGCGTAGAAGATCGCAACGCAGGCCACGAAGTACATGTAGAACCACAGAAACGGCTTCGACCACAGCACCGCGATGCCGATGATCGGCGGCGAACCGGCCGCCACGGGCGGCAGGCCGAAGACGGCGCCCAACTGCTCGCCGCCGAAGAACCAGAACAGGATCGCGGCAAGGCTCCAGACGGCCGCCGATGTGAAGAAGAGCTTCGGCTGCGGGAAGAAGGATACGAACACTGTGGCGGGTTTCCTCGGTCTGACCGCAATCAGCGGCATTGCTGTTCGGCGGGCATAAAGTCACACATTAGGGGGAAAGAAAATGCCCGTGCCCGACGCCCGGCATCGAACAAACCGCAAATCATGGCGATTTTGGCGCAGCCGACCAAGCAATGACGCCGGAGGCGAGCACCGCCGACGCTGCCATGATCGAAGCAAGCACGTAATTGCCCGAAGCCTGGGCGAGCAGGCCGGCGGCGATCGGGCCGACGATCTGGCCAAGGCCGAAGGCCGCTGTCATCACCGCGAAGATGCGGCGCGGCGCCCGCGGCGCGAGCTGCCTGCCCATCTGTAGGCCCAGCGCCGTGATGGCGATGAAGGTGCCGCCGAGCAGGACGCCGGCGATCAACGGTCCGGCGGCGCCCTTGACGACGACGCTGGCGGTGACGCCGACCACCTCGACCAGGCAACTCGCGGCATAAGCGGCATAGAGCCCTAGCCGGCCGGCGAGCTTCTGCCACGCCCAAGTCGAGGGAAAGCCAGCGAGACCGGCGACCATCCAGACAGTCGCCTCGAAGACGCGCCCGCCGCCGCCCTGGCGGACGATGGCGACCAGGAAAGTGGCGGTCACCACATAGCCGAAGCCGAACAGCCCATAGGCGACGATCAACTTCACCAGGGACCCGTCCTTCGGCAGCGCCGGCTCGCGCCCGCTGGCGACATTGGCCGGCATGGTCGAGCCGGCGAGCAGCGCGACGACAAGCAGGCCAAGCGCCGAAAGCGCTCCGGACCAGAGCCAGCCGGCGGCCCAGCCCGCGTGTTCGGAGACGAGGATCGCCAGCAGCGCCGAGGACGCGGCAATGCCGAGGCCCACGCCGCCGAAATGCAGCGCTTGCAAATCGCCGCGGCCGGCCTCTGCCAGATGGCTGAAGACGATCGAGGCCATGAACACCATAACGAAGGCACTGGCGAGGCCGGCCAGGAAGCGGATGACGAGGAAGGCGGCCATCGTCTCGTTGAACCCCATGAGGACCGCGAGCACGGCGCTGGCGGCGAGGCCGGCGAACATCAGCATGCGCTCGCGGCCATGCGCCCAGCCACCGGCCGCGGCAAGCGCGCCGATGAGGTAGCCGACATAATTGGCGGAAGCTATCCAACCGGCATCGGCCGGCGTCAAATGCAGCTCCTCCATCATGCCCGGCAGGATCGGCGTGTAGACGAAGCGGCCGATGCCCATGGCGACCGCGAGCGCGACCATGCCGGCGAGAGCGAGCTGCAAGGGAGATGGCGTGGCGTTCATTGCAGCGCACAATAATTGCATGTGCAGGTGAAACAATGCGCTTGCGTTGGGCCAGTGTCACGATCGTAGAAAGGACCGATCGCATCGGATTGGTGCGAAACTTTCTGCGTCAGCGCTGCCCCTCATCCGCGCTTCGGGCACCTTCTCCCCGTATAGTGACGGGGAGAAGGAAACCGGCCGCAACCCTGGCGATTATCCTACAGCGTTGAAAATTAGCGAAAGCGGCGATGACAGCGTCTTTCTCCCCGTCTCTATACGGGGAGAAATGCCCGGCAGGGCAATGAGGGGCAGCGCTGACGCCGGCAACGCTATGCACAATGGTCACATTAGTTTGTCTTTGGTTTCCGCCGCTGCGGCAACGTGACTTCAACGGCAGCCGGTCTCGTAAGCTGTTCGGCGGGCCGTCAGCCGGAAGGGCATGTCGCCGAGCTCGCGCTCCGACATGGTGTCGGATGCGACAGCGGATCGATGATCCAGCGCGTGATTTCGCCGTCCTCGGGCGGCCTCGCCTCGGTGCCGCAAACCCTTTCAGAAAAGATAAAATCTTCATGGGGCCACCTCATGGCTCAAGGCTGTTCCAGGTAAATTCTGCCGTTTCCTGTCGGGCTTCAATTGAAATTTCGGTCCGTTCACTTTAGAAAAACTGGATGGCTATGCTGAACCGCGTCCATCTCAACGGCCTGCGCGCCGTGGAAACCGTCGCCCGCCTGGGATCGCTGGCGGGCGCGGCCGCGGAGTTGAATGTCTCGGTCAGCGCCGTCAGCCAGCAGGTCAAGCGCACAGAAAAACAGTTGGGACAGGCGCTGTTCGAACGCACGCCGGGCGGTCTCGTGCCGACGGAATTCGGCGCCGCCTTCACGGCGCGGCTCAGCGCCGGTTTCCGCGAGCTTGCTCAAGCCGTGGCGCTGGCTGACGAGGCCAACGAGTGCACGCTGGTCGTCTCGGTGGCGCCGGCTTTCGCCTCGAAATGGCTGCTGCCCCGGCTGTCGCGGCATTTCGCGCGCCACCCGAATGTGCTGTTGCGCATCGACGCCTCCGCCAGGGTCGCCGATCTCGACCGGTCCGACATCGATATCGCCATCCGGCTTGGCGACGGCAAATGGCCGGGCGGGCGCGCCGAGCTCCTGCTTGCCCAGGAAGTGTTTCCGGTCTGCGCGCCCTCGATCGCGGCCAGGCTGAAGTCGATCGGCGATCTGGCGCAGACCTGCGCCATCACCGACGAGCGGGCGATGTTCAGCTGGGACGGCTGGTTCGAGGCGGCCGGCGTCGAGCCGGTCACCTTCCAGAAAGGGGCGCGCTTCACCGATCCGATGCTTTGCCTGGAATCGGCGATCGCCGGCCATGGCGTGATGCTCGCCTGGCAGTTGCTGACCGCCGACGCGCTGGCCGACGGCCGGCTGGTCGCGCCCTTCGGAATCAGGGCCGAGAGCGGGCTGGGTTACTGGCTGGTGACCTCGGCTACCAAGAGCGAAAGCCGCAAGGTACGCGACTTCAAGGCCTGGATCCGCGAGGAGATCGAGGCGACCGTGGCGCAGTTCCAGGCGCTGGACAGCGCCGCTTAACCGCTCCGCACTTTCCAATAATGCGGTCCGTCATGCTTGAAAGCAGGCCCATTCGATCGCGGTGGAAAGGTCAATCGCAGCGGTCTATGTAAGGATGAGAACCCCAACAAATAGCAGGCAGGATCATGACCACACATTCGCGCGGCGTTTCGGCAAGCATCGACCCGGTGAAGCTCGACAGGCTGGCGGAAGTCGCCGTCAAGGTCGGACTGCAATTACAGCCCGGACAGGACCTTGTGCTGACCTCCTCGATCGCGGCGCTGCCGCTGACCCGCCGCATCGTCGAGCACGCCTATAAGGCCGGCGCCGGGCTGGTGACGCCGATCTTCAACGACGACGAGATCACGCTGGCGCGTTTTCGCTATGGGGCGGACGCCGGCTTCGATCGCGCCGCCGGCTGGCTCTATGAAGGCATGGCGAAGGCGTTCTCCAACAATGCGGCGCGGCTCGCCGTGCGCGGCGAGGATCCGTCGCTGCTCTCGTCCCAGGATCCGGCCAAGGTGGCGCGCGCCAACAAAGCGAACTCGATGGCCTACCAGCCGGCGCTGGAGAAGATCACCGGCTTCGACATCAACTGGAACATCGTCGCCTATCCCGACCTTGCCTGGGCAAAACAGGTGTTTCCGGGTGAGCCGGACGACGTCGCGGTGGTGAAGCTTGCCGACGCCATCTTCTCGGCCTCGCGGGTCGACGTCGAGGACCCGATCGGCAACTGGAAGGCGCATAACGCCGCCTTGGCCGAGCGCACGAAGTGGCTCAACGAGCACCGTTTCCACGCGCTGCATTTCACCGGACCGGGCACAGACCTGACCGTCGGGCTGGCGGATGGCCATGAATGGATGGGCGGCGCTTCGACGGCGAAGAACGGCATCACCTGCAACCCGAACATTCCGACCGAGGAGGTGTTCACTACGCCGCATGCGAGGCGTGTCGAGGGCCATGTCTCCTCGACCAAGCCGCTCTCCTATCAGGGTACGCTGATCGACGAGATCTCGGTGCGCTTCGAGGGTGGGCGGATCGTCGAGGCCAAGGCCTCGAAGGGCGAGGACGTGCTGCAGAAGGTGCTGGACACCGATGTAGGCGCGCGGCGTCTCGGCGAGGTGGCGCTGGTGCCGCATTCCTCGCCGATCGCGAAGAGCGGGCTGTTGTTCTTCAACACGCTGTTCGACGAGAACGCCGCCTGCCACATCGCGCTCGGGCAGTGCTATTCGAAATGCTTCGTCAACGGCGCGTCGCTGAGCCAGGACGAGATCGCGGAGCGCGGGGGCAACAAGAGCTTCATCCACATCGACTGGATGATCGGCTCCGACAAGATCGACATTGACGGCGTGAGCAAGGATGGCGGCCGCGTGCCGGTGATGCGCAAGGGCGAGTGGGCGTAACAGCTCTCTCGCCAACGAGAGATAGGATGGCCTTCGACATTGCGGTGAAGCGTGTCTATGAGCCGCCGGCGAAAGCCGACGGCCAGCGGGTGCTGGTCGACCGCATCTGGCCGCGCGGCGTCAGCAAGAAGGACGCCGAACTGACGCTTTGGCTGAAGGAGATCGCGCCGAGCGACGCGCTGCGCAAATGGTTCGGGCACGAGCCGGAGCGCTGGGCCGAGTTCCAGAAGCGGTACCGGGCCGAACTCGACGCCAATGGCGACGCCGTGGCCCAGCTGCGTGGCCTGTTGCGGGAGGGCAAGGTGACGCTGCTCTACGGCGCGCATGACGAGGCGCACAATGCGGTGGCGCTGGCGGGGTATTTGGAAGCCCACGCATAATTATCGAGACGTAGCGTTCCTTCGCCCCCTCTCTGTCCTGCCTGACATCTCCCCATGAAATGGCTAGACTATGCACACGTCTTGTGTGACAGGCGTAACGGATCAGGCCGAGGCTTGATTGCCACGTGGTTCCCCCAATCCGTCGCTGCTTTGCAGCGCCACCTTTCCCCCCTCCGGAGGGAAAGGAAGGGAGCCTTGCGGACGAGCGTTGACGGCAAAAAGCTTGGCGCCTTTCCTCTCCCCCATCGATCGGGGGAGAGGTGGCTCGGCGAAGCCGAGACGGAGTGGGGGTCGACCAGCGCTACATTAGACGATGCATACGCCAAGCTGCCATGCATGCCGTAGCCCACAAGGGGAGATTGGCAGCTTCGCGGTCGCGCACTATTTCACCGCCTCTTCATAAACCTCCGGCTTGAATCCCACAAACACCCGATCCCCCACCTCCAGCACCGGCCGCTTGATCATCGTCGGCCTGGCGAGCATCAGCTTCTTGGCCTTCTTCTCGTCCAGCCCTTCCTTGTCCGCCTCCGGCAGCTCGCGAAAGGTGGTGCTGCTCTTGTTGAGCAGCTTTTCCCAACCGACCTTGCCGACCCAGCCGTTCAGCTTGCCAGCCTCGATCCCCTCGGCCCGGTAATCATGAAAGCGATAGGGCACGTCATGGCTCTCCAGCCAGACACGCGCCTTCTTGATCGTGTCGCAGGTGGTGATGCCGTACATGGTGATGGTCAAGGCGGGCCTCTCTCGGATGGACATTCGAATCCGGCGGAAGCCTAGGCCGGCCCCACAAGCTTTGCCAGCGCCTTGCTCCGGTGCGATTTTGGCTCTTGCCAATACTAAGGTTTTTTCCTAAGTATTTTCTCGTAAAGATTGCCCGACCGCCGACGGTCGCGGAAGGAACAGCTATGAGCCTGCACACAACAAGCCAGAACCCGCCGCCCATTGACGGCATCTTTCGCGCGCTGGCCGATCCGACACGCCGGCGCGTGGTGGAGCGGCTGAACAGGAGCCCTGCCTCGGTCAGCGAGCTGGCCGAGCCCTTCGGCATGGCGCTGCCCTCCTTCGTCGAGCACCTGAAGGTGCTGGAAGGTTGCGGGCTGGTGCAGTCGCAAAAGGCCGGACGCGTCAGGACTTACAGCCTTTCGCCCGAGCCGCTGAGGCTTGCCGAAAACTGGCTCGCCGAACAGCGCGCGCTGTGGGAGCGCCGCCTCGACCAGTTCGACGCCTATGTGATGAGCCTCAAGGAGAGTGAAACGTGAGCTATCCGATCAAGCCGAACCCGAAACTGGACCTGACGCTGGAGCGCTTCCTCGACGCGCCGCGCGAGTTGCTGTGGCGCGCCTGGACGCGGCCGGAGCATGTCAAGCAGTGGTTCACGCCGAAGCCGTGGGTCATCACCGATTGCGAGATCGACCTCAGGCCCGGAGGCCTGTTCCGCACGCGCATGCAATCGCCCGACGGCAAGGAGGTCAACGACCGCCATTGCTGCTATCTCGAGATCGTGCCGAACGAGCGGCTGGTGTGGACCGACGCGCTGCTGCCGGGCTACCGGCCGTCCGGCGAGCCCTTCATCACCGCGATCATCACGCTGACGCCCGAGGGCAAGGGCACGCGCTACACCGCCACCGCCATCCATCGCGACGAGGCGACCCGCAACAGCCACGAGGAGATGGGTTTCTTCGACGGCTGGGGCACGGTAGCCGACCAGTTGGCGGCCTATGTGAAGACGATTTGAGAAGCTGGCATGGCGGCCAGGGCATCATCCGAGGCCGCCATGCCTGATTCTTTAAATCGCGGCGCGAAGGGCATTCAGAGCCCAGCAAGGCTCAGTAGTAGAACCGCTCTTCGCTGATCTTGCCGTTCTTGACCGTGTAGAGGCCGACCTCCTCCATCTTGACGCGCTCGCCGGTGGATTTGGGTGTCACGTCGAAGCTGAAGCGCAAGGCGAACTGGTCGCCATTGACATATGGCCCTTCGATCGAGCCGCCATGAACCTCGTGGTTGGCTTCCCACCAGGCGCCCTTTTCCTTGACGGCCTCCTTGCCGTTGCAGACGGCCATCGGCCCTTCCATCGCCTCGTAGCTGACGATGTCATCGGCATTGTATTTCGCGGCAGCGCCGTGGCTGTCGCCCCGCTTGAGGAGCTCGGTGAAATCTTTGGCAATTTCGGCAGTGGTCATGATTTCCTCCCAGTTTGGACCAGACATCAAGGTAGGGACTGATTGCGCGCCTACCAGCGGCGGGCGCTCCGCAGGTGACAAATCGTGTCAGGATGATGATGCCGCGCCATCAAAGGCCAACAATCCAGTTTCCACCAACGCCTTGCAGCTATTGGACCATGGGTGCTCGGCCGGTTGGCCGGCAACGTGGGACCCCAAACAGAAGACCTTAGACAGGCTCGAGATGCAGGCATGTTCGACCGACCAGTACAGGTCCGTCGGCCATTTTTTGTTTCTGGATTACGGGTGATCGCTGGGGCATCCTAGGGCATGTGCAACCTCTACAACATCACCACCAGCCAAGACGCCATCCGCGAGTGGACCCGCGCAATGCGGGACATCATGGGCAACCTTGAGCCTTCGCTGGATGTCTACCCCAACATGCCTGGGGCCGTGGTCCGCAACGCCCCTGATGGCCAGCGGGAGCTTGCCAAGCTGCTCTGGGGCATGCCTACACCGGCGGAGCGGGTGAAGAGCAAGGCGGACTATGGCACCACCAATATCCGCAATCCCCAATACGCCCATTGGCAGCAATACGTTGGCGTGGAGAACCGCTGTGTGGTGCCGGTGACGAGCTTCGCCGAGCCGAGCCCCACGCCCGGCGATAAAGACCCCGAGACGGGCATACAGCGGAACTACTGGTTTGCCCGAAGCGAGGACCGTCCGCTGTTCTTCTTTGCCGGCCTATGGACGCGCTGGCAAGGGGTCCGCAGGGTCAAGGACGGACCTGGTGACTTCGAGCTTTTCGGCTTCCTCACGACCAAGCCCAACACCCTCATAGCGCCCATCCACGAGAAGGCTATGCCGGTCATCCTCAACACACAGGAGGAGGTGGAAACCTGGCTCACGGCCCCATGGTCGGAGGCTCGGCACATGCAGCGGACAGCCCCGGACGATGCCTTGGTGATAGTCGAGAAGCCGGCCACACAGATCAAGTTTCCGCAGCAGGCTCCGGCGCAAGGATCTCTATTCTAGACGTCGATCACGCTCAGGGTCTCAACCCGAATTTGCGCAAGGTTTCGTCTGAACAGGGCGTCACCGCGTCAACAGAGTCCGCGATGGCGCTTGTCCCCGTAAAATGGCGAGCCTTCTGTCCGTCACAGACATAGTCGTTCCCGCCCGGCACAGCACAAACCGCATCGCTCTTGCGCACCATAATCAGCCCGCCACTTTCTTTACCCCGCCAGACTAAGCACCCAGGAAAGCGTCTCGACAGGTCGTATGGCAGGCTAGGGCGAACCGTTTGCAAGGACTCCACGTCACAGATACGAAGCGTGTCGGCCCCGTTAGTCAGGGGCGTGCTGGGGTCTGCAAACAACTGGCGGATGTCCACGAGTTTGCCTTGTGAGCAAGCGCGGGTGGCGTTGAAGTCTACGGTTATGCCCTGAATTGGCGGGAAGACAAGAGCGTTTCCTTGATCCCAAAGGTAGGTTCCGAGATTGCCTAGAGGGCCACTCAAAACCGCACCAAGGAAAAACCCCAAAGCTCCTGTGGCCCAGGGCAACTTAGAGGGGTTCCTCGGTGAATCAGGCATGCGGGGCAATCATAAATACGAATTGAACCTCGCCCACCTTGTAAGATAGCCGCAACCAGCCAGTTTCTCTGCCGACGCTACAGTCAAAGGCGTCCTCGTGGATGTTGGTGCGGTCCCCTTTATTTTCTGAGGGTTTAAGGAACCCGTCGATACAGGTCACCGCGAGTTTATCGAAGCTCTTGATTACAGCGGGGAGTTCCGTTTTTGCTTCCGTAACCTCGCTTTGCTCGTTGCCTGATGTCGAGCCAGCGGCTAGCTTTTGTATGAGGGCGACAAGGCTTGCTGGGTCGTCGGCTTTGATAAGCTCGCTGATGATGGCCTCGTGCTGCGAACCGCCCTCTAGAGCCTGCACCGTTATCTGGCACCACTGCCGCTGCACATCTACGGTGGACCAGCAGGCTGTGGCGTTGTTCACCACCGCTCCATGTTGCTGGACGAGCCCGTGTTCAACATCGCAGGTACATTTTTCGCGAGACGCGTCTTCCCCGTGAGCGGTGAGAGGCCAGCCGCTTAGGAATCCCACCAAAGCGACAACAGCAGTAGCTTTCAACATCAACCCTCTCCCGCGAACCCCCACACCAAGTAATCATGCTGTGTGCAAAAACACAAAGTGAAAGCAGAACGGCCGCCCTGCTTCCTTACGTATCGTCCCGCCAGATCACCCGCCGAACCATACGCACCACCACAAGCCGCCTCACGCGTATTTTCACGGCTTGCACCGCGCTAGGCAGAAGAATGTCCACATCGAACTCCCGCCGCTTGCAGCGCTCGCACCGCATGTGCCGCTCGACGTCCCAGAACGGAATGTCCCCCATGAGCTTGAGGAGGTCTCCTGGGAGGTAGTGGCGCGTGATGTTGCAGTTGACGCAGCGGATGCGGATTAACTGCCCAATGTCATGGGCGCGGCTTAGCGTCTGGACGACGCGTCGGGTTCGGCTGCTGGGCTCCGGCATGACCTACGAAATAGGAATGCGTTCCTCGCGGAGTCAATTCAGGCCAGACCCTTTTGTTCTATTTTTGTTCATTGTGGCAATTAGAGAGCAATTGGAGTGAAGCGGCGGATTTTCAGGACCGGCGTTCCTCAATAACACCCGCGCTCGATCGCCAGCCGCCGTACCAGCGCCAGCACGGTGTCGATGGTCGGCGTCGGTTGGCCGGTGAGGCGGCCGAGTTCCTGCACGGCGGTGACCAGCGCGTCAATCTCCATCGGCCGACCGCGTTCGAGATCCTGCAGCATCGATGTCTTGTGCTCGCCGACATCGCCGGCCCCCTTGATGCGCCGGTCGACGGGGATGAGGAAGCGCACGCCGAGCTTCTCCCCGATCGCCTGCGCCTCCAGCATCATGGCGCGGGCGACGGCGCGCGTGGCTTCATCGCCGACGATTGCCGCAAGCGTGGCGCCGGTCAGCGCCGAGATCGGGTTGAAGGAGAGGTTGCCCCAAAGCTTCACCCAGATCTCCGAGCGGATGTCCTCGCGCACCGGCGCCTGCAGCCCGGCCTTGACCATTTCGCGGGCAAGCGCGGTTGCCCGCTCGCTCTTCTCGCCGGAAGGCTCGCCCAGCGAAAAGCGCGTGCCTTCGACATGGCGGATCAGGCCCGGCGCATCGACCTCGACAGCGGGATAGACGACGGAGCCGATGACGCGCTCGGGCCTGATGCGCTGCCAGATCGCTCCGCCCGGATCGACCGCGTCCAGCCGCGTGCCTTCGAGAGCGCCGCCCGCCTTGTAGAAGTACCACCAGGGCACGCCGTTCTGCATGGTGACGACGACTGTCCCCTCGCCCAAGAGCGGCGCAATCTCGTCCAGCGCCGGAGCCAGCGAATGCGCCTTCAGCGCCAGCACGACATAATCCTGTGCGCCGAGCTCCTCGGCGCGTGCCGCCGCTTTCACCCGCGCCACCGTTTCCTTGCCGTTCTCGATCAGGCGCAGGCCGCCGGCCTTGATCGCTTCCAGATGCGCGCCGCGCGCCACGATCGACAGATCGACCGAGCCGGCGATCGCGAGCTTGGCGGCGAGATAGCCGCCAATGGCGCCGGCGCCAAAGACTGTAACGCGCATCAGCCGAGCCCGAGTTTGGCCGCCAGCCCGATGCGCTGCAGCTTGCCCGTCGCGCCCTTCGGGATCTCGTCGAGGATCACCACCTTGCGCGGCACCTTGAAGTCGGCGAGCCGGGTCGATGCAAAGCCACGGATATCGGCCTCGCTGGCGCTCTTGCCTTCGCGCAGCACGACGGCCGCCGCCACCTCCTCGCCGAGCTTGTCATGCGGCATGGCGAAGGTGACGACCTGCGCCACGGCCGGGTGATCCATCAAGACGCCGTCGACCTCGAGCGGCGAGATCTTCTCACCGCCGCGGTTGATGATCTCCTTCAGCCGGCCGGTGACGCGCAGATAGCTGTCCTCGTCAAGCACGCCCTGGTCGCCGGTGTGGAACCAGCCATGGGCGAAGGCACTGGCATTGGCATCCGGGTTCTTCTCGTAGCCTGCCGTGACGTTCGGTCCGCGAATGACGATCTCGCCGACTTCGCCGGGCTTGAGCAATCGCCCGTCCGGCGCCATGACGGCGACTTCCGGTCCGGCCGACGCGCCGACGCTGCCGGGCTTGCGCACGCCCGGCGGCAAACGGTTGGACGCCATCTGATGCGCGGCCTCCGTCATGCCGTAAGCCTCGATCACCGGGCAGCCGAAGGTCTTCTCCAACTCGGCCATCACTTGCGCCGGCAATGACGCCGACGACGAGCGGATGAAGCGCAGCTTCGCCTCGGCAAGCTGCTCGGGATTGCGGGCGGCACGCGGTAGGATCGCCTGATGCATGGTGGGCACGGCGGTGTACCAGCTGGGCTTGGCCTCGGAGAGCCACTGGAAGAAACGCAGCGCGTTGAAGCCCGGCGTGCAGAAGACGCTGCCGCCGGCGGCGAGCGAGGACAGCACCGCGGCGATCAGCCCATGGATGTGGAACAGCGGCATGATGTTGAGGCAGCGGTCGGCCGGTGTCAGGCCGAGCGTCGCGCCGATATGTGCCGCCGACGCCGCAAGGTTGGCGTGGCTGAGCGGCACCAGTTTCGGACGCGACGTCGTGCCGGAGGTGTGGAGCAGCAGCGCAACATCGCTTTCCGCGGCGAAGCCAGACGAGACCGGCGATCCAACCGGCTCACCCTCGATCGTGAAGGTTCCAGACGGCGCGCCCTCCGGCACGACCAGCCGCAGCACCGGGATGCCGAGGCGCCCGGCAACCTCGACCGAGGGGCCTGCCTCCTCCTTGCTCACGAGGATCGCCTTGACGCCGATATCGCTGAGATAAAAATCGAGCTCGTCGGCCCGGTAGGCCGGGTTGAGCGGGGCGGTGGACGCAGCCGCCGCCACCGCGATGAAGGATGTGGCCATTTCCGGGCCGTTCGGCAGCACGATGGCGACGCGGTCGCCGCGGCCGATGCCGAGCGCGTTGAGCCGAGCAACAGTCTCATGGATCAGACGGCGCAGCCCGCCATGCGAGAGTGCCGTCCGTTCGGGCGCGGCGATGGCCGGCGCGTCGTCGGCGCCGGGGGCAAGACGATGGGCGAGATCGGTGGCGTTTTCGCTGTTTGTCATGGTTCCAGACTATGTTTCGAACGATCGGCTTATGTCCAGCGCCGCTCAATATCCGAGTGCCAGGCCGTCCTTGCGCGGATCGGATGCGCCGGTCAGCGTGCCCTTTTCCCAGTCGATCAGCACCGCCTGCCCACCGCCCAGCGGATGGTCGGGCTCCACAATGCGATGTCCACGCCGGCGCAGGCCTTCGATGGCCTCGGGATGCACGCTTCGCTCGGCCTCGACGACGTCGTGGTTGTAGAAAACGCGCGCCGCATCGATCGCCTGCTGCGGGTCCATGCCGAAGTCGATCATGTTGGTCAAAAGATGCACATGGCCGAAGGGCTGATAGCCGCCACCCATGACGCCGAAAGGCATGAGGGCGCGGCCATCCTTCGTCATCATGCCCGGCATGATCGTGTGCATCGGCCGCTTGCCGGGCGCGATGGCGTTCGGGTGCTTCGGATCGAGGCGGAAACTGGAACCGCGGTTCTGCAGCACCACCCCCGTCTTCGGGCCGACAACGCCGCTGCCAAAGGAATAATAGGTCGAGTTGATGAAGCTCACCGCGTTGCGGTCACGGTCGACGACGCTGATATAGACTGTGTCGCTGCCGGGAAGATCGAGGCGCGGCAGATCGGTCATGGCGCGCTCGGGATCGATCGCGGCGCGCAGGCTGTCGGCATAGGCGCCGGAAAGCAGCGCCTTGACCGGCACATCGACTTGATCCTGATCGGCGAAAAATGCATCGCGATCCTGATAGGCGAGCCGGCCCGCCTCAATCTCGAGGTGCAGGCGCGCGGCGCCGTCGGGATCGAGCTTGCCCAGCTCGAAGCCCGAGAGCACGTTCAGCATCAGAAGCGCGGTCAGGCCCTGGTTGTTGGGCGGCATCTGGTGGATGTCATAGCCGCGATAAGAGGTGCTGATCGCGGTCCGGTAATCGCCCTTGGTGGCGGCGAAATCGTCGAGCGTATGCAGGCCGCCGAGCGCGCGAAGCCGCCCGACGATATCTTCGGCCACCGCGCCTTCGTAGAATCCGGCGCGGCCTTTCCTGGCGATGATGCGTAAGGTCTCGGCCAGCTCTGGCTGGCGATGGATGTCGCCCGCCTTGGGCGGCTTGCCGCCCGGCAGGAAGATGCGCGTTGCCACCTCGTCGGCCGTCAGGTCGGTCTCGGGATCCTGCCAGTCGAAGGCGACGCGGTCATGCACGACATAGCCGTCTTCCGCGTAACGAATTGCCGGAGCGAGCGCGTCAGCCAAACCCTTGCGGCCATGATCCTCCAGCAGCCGGCACCAGGCGTCGACGGCGCCTGGGATGGTGACAGCGTGCGGACCCTGCTTCGGAAGATCGCTGAATCCCTTGTCCAGATACCAGTCGACCGTCGCGGCCCTTGGCGCACGGCCCGAGCCGTTGAAGGCAAGCACGTTCCCGTCGCCCTTCGGGCAATAGAGGACAAAACAGTCGCCGCCGATGCCGGTCGATTGCGGCTCGACCACGGCCTGCACCGCGGCCGCGCAGACCGCAGCGTCCATGGCGTTGCCGCCGGAGCGCAGCATGTCGATGGCCGCAAGCGTAGCGAGCGGATGCGAGGTCGCGGCCATCGCCTCGGTGGCGCGGACCGGGGAGCGGCCGGGGAACTGGAAGTCACGCATGCTGTTCAAGGTATCCCTGTATCAACGTCCGCGGCCGAAAAGCTGGGCAGCGGACAACAAGACGATCGATAGCACGATCAGGCAAGTCGAAATGGCGGCGATCGTCGGATCAATCTGATCGCGCAGCGCATTGAACATGCGCCGCGTCAGCGTCGTGGTCTCGCCGCCGGAGATGAACAGCGACACCACCACCTCGTCGAAGGAGGTGATGAAGGCAAACAGCGCGCCGGAGACGATCGAGAAGCGTATCTGCGGCATCGTCACCTGGAAGAAGGCCGAGAAGCGGCCGGCCCCGAGGCTGCGCGCCACCATCTCCTGGTTCATGTCGTAGGAGCGCAACCCCGAAAGCACGGTCAGCACGACCAGCGGCAGCGCCTGCACTGTGTGCGCGATGACGAGGCCGGTCAGCGTGTTGTTGAGGCCGATGCGGGCATAGAGGAAAAAGGTTCCGATGCCGATCAGGATGACCGGGATGATCAGCGATGCCGTGAGCAGCGCGTTGATCGCGCCGGTCAGCCGCAGTGTGCGGGCGTTGATGGCGTAGGCGGCGGCGGTGCCCAGCAGCGTTGCGACGATTGCCGTCATGACCGCAACCTTGACCGATACGACGGTGGCGTCGCGCCATTCGACCGAGCCGAAATAGCTTTCATACCAGCGCAGCGACCATTCCTGCGGCGGGAACTCTAAGAGCGACGAGCCGGAAAAGGACATGATGACGATGATCACCGACGGGGCGATCAGGAACAGCATGACGAGGCCGCCGAGCGTATAGAGCCACAGGCGCTGCCGATGTGAGATGGGCAGGGCATTTTCCATGCTCATCGCTGGCTCCACACACCGGTCGCGCGGGCGCCGAGCAGCCAGTGGAAGAGGCCAAGCAGCGCCAGCGTGACGGCGAGCAGCACGACGCCGAGGGCAGCGCCCGCGCCCCAATTGGAATAGAGGCTGGTGGTCTGCTCCATGCGCATCGCCCACATGATGACCTTGCCGCCACCCATCAGCGCCGGCGTGACGAAGAAGCCGAGGCACAGCACGAAGACGATGACCACGCCCGAGGCCAGGCCGGGCAGCGACAGCGGGAAGAAGACCTGCCGGAAAGTGGCGGCCGGGCTGGCGCCGAGATTCATGCCGGCGCGCAAGCAGTCGACGTCGATGGTCTTCATCGAGGCGTAGAGCGGCAGCACCAGGAAGGGCAGCATGATGTGGGTCATGCCGATGACGACGCCGGCGAAATTGTTGGCGAGCGGCAGCGGCTGGCCAATGACGCCGAGATCCATCAGCCATGTGTTGACCAGCCCCTTGCGCTGCAGGATGACGAGCCAGGCATAGGTGCGCACCAGCACCGAGGTCCAGAACGGCAGGATGACGAAGATCAAGCAGATGGAGGCGGCGCGGCGCGGCAGTTGCGACAGCATATAGGCCAGCGGATAGCCGAAGAGCACGCAGGCGCCGGTGACGGTGAAGGCCACCTTGAAGGTGGTGGCGAAGGTCTTGATGTAGGAGGCCTGCTCGAAGAAGCGCGCATAATTGGCGGCGCTGAACTGGCCGCTCTCGTCGAACAGCGACAGCCAGAACAGCCAGCCGATCGGCACGATGATGACTGCGAAGACCAGAAGCAGTCCGGGCGACAAAAGCGCGAGCAGGCCCCGCGCTTCCCGCCGCGCGTCGGCGCGCAAGGCGTCGGTATTGAGCGCCCCATCGGGCCGTCCGGCGTGGTCGAGGCTGGCGGACGCGGTACTCATTGGTCCGCCACCAGCACCACATCCTGCGCGTCAATGCCGAGCGTTATCGGCTCGCCCGGCGCCGGCAGTCTCGCCAACACCTCGGAACGGCAATAGTCGCGCAAAATCACCTGCCGGCCGTCCTTGAGCGTCGCATAGCAGACGAAGCTGTCGCCCTGATAGATGACGTCGCCGACCGTTGCCGGCAGTGCATTGATGTCGCCGGTCTGTTCGCCAGCGATCAGGCGCAGCTTCTCCGGCCGCACCACCATCAGGTGCCGGCCCGAGGACGGCATTGGATCCTTCATGCGCAGCTTGTTGCCTTCATGCCAGACGCCGCCATTGCGGCATTCAACCGGAATGAAGCTGGATTCGCCGATGAAGCCGGCAACGAACTTCGTTTTTGGCCTGGCGTAGAGGATCTCGGGCTGATCGATCTGCTCGATGCGCCCCGCATTCATGACGGCGACGCGGTCCGACATGGTGATCGCCTCGCGCTGGTCGTGCGTGACGTAGACCGTCGTCATGCCGAGCCGGCGGTGCAGGTTGCGCAGCTCGATCTGCATATGCTCGCGCAGGCTCTTGTCGAGCGCGGACAGCGGCTCGTCCATCAAAACGATGCGCGGCTCGAAGACGATGGCGCGGGCCAAGGCCACACGCTGGCGCTGGCCGCCGGAGAGCTGGTCGACACGGCGCTCGCCGAGGCCTTTCAACTGCACTAGGTCCAGCGCCCTCTCGACACGCTCGGCCGTTTCGGCCTTCGGCACACGGCGCTGCTTCAGCGGAAAGGCAATGTTGTGGAAGACGTTCATATGCGGAAACAACGCATAGTTCTGGAACACCATGCCGATGTTGCGCTTGTGCGGCGGCATGGTGATGATCTCCTCGCCGCCGACCTTGATGGAGCCGGCATTGGCCCGCACGAAGCCGGCCAGGATCATCAAGAGCGTCGTCTTTCCCGAGCCGGACGGCCCGAGCAGCGTCAGGAATTCGCCCGCCGCCACGTCGAGGCTGAGGTCGCTGAGGATGGAGACAGCACCGAAGCGCTTCTCGATACCGCTGATGCCTATGGGAAGCGCGAACTGCGCGAGAGACAAGAGCATCTCCTTCAACTCCGGATCATTTTTCGCGAAACGATGCGGAGCGGCGTATCAGAAGCCGCTCCGACAGTTTCTTGTTACGCAATTTCGGACGGAAAACCGCTGCGCACTTTTCCTGGAATTGCTTAGCGTTACTGCTGGATCAGGTTGTTGAACTTCTCGGTCGCCTCGACGAGGGTATCGCGCCAGAAGGCGGGATCCTGCAGCACCTGTTTCTCGACGTTCTCCGGCGCGGAATTGATATCCTTGATCCGCTCCGGCGGAATCTTGCCGGTCTCGAAAGCCTTCTCGTTGGCCGGGCCATTGTCGACATAGAGGGGCAGGTTGGCCTGGAGGTCGGGGCTGACGAATTTGGCCAGCGCCTTCATGGCGACGTCCTTGTTCTTCGAGCCCTTCGGGATGACCATACAGTCGGCGGTGAGCACGCCCTGATCGAAGGAGAAGCTGACCGGCGCGCCTTCCTTCTTCAAGGTGCCGGCGCGGCCGTTCCAGATACTCGCCATGTCGACCTCGCCGTCCTTGACGAGCTGCATGGCCTGCGCGCCGGAGGTCCACCAGGCATCGATATGGCCCTTGACCTTGTCGACGGATTGCAGCGCGCCGTCTATGTCGACCGGATAGACCTTGTCGATCGGAATGCCCTTGGCGAGTGCGGCGACGCTCAGCGTTTCCGTCGCCTGGCTGCCGGAGAGCGCGCGGCGCCCAGGGAATTTCTCGACATTCCAGAAATCGGCCCAGGTCTTCGGACCTTTGTCGCCGAAAACATCGGTGCGATAGATCAAAACCACCGACGTGTAGGAAATGCCGACCCAATCATCGTGGACAAGCTTCGGGTTGATGCCGCTCTTGTCGATAACGTTGTAGTCGAGCTTCTCGAACAGGCCTTCCTTGGAGCCGCGCGCGCATTCGTCGGCGCCGAGTTCGGTGATGTCCCATTTGACGGCATTGCCGGTGACCTGCAGCCGCACGTCGTCGAGGCCGTTGGTGGTGTCCTGCTTGATGGTGATGCCGAGTTCCTTGGCCGTCGGATCGAAGAAGGCCTTGGTCTCTGCTTCCTGATAGGTGCCGCCCCATGAGGCGACGGTGAGGGTGTCGGCGGCCGAGGCCGGAACGGCGACCGTGGCCAGCAGGCCGGCGACGGCCAAGCCGTGAATACAGAGTCTCTTCGTCATTTTCGCTTCTCCAACCGGTGTTCCCGTTATCGTTGATTTGGTATGCGAATTTGTATACAATTTTGAGTGTAATTCGCTGGAAGCCGATGTCAACATGGGACATCGGGTTTTTGGTGGTGGAAAAGCAGGACGGTTCGGAGCGGCGGCTCGCCCCGAAACGGTCTGTTCAAGCAGGCGCTAAAAGGCACTAAACTGTGATTCCAGACTGACCGTTGGAGGCGGAACGCTTGAAGGAGAGAAAGAACACGCTGCGCGACTCGGTGTTCGAGAAGCTCAAGGCGTTGATCATCACCGGCCAGATTCCGCCGGGCGGCCGCGTGACGGAAAACGAAATCGCCGAGCGGCTGAAGGTGAGCCGCACGCCGGTGCGCGAGGCCTTCAACCGTCTGGAGCGCGACGGCCTGGTGATCGGGCGGCCGCGCCAGGGCTACGTGGTGGCCGAGTTCAACCTGATCATGTTCCGCGAGGCTTTCGACATCCGCGAGCTGCTCGACGGGCGCGCGACCGAGCTGGCGGCGGCCAACGCGACCGCCGCCGACAAAGCACGGCTGCGCGAGATGCTCGCCGAATGCGAGCGGCTGGCGGCGATCCCAGACCGCAGCACCAGGGAGAAATTCGAGGAGCTCCAGGTCGGCATCGACCTGCACCGGGTGATCGCCGAAATCAGCGGCAATGAGATGCTGCATGGCATGCTTTGCGGCATCCTCGACAAATGCCAGCAATATGTGTGGACCGAGCTTCTGTGGCTGGACGAATGGAAGCTCACCCGCGAGGAACATGCCGGCATCGTCGACGCGATCTGCGCCGGCGACGTCGCGCTGGCCGGCGAGCGCGCCCGCGCGCATGTGCGCGGCTCGCGCGAGAACATCCTGCGCCTGCTGCAGGCCAAGTCCGACTATCAGGGATTCTTCGCCAAGGCGTCTTGAGCCTAGGCCCGTTCCATCAGTTGGAAAGCATGGGGCAGTTGGCGCCGCGCCGCAGGCTGACATGCGCCACGTCGCCGACGCTGAATTGAGTACCGTCGGCGCGGCGCGGGGCATCGATGACGATTGCTGTGCCTTGTCCGAGCTCGGCATGCAGGCGCAGCGTGCGGCCATGGAAGACGACGCCGCTGACGCGCGCCGGCGCGGTACCTTCGCCGGCTTCACCGACAACCTGGAGATCTTCCGGCCGCACGCCGATGGTTCGCGTGTCGCCGGCGGCCGGCGTCTCGCCACCGTCTGAGATCGCCTCCAGCGGCAGGTCGCCGGCGGCAAAGCGCAGGCGCTCGCCGTCGCGGCCGAGAAAGCGCGACTGCAACAAGTTCATGGTGCCGATGAAGGAGGCGACGAAGCGTGTCGCAGGCCGGTCGTAAAGTGTGGCCGGCGGCGCGATCTGCTCAATGCGGCCCTTGTTCATGACGACGATGCGGTCGGAGATCGACAGCGCCTCGGTCTGGTCGTGCGTGACCATGACGAAGGTGGTGCCCAGCCGCGACTGCAGCCGCTTCAATTCGACCTGCATCTGCTCGCGCAGATGCGCGTCGAGCGCCGAGAGCGGCTCGTCGAGCAGAAGCACGCGCGGCTCGCAGACGATGGCGCGGGCTAAGGCGACGCGCTGGCGCTGGCCGCCGGAGAGTTCGGAGACGCGGGCGCGCAGCTTGTCGGCAAGGCCTACCATGTCGAGCGCCTCGCGGACCCGCTTGGCCTGCTCGGCGCCGGTGAGTTTGCGCAGCGACAGGCCGAAGCCGACATTGGCGGCGACATCCATATGCGGGAACAGCGCGTAGTCCTGGAAGACCGTGTTGACCGGCCGGTCGAAGGGCCGCAGGCCGGTGATGTCGCGGCCGTCGAGCAGCACATCGCCGCTGGTCGGGCTCTCAAAGCCGGCGATGACGCGCAAGCTCGTCGTCTTACCGCAACCGGAAGGGCCGAGAAGGGTCAGGAACTCGCCGGGAGCGATGTCGAGATCGACATTATCAAGCCCGACAATGCCGCCAGGAAAAACCTTCGAAACCTTCTGCAGCCGAACGAGCGCGTCAGGCGCCATCGCGCACCTCGGACGGTTTTGTCGTGTTGACCCAGAGGATCTGGCAACGCTCGGCGCCGGGATTGCGGAAGGCATGCAGAAGGGTGCTCTTGAAGGCGAAGCTGTCGCCGGCCTTGAGGACATAGGTGCTGGCGTCCACCACCAGCTCGACCTCGCCGGCCATGACGAAGCCGAACTCGTGGCCGGCGTGGGCGTAGGCTTCCGCCGTGCCGCCGCCGGCCTCGACCGTGACCAGCATGCCGGTCAGCGTCGCGGCCGGCGGCGACAGCAGCGCCTTGGCGATGCCTTCGGATTTCACCGGAATCTGCCGTCGCTTGTCGGCGCGCACGCAATAGAGATCGTTGACCGCTTCGCTGCCGTCCGTGATCAGCGCCGACGGTTCGATATCGAGCGCCGCCGCCAGCGGCCAGATCACCTTGACGCGTAGCGAGGACATGCCGCGCTCGATCTGGCTGAGCGCACCGATGGAGATGCCGGCCTTGGCCGCGAGCTCGGCCAGCGACAGCTTGCGCTCGAGCCTGAGCGCCCGCACGCGCCGGCCGACGCGGATATCGGCATCGTCTTTCGGCTTTGCCGCCGCTTCGTCAAGAATGTCCATGCGTTGGTCCTTGTTGTCTTTCCCCGGTGTGGCGCAGCGCCGCCAAGCTCCCCCTTCTCCCCCTGTGGGAGAAGGTGGATCGGCGCGACAGCGCCGAGACGGATGAGGGGTGTTCCAGCGAAGTGAGACGTCTGTGTTCCCTGGAGCACCCCTCATCCGGCCGCTTCGCGGCCACGTTCTCCCACAAGGGGAGAAGGGGGAGCTAGTCAGCCCCCTGCCTTCACCTTTTCGAACATCTTCGCCACGTCGTCATTTTGCTTCATCGGGCCGGTGAAGATGGTGCTCTTCAGCATCACCTCCGGATCGGCAGGCAGCTGCAGTTTCTCCAGCTCCTCCTTCGACACGCCGGCGAAAGCGGTCGAGAGGGAGCTGCCATAGCCATAGGACTGGATAAGGAATTTGCCGGAGTCGGCGTCGAGCCGGCTGTTGATGAAGTCATAGGCGAGATCGACGTTCTTGGCGTCCTTCAGCATGACGAAGCCGCAGGCCCAGGTCAGCATGCCTTCCTTCGGCTTCATGAACTCGACCGGCACGCCCTGCTTCTTCAACGAGGTCGCCGACGCATTCCAGGTCATGGCGGCGACCAGTTGGCCGCTGGCCAGCGCCTGCTCGACCGAGGTCATGTCGGTGGTGTAGCTCGACAGCAGCGGCCGCTGCTCGCGAAGCTTTTCGGCCACCTTGTCCATCTGGTCAGGCGTCATGTCGAAGGGGTTCACGCCCGCCAGCAACGCCGCGACAATCGGCGTGTCGTGCACGGCGTCGATGGTCGCCATGCGGCCGGCATATTGCTTGTCCCACAGAAGATTCCAGCTCGCTTCCGGGTTCTTCACCAGGTCGGTGCGGTAGAGGATCGAGGTGTTGCCCCAATCCCAGGGCACCATCCACACCTTGCCGTCGCCGGCCTGCAAGTCGGGCAGGTTCTTGAACACCGGGAAGATCGAATCCCAGTTCTTGATGCGCTTGGTGTCGATCGGCTGCAGCAGGCCTTCCTTGTTCCAGCGCGCCACTTTGTCGTAGCAGGGATGCGCGATGTCCGGGCGGAAGCCGGCCTTGACCTTGGTGAAGGCGTCGTCATCATCGCCGAAGATCGTCGCCTCGACGCCATCGGGATGCGCGGCAAGGAAGCTCTTGTTGAAGTCGGGCAATTCGTAGCCCGACCAGGTGAAATATTGCAGCTTGTCGGCGGCAAGAGCGACTGTCGACGACAGCGCGAGCGCCAGCGCGGCAAGGCCAGCCCGGGCTTTGTGTCCGGCGATCGATTTCAGGTGGACTGTCATTTTCGTTCTCCTCTTCTTTGTTGTGGTTCAGGCTGGATTGCGGTGCGCAGCGCCGAGGCCGCGGTGGCGAAGGATTTCGGCTGTGCCCGCGATGATGAAAGATACGACGAGGATCACCGTGCCGAGCGCCATCACGGTCGGCAGCGAGCGCGGGAAGCGCAGCTGGCTCCAGATGTAGAGCGGCAGCGTCGGCTCGGTGCCGGCGAGGAAGAAGACGACGATGAACTCGTCGAAGGAAATCAGGAAAGAGAGCATGAAGGCCGACAGCACGGCGGGCAGGCTGAGCGGCAGCATGACACGCCGGAACGTCGTCCAGTCGGAAGCGCCGAGGTCGAGTGCCGCCTCGCGGATCGTCTTCGGGATGGCGGCGAAGCGGCTGCGCATCACCACGACCGTCGTCGGCAGCGCGACGAGGATATGGCCGAGCACGATGGAAACACGCGATGGGCCGAGACCGATCAGATTGACCAGGATCAAAAGCGAGATGCCGACAATGACGCCGGGGATCAGGATCGGCAGCCGGGCGATGGCGCTGATCGTGGCGGCGAGCTGCGAACGACCGTAAAGGTCCATATAGGAGACGGTGATGCCGCAAAGCGTCGCGCCGAAGGCGGCGATGACCCCGATGGCCAGGCTGTTGGCCAGGGCGCCGGACAGCGCCGGATTGCCGTAGAGCGTCCGGTACCATTCAAGCGTGAAACCCTGCAACGGAAACGCCGCCTGGATCGAGTTGTTGAAAGAAAACAGCGGGATCAAGAGCACCGGCAGATAGAGGAAGACGAGATAGCCAAGCACGTAGACGCCGAGCCAGCGGCCGTCGCTATTGATGTCTGCCCGGGCGCTCATGTGCGGCTGCCGAACCGGCGGTCGGCGCCGCGCGCGACCAGCACCACGCAGAGGATGACCAGCATGACGCAGACCGAGAGCGCGGCGCCGAACGGCCAATCATTGGCCTTGCCGAATTGCGACTGGATCAGCGTGCCGATCATGGTGCTGGCCGGACCGCCGACCATGGCCGGCGTGACATAGTCGCCGACCGTCGGCACGAAGACGACCAGCGCCGCCGCCAGAACGCCCGGCATCGAATTGGGCAGCACCACGCGGCGAAAGCTGGTGAATGGCCGCGCGCCAAGATCGGAGGCTGCTTCGAGCAGCGACTTCGGAATCGTGTCCAGCGCCACGTAGATCGGCAGGATGGCGAAAGGCGCATAGGCGTGGGCGAGTGTCACCACGACCGCGGCCGGCGTGTTGAGGAAGGCGAGCGTCGGCTCCTTCCAAAGGCCTGTCTCGATAAAGGCCGAGTTCAGAACGCCATTATAGGCAAGCACGATCTTCCAGGCGAAGACGCGCAAAAGATAGCTGGTCCAGAAGGGCAGCGTGACCAGGAAGAGCAGCAGGTTGCGGCGCCGCCCGGCATGGAAGGCGAGGTAATAGGCGACCGGATAGGCAGTAACGACGGTGGCGAGCGTCACCAAGCCGGCGATGACCAGCGAGCGCAGCGTCACCGTCCAATAGAGCGGATCGGTGGCGACGGTGACGAAATTTTCGACCGTCAGGCCAACCCCGAGCAGCGAGCCGTCATTGCCCCTGAAGGCGAGAAAGACCACCAGGCCAAGCGCGAACAGGATCAGAAAGAAGGTGACCAGCCCACCCGGCAGCAGCATGGCGAAACGGAAGACCGGCGAGATGCGGTTTTCCGGCAAGGGCCGTGTTGCGGCGATGGTCGACATCGAAGTGCCTGTTGGCTCCATCGGATTTTTGAAATCGCCTGATGTTTTTTCATATTCATGAAACTGTCAAGCAGATTCGCTTGTGCGCTGCACGCATTCGGCGTCAGCGTTCGAACGCGTCGAGCATGCGGTACCAGGTGATTGCCGCGGCGACGCCGACCTGGCGGAAAGCGTGGAACGGGATCGGCTTGATCGGCGACAGCGGAAACGGCAACTGCCTCACGTCGCCGCTTGCAAGGTAGTTTGCCATGCGCTTGCCCAGCGCGCTCATCAGGCCGACGCCCCTGCCTTGGCAGCCGACGACCGCGAGCAGGCCCTTTTCCGGCTCATGCAGATGCGGCAGGTGGTCCGGCGTCAGCGCCACGCGGCCGAACCAGCGCTTTTCGATGGCGATGCCGGCAAGCGCCGGATAGAGGCGGGTGAGCGCGCGTTCGCAATGCGCCCAATCGGCAGCGCTTGAAGGCAGCGCCATGCGGCCGCGACCGCCCAGCACCATCCGGCCATCGGGAGTCCGGCGGTAGTAGACCAGGATGCGACGGGAATCGGAAACGGCCTGACCGCCCGGCAGGATGCTTGCAGCAAGCTCGGCCGGAAGCGGCGCGGTGGCGATCTGGAAGGAATGCAGCGGCACGATCGTCTGGGCAAGACCAGGCAACAGCCCGTCCGTATAGGCGTTGGTGGCGAGCACGACCGACTTGGCCCGCAATCCGGCGCCGCCTTGTGTCGAGACCCGCCATGCGCCGGCTTCCTTGGCAAGCTTCACCACCCGCTGCTGCTCGGCGATGCGGGCGCCGGCGGCCGACGCGACGCGGGCGAGCTCGAGCGTGTAGGAGAGCGGATCGATGACGCCGGCCCGGCGGTCCAGCCAGCCGCCGAGATAGCCTTTGGCGCCGGTCATCGCCGCGATTCCCGCTTTGTCGAGCAGCTCGACGTCGGCACACCGCGAGCACCATTGGCGATCCCGGTTCGCCGCTGCCTTCAGCGCGGTCGTGGTGTGCGCGGCCTGGATCCAGCCATTGCGCGTGAACGGCACCGCCAGCTTCTCGTCGCGGATCACGTCGAACACCGCATCGGCCGTCGAGGCGGCGAACGCGACCAGGGCTTCGCCGCGTTCCTTGCCGAAGTGTTCGATCAGCCATTCCGGATCGTATTTGAGGCCGGGAATGACCTGGCCGCCATTGAGGCCTGAAGCGCCCTGCCCGATCAAGCCGGCATCCAGCACCTGAATGGAAAGGCCCGCGCGCGCCGCATGCAGCGCGGTCGACAGCCCCATGATGCCGCCGCCGACGATGACCGCGTCCAGCATGCCGTCAGCCGAAAGCTCACACTGAAACGCCGTGGCCGCCTGGGGCTTTCGCCAGATCGGATCGGAAAAGGCTTCGGCCAAGAGGATCACCTACGCGCTGGAGCTTCGTGAAAATCCTATTGCCGAGTTCATAGATTTGAAAGATCGCTTCGATGGGCCAGTTCGGCCGTGGCTGTGTGACAGCAAATGCATGGTCATAAATGTTGCGGCTGGCGGGATAGACGTCTCCGCGAAATCGGGGAAAAGTGCCGCGCGCGAAAAATTGAGAGGAATGATGCCATGACCGATCCGACCCGCCTGCCCGCCGATGGAATTTTCGTCGGTCGCGCCAAGACCAGCGCCGCTTCCCATCCGCTGGTGGTGACGGTGCGGGACGGCGAGGTGATCGACATCACCTCGAGCGCGGCGCCTACGGTGCGCGATCTTTGCGAATTGAAGGATCCGGCTGACTATCTGCGCTCGGCCAAGGGCAAGGCGATCGGTGCGCTGGAAGACATCGCGGCGAACAGTTTCGAGGCCAAACGTGATGCCGGGAAGCCCATCCTGCTGTCGCCCGTCGACCTGCAGGCGGTCAAGGCCTCCGGCGTCACCTTCGTCGTCAGCCTGCTCGAGCGCGTCATCGAGGAGCAAGCGCGCGGTTCGGCCGAAAAGGCCGACGCCATCCGCGCCGACATCGCCGGACTGATCGGCCACGATCTGTCGAAGCTCAAGCCCGGGTCGCCGGAAGCGATGGAGATCAAGGCCAAGCTGATCGCGCGCGGGGCATGGTCGCAATATCTCGAAGTGGGCATCGGCCCGGACGCCGAAATCTTCACCAAATGCCAGCCGATGGCTTCCGTCGGATTCGGCGCCGATGTCGGGCTGCACCCCGTCTCCACCTGGAATAATCCAGAGCCCGAGATCGCCATGATCGCCGACAGCTCGGGTCGCATTGTCGGCGCCACGCTCGGCAACGACGTCAATCTGCGCGATGTCGAAGGACGCTCGGCGCTGCTCCTCGGCAAGGCCAAGGACAACAATGCTTCGGCCTCGCTCGGGCCGTTCATCCGGCTGTTCGACGAAACCTTCTCCATCGCCGACGTGAAGCGCGCCACGGTGCGGCTCAACGTCGATGGCGAGGACGGCTTCTCGCTGGAGGGCGCGAGCTCGATGGCCGAGATCAGCCGCTCGCCGGAGGAACTGGTCAAGGCGGCGATTGGCCCGCATCACCAGTATCCGGACGGACTCGCGCTCTATCTCGGCACCATGTTCGTGCCCTCGAAGGACCGAGGCGAGAAGGGCAAGGGTTTTACGCACAAGATCGGCGACATCGTCACCATCTCGTCGGAAAAGCTCGGCGCGCTGGTCAACCGCGTAAGGCTGTCGCCGGACTGCCCGCACTGGACCTACGGCGCCAGCCATCTGATGCGCGACCTGGCCAGGGCGGGTCTGATCTAAAGCCGCACCAGAAGGCGACTGCTTGGAGGCCAATCCGTGCAGCGGATGGTCTATGGCGCCGCTTGCCCAACGAATATCACCGCTGCTGATGCAATCTGATGGGATTGCTGATGGCGCGCGCGCCTGTGCCAACATCCATTGGCGATGGAGGCTTGCCACTGCCTGAAAAAGAGAATGCTCTAGACGTTCCGGTCGGCGCGGGCAGGAGATGCGGCCAAGGTCGCGTCGCGCCGATCCGGGAGGAGAGTTCAACATGGGAGGAAATCGAATGCTTTCGCGGCTAAGACTGCTCGTGCTTGGCTTGATCGCGGCTATCGCCATTCCGGCGATGGCCGAGGCCAAGACGTTCTACTGGATTTCGCATGGCGGCCCGGCCGATCCGGTCTGGACCTACTTCCTGGCCGGCGCCAAGCAATGGGCGAGCGACACCGGCAACAAGGTGAACACCTCGTTCCACAATGGCGATGTCGCCTCGCAGCAGGAAGCCGTCCGAGCCGCCATCTCAGCCAAGGCAGATGGCATCGTCACCACCAGCCCGGATCCGGGCAGCCTTGTCGAGATCGTCAAGGAGGCGCGCGCGGCCAACATCCCGATCATCAACTTCAACACGCCCGATCCGAAGGCAAACTTCAACGCCTATGTCGGCGGCGACAACGTCACCTTCGGCAAGCACTGGGCGCAATATCTGGTCGACAAGGGCCTGGTGAAGAAGGGCGACTTCGTCTGGATGCCGGTCGAGGTCCCCGGCGCCACCTATGGCGTGCAGGAAGAGGAAGGCATCAAGAGCGTGTTCGGGCCGGCCGGCATCACCTATGAGGTGACCGAAGCGACACTCGACCAGGCCGAAGTGATCAACCGCATGGTCGATTATCTCACTGCCCACAAGGGCAAGGTGAAGGCGATCATCGGCCTCGGCGACCTCGTCACCGGCTCGATCAAGCGCGTGTTCGACCAGGCCGGCGTCAAGCCGGGCGAAATCCCGGTCG
Source organism: Mesorhizobium sp. CA10 (assembly GCF_020165285.1). NCBI lineage: Bacteria > Pseudomonadati > Pseudomonadota > Alphaproteobacteria > Hyphomicrobiales > Phyllobacteriaceae > Mesorhizobium > Mesorhizobium sp. CA10. The sequence goes on from NZ_JAIUHV010000005.1 coordinate 190,123, forward strand.
TCGGCTGGGGCAACTCGCTCGACACCACGCAGGAAGTGCTGAACGGATACGTCAATGCCGGGCAGTGGCAGGACCCGCAGGCGACCAGCTATGTGGCGCTTTCGCTGGCCAACATGGCCGCCAGCGGCATTCCTCCGGGCTTCAACGTCATCACCGGCGCGCTCTATGAGAAGGACACCGCCGGCGTCTACGACAAGATCCTGTCCGGCAAATAATCCCTGACATCAACGGTCGCGGCTTTCGGGCCGCGGCCGCTTTCCTGTACCGTCGAGCCCTGCCTGATCGGAGCGGGCTTCAGCCAGTCATTCACGCCGCGGGCTCAATGGAAAACCGTTCCTTCATTCAAAGTTTCATCGCTCGAGCGGAATTCGGCCCGCTGGTACTGCTTATCGTCGAGCTCGTCGTCTTCTGGGGCATCAATCCCGACTTCCTGTCGCCGCAGAATATCTCGAACATCCTGGCCTTCACCGTCGAGCTCGGCCTGATCGCACTGGCAATGACCTTGCTGATGACATCAGGCGAGTTCGATCTTTCGGTCGGCTCTCTGTTCGGCTTCTCGCCGGTGCTGATGTGGACGCTCTTCAACAGCGGCGTCACCTCGCTGGAAATGGGCCTGCTGATCGCGCTGATCGTTGCTGCCCTGATCGGACTGGTGAATGGCTGGTTCGTCACGCAGCTCAAGATCCCGTCCTTCCTGGTGACGCTCGGCATGCTGCTTGTCGTGCGCGGTTCGGCATTGTTCATCACCGACGGCTTTCCGCAGCGCACCTGGAGCGCGGAAGGCAGTTGGCTGGCGAACATACTGGTCGGCGACTTCTATGTCGGATCTTTCCGCATCTACGCCTCGCTGTTCTGGTTCATCGGCGCCGCGATCGTGCTCGGCTATGTGCTGACGCAGAGCCGCACCGGCAACTGGGTCCAGGCCGCCGGCGGCAATCCGAACGCGGCCCGCGCGCGCGGCGTCAACGTCAGCCGCGTCAAGGTCGGCCTGTTCATCCTGTCAGCGGTGATGGCCTCGCTCGCCGGCGTGATCTCGTCGCTACGCACCTCCGCGGCCAATCCCAACAGCGGCACCGGCTACGAGCTCGAGGTCATCGCCATGGTGGTGATCGGCGGCACGGCGCTGACCGGCGGGCGCGGCACCATCATCGGTACGGTGCTTGGCATCCTGATCCTGCGCGTCATGCGCAACGGCATCGTGCTGATCGGCGTGCCGGGACTCGCCTACAACATCTTCATCGGCGCGATCATCCTCGGGATGATGGCGCTGCATTCATGGCTCGAACGCCGGCACCAGGCGGGAACTTAGGACGATGGCCGAACCGCTCATCCGCATGGAAAATATCCGCAAGTCCTACGGGCGCGTGCAGGCGCTGGTGGACGCCAATTTCCACGTCAATGAAAAGGAGATCGTCGGCCTGCTGGGGGACAACGGCGCCGGCAAGTCGACGCTGATCAAGGTGCTGTCGGGCGCCGTGCCGCTGACCAGCGGCGACATCTACATCCGCGGCAAGAAGGTCACGCTGCGCAGCACCAGCGACGCCATCGCCCACGGCATCGAGACGATCTACCAGGACTCGGCGCTGGTCACGCAGCTGTCGATCGCGCGCAACCTGTTCCTCGGGCGCGAGCCGATCAAGGCGCCGCGCTTCCTGAACCGTATGGACCAGGACGCGATGAACGCGGTGGCGCGCGACCTGCTCAAGCAGGTCGGCATCACCAAGAACATCCCGCCGACAACACCGATCGGCTCGCTGTCGGGCGGCGAGCGCCAAGCGGTGGCGATCGCGCGCGCCATGCATTTCGACAGCGATCTCATCATCCTCGACGAGCCGACCAACAATCTCGGCGTCGCCGAGACGCAAGGGGTCTTGAGCTTCGTGCGCAGCGCGCGCGATTCCGGCCATTCCTGCATCTTCATCGCGCACAACATCCATCACGTCTTCCAGGTGGTCGACCGCATCGTGGTGATGCGCCGGGGCAAGGTGGTGGCCGACGACATCGATCCGAAAAAGACGACGGTCGCCGAAGTCGAGCGCGTCATCACCGGCATGTCGGACAAGGAAATCCGCGACGCCATCGCCGACGGTCCGCAGCATGGCTGAGGGCTGACCGGCAGGCGGATCGGCGGCCGGCAGCCGCTTCACGCCCGCCGCTGGCACAGGATTGCATCAGCGCCTATGACTGGACCCATGAAAGCCACCGTAGCCGATATCGCCCGGAGCTGCGGCCTGTCGACCGCGACCGTCGACCGGGTGCTCAACAACCGCCCGGGTGCAAGCGCTGCCAACCGGCAGCGCGTGCTGGAGGCGGCCAAGCAGCTCGGCTATCTGCCGACACTCGACCAGGTCGTGCTGCCGTCGAAGCCGGCGCATCTCGAATTCTTCCTGCCGATCGGATCCAATGCCTTCATGGCCGATCTCGCCCATCACATCGAGGAGTATGCGGCGCGCCTGCCGCTGGTCGCTTCCTGCCGCATCCATAACCTTGCCGGCATTTCGCCGGGCACGCTGCAGAGTGCCATGGAGAACCTGTCGCTCAAGGCCAATGGCGTCGGCGTGATCGCCGTCGACCATCCGCGCACGCGCAACATCCTGCGCGAGCTGGTCGATGCCGGGATCAGGCTGGTCACGCTGATCTCGGATGTGCCGGCGGCACCGCGCTCGGCCTATGTCGGCATCGACAACCGGGTGGCGGGCCGCACGGCGGCGCTGCTGATGGGCCGCTTCCTCGGCGGCCGTAGGGGACATCTGGCGATGGTGGTCGGCTCGCGCTCCTATCGCGGCCACGAGGAGCGCGAGATGGGCTTTCGTTCGGTGCTCGCCGAAGAATTTCCCGACCTCACGGTCTCAAGCGCGGCCGAAAGCAACGACGACCCGGACGCCAGCTACCGCGCGACCGTCAAGGCGCTGCACGACGAAACGGATCTGCTCGGCATCTATTGCGTCGGCGCTGGACGCTCCGGCGTGGCCAAGGCGTTGCTCGAGGTCAAGCCGCGTTTGAAGCCGGTCTTCATCTGCCACGATCTGACCAGGGAAACACGGCGCTATCTCGTCGACGATCTTGCCGACGTCGTCATCGACCAGAATGCGCGGCTGATCGCGGAGCAGTCGGTGATCCGCCTGCTCGGCTCCATTGCCTCGTCGGCGCCATACCTGACGAAGAAATTCATCGAGCCGCGGCTGATCTTCAAGGAAAACGTCCCGGCGCAGTAGCGCGGAGCGCGCCGCTCGCTTATTTGTCTGACGATTGATCCCGCAATTCTGCACAGCAGCTATGCAGGTTTCGCAATTGCCGAATCGTTAGGCACCCCGTATTTATCTGGGTGTCGGCCGTCTCCTCCTCCCAGATGTGATGCCGACGCTGAGTGCGGTACACCTCCTCCCGTGCCGTATTCGAAATCGAGCCCGCTGCCACCTCCTCCCGGCAGCGGGCTTTTCTTTGCGTGCCAAAGGCGGAGGCGAAGCTACCTAATGCTGACCAGATACGCGCCTAGCCTTTCGCCGTCACCAGATTGGAGCTGAGTTCGAAAGCGACCCCCGATCCATCCGCATAAGACTGCAGCACGGGCGCGCTCCCGCTCACGATGTCCTCCACGACGTGCTTGCGTTCCTGATCGGCCATTGCCTTGCCGGCGGCGCTCATGCCGACCAGGGCCATCGTGTTCAACCGCAGGAGAGGCGCCCCGTCCTCAAAGCGTATCCTGCGCGATATTGTCCTTGATCGGACGTCGTGGAAGCCGGCGTCCCGGAGCAGCACCTCGATCGGCGCCGCATTCCCAAAGCTGTGGCGCAGGTCCACCACTGGGCCGAGGAGGCGCTCGGCGACGCGGCGGAGATCCCGAAAGAAGGGGATTTCCTCATCGGGGCGCCACGTGGCAACGGCCAGCCGGCCGCCCTGCGCCAGTGCTCGCCGCATCTCCGCCGCCGCAGCGGACTTATCGGGAAAGAACTGCAGCCCTTGTTGACAGACGATCAAATCGAACTGCTCTCCGTCATGGAGAGGCAGTGCACCGGCATTGCCTACGCGCCAATCGATGTCTGGCGCCACGGTGCGCGCGACAGCAAGCATATCTGCGTTGATGTCGATGCCGAGGACATATCCGGCGGCACCGAGCCGTTCCCTGGCAACCCGGGCAACTATTCCCGTGCCGCAGGCGATGTCCAACACACGATGGCCTGGAGACAGCTTCAGGTCTTCGAAGGTCACTTCGGCCCAGGGGCGGAAGAGAGGACCCACGAGCCAGCGCTCATACATCTCCGGAAAACTTGCCTGACCCATCGTCTAGCGCCCGTTTCCGGAACAGCATAACAGAATCAGGACGAGGCGAAGAGATCAGCGCGCCCGGAACGAGGCGATCAGGCTTTCGGCCATGCGCACGAATTGCGCGCTCGGACCTTCGGCACCGACGCTCTGCATCGAGACGCGCGCGCCTTCGAGCAGCAGCGACAGCGTGTCGGCGAGAAGCTCGGCCTGGCCGATGCCGGCATCGCGGCAAAGCGCGACCAGCTTTTCGCGCTGGGCCTCCTTCAGTTCCTTGATGACGCGCCTTGCCGGGTGATCGGTCTCGGTGAGCTCGACGGCGGCATTGGCCATGTCGCAGCCGCGGCTGTCGGCGCTGAGCAGCTCCGAAGCCTTTTGCACCCAAGCATGCAACTGGGCGAGCTTGTCGCCGGGATGCTTGGCCTCGAACTCGTCCCAGATCCTCGAAGCCTTCGCCGCCGTCGCGCGCAGGCATTCGACGATCAATTCGTCCTTGGACTCGAAGTGACGGTAAAGCGTCATCTTGTTGGTGCCGGCAGCCTCGGTGATGGCATCGACGCCCACACCCTTGATGCCGTGCTTGTGGAACATGTCCTGCGCCGTCTCCAGGATTCGATCCCGGGGACGGGAACGCTCCGCAACGCCGTCAGTCATCATGCTCTCCTTTCGTCGTTTCCAAAAAAACCGTCGCCACCTCTTGACTATGGTGTTACCGGTCTGTAACTTCCAGCATGTTACTTACTGGTAACACCTATATCACTCGCCGTCAAACGACAAGGCCCTCCGATAGCCCTGCCAGAGTGAGATAGGACGCAAAACCTGCCTGTCATGCGGCTTTGGCCGGTGAAGAACGAGAAAAAGCGGTTCGTGATCAAGCGATGCGGACCGAGCAAGGAGCCACTCCTATGCAAAAGCGCAAAGACCTGACGATCGACGAAGCCATCCGGGATCCGATGATCCGGCTGGTGATGAAGGCGGACGGGATCGACCCCAAAGCCTTCGAACGGATGCTGCGCCAGCGCGCGGCTGACCAGGCGCCGGGCAACATCCCGCCATCCTTCCTGCAGGATTCCGGCTCCGGCCGGGCCCGGCGCCTGCGCCATTTCGCAAACCCGTTCGGCGAGGCGTCCGCATCATGGTGAACTTCTTCATCCACCGCCCGATCTTCGCGTCGGCGATCGCCATCATCATGGTGCTCGCCGGTGCGATCGCCTATTTCCTCTTGCCCGTCTCGCAGTTTCCCGACATCACGCCCCCGCAGGTCGTGGTCAGCGCGCACTATCCGGGCGCCAGCGCCCAGGTCGTGGCCGATACGGTCACCACCCCGCTCGAGCAGCAGATCAACGGCGTGCAAGGCATGACCTACATGTCGTCGACGAGCTCGAATGACGGCTCCTCCACCATCACCATCACCTTCGACGTCGGCCATCCGCTGAGCACGGCGGCGGTCGACGTGCAGAACCGCGTCAGCCAAGCGGCATCCTCCCTGCCGGCCATCGTCAACCAGGGCGGCGTGACGATCAAGAAGCAGAACCCCAATTTCGTGCTGATCGTCGACCTGACCTCGCCGGACGGCTCGGTCGATCCGGTGGCGCTGAGCAACCTCGCCTATCTGCAGGTGGTCGACCCGCTGAAGCGCCTGCCGGGCGTCGGCGACGTGCAGATCTTCGGCGAGCGCCGCTATTCGATGCGCGTCTGGCTCGATCCGGACAAGCTTGCCAATCTTGGCATCACCGCTGTCGACGTGCAGAACGCCATCGCCGAACAGAACGTGCAGGTGGCGGCCGGCAAGATCGGCCAGTCGCCGGCGCCCGCCGGCACCGCCTTCGAGATGCAGGTCAATGCGGTAGGCCGCCTTAGCGACCCGAAGGAATTCGGCGACATCGTCGTGCGCGCCAATTCGCAGAACGGCTCGCTTGTGCGGCTGCGCGACGTCGCCCGCATCGAGCTCGGCGCGCTGCAATATTCTTCCTCCGCCTTCTTCGGCAAGGACCCGACCGTGGTTTTGGCCGTCTACCAGATGCCGGGCTCCAACGCCCTCGACCTGCAGCAGCGGGTCAAGGACAAGATGCAGGAGCTGTCGAAGCGCTTCCCGAAGGGCGTCAGCTACGCCATGCATTACGACACGACGCGTTTCGTGTCGGCCTCGATGCACGACGTGCTGATCACGCTCGGCGAAGCGCTGGTGCTGGTGGTCGCGGTGGTGTTCATCTTCCTCCAGAGCTGGCGCACCACCATCATCCCGACCATCGCCATTCCCGTCTCGCTGATCGCGACGCTGGCGGTGATGTACATGCTGGGCTTTTCGCTCAACATGCTCTCGCTGCTCGGCATGGTGCTGGCGATCGGCCTCGTCGTCGACGACGCGATCGTCGTGGTCGAGAATGTCGAACGTCAGCTCGAGGCAGGACTCAAGCCGCTGGCCGCTACGCGCGCGGCGATGGCCGAGGTGACCGGTCCGATCATCGCCACCACGGCGGTGCTGATGGCGGTGTTCGTTCCCGTCGCCTTCATCCCGGGCGTCTCGGGCCGGCTCTATAACCAGTTCGCGCTGACCGTGGCGATCTCCGTCGGCATCTCCGCCTTCAACTCGCTGACGCTCTCGCCGGCGCTGAGCGCTGCCTTCCTGCGCCATCGCGGCGAAACCCAGTTCGTGCTGTTCCGCTGGTTCAACGTCGGCTTCGACTGGCTGTCGCATGCCTATGCGCATGGGGTGCGCATTCTGATCAAGCTGCGCTGGGCCATGCTTGGCCTGTTCGCGGCCGGCCTCGTCGCCACCTATTTCGTCTGGCAGAAACTGCCTTCGACCTTCCTTCCCGTGGAAGACCAGGGCTATTTCTTCGTCGTCATCCAGCTGCCGGACGGCGCTTCCCTGGAGCGTACCGACGCGGTGGCGCAAAGGGCGCGCGACATCCTGCAATCGACGCCCGGCGTCGACATCGTCGGCTCGATCAGCGGCCTGAACTTCCTAACCAGCGCCGCGCAGTCGAATTCGGCGGTGGAGTTCGCGATCCTGAAACCATGGGACGAACGCGGTCCTGACCAGAGCGCCTCGAAACTGGTCGAGCAGGTGCGCGGCAAGCTTCTGCAGATGCCGGATGCGTTCGCGCTCTCCTTCGATCCGCCTTCGATCCCGGGCATCGGCACCACAGGCGGCTTCGAGTTCCAGGTCGAGGATTTGTCCGGGCGCGGCAGTGCGGCGCTGAACGACGTCACGCAGGCGCTGCTCGCCGAGGCGCGCAAGCAGCCGGAGCTCAACCCGCAGCAGCTGTTCTCATCCTTCTCGACCTCGACGCCGCAGTTCAACTACGACCTCGACCGCAGCAAGGCGAAGCTGCTCGGCCTCAACCTGCCGGACGTCTTCAACACGCTGCAGATCTATCTCGGCTCGCTCTACGTCAACGACTTCAACCTGTTTGGCCGCACCTTCCGCGTGACCATCCAGGCCGACAAGGACGCGCGCGCCGACGCCACCGACATCTCGCGGCTCTATGTGCGCAACGCGTCGGGCGGCATGGTGCCGCTGAGCACGCTGGGCAGACTGGTGCCGATCGTCGGGCCGGAGACCGTGCCGCATTACAACAACAACGCGTCGGCCCTGATCAATGGCGGTGCTGCCCCCGGCTTCTCGTCCGGACAGGCGGTGGCGGCCATGGAGCGGGCGGCGGCGAATGTGCTGCCGCGCGACTTCGGCTACGAGTGGACCGGCATCACTTTCCAGGAGCTCAAGGCCGGATCGATCGCTTCGGTGGTGTTCGGGCTGGCGATCGTCTTCGTGTTCCTGATCCTGGCGGCGCAGTATGAAAGCTGGGCGATGCCTTTCATGGTGCTGCTCGCCGTGCCGCTCGCTTTGTTCGGCGCCTTCCTCGTGCTGATGCTGCGCGGCATGCAGATCGACGTCTACTCGCAGATCGGCTTCGTCATGCTGATCGGCTTGGCGGCGAAGAACGCGATCCTGATCGTCGAGTTCGCCAGACGCCGGCGCGAGGAGGGCCTCACCATCGTCGAAGCGGCGATGGAAGCCGCGAGGCTGAGACTGCGGCCGATCCTGATGACCGCCTTCGCCTTCATCCTCGGCGTGCTGCCGCTGATGTTCGCGACGGGCGCCGGTGCAGCCAGCCGGCAATCGATCGGCACCACCGTCTTCGGCGGCATGGTGGCGGCGACCGTCCTGTCGCTGGTCTTCGTGCCTGTCTTCTACGCCGTGATCGAGCAGTTGCGCGAACGTGGCGAAAGGAAACCTGCCAAGGCGCACGACGATGCGCCTCAGCAAGACGAAATTGAACCGACCGCCGAGCCGGCGCTTCAGCCGCTCGCCCAGGCGGCCGAATAAGATTGGAGATCAATTATGCGTAGATGGAAAATCGCTTTGGGAACGGCCGTCGCGCTCGGCGCGATCTCGGTGGCCAGCGTGCACTTTCTCGACATGGGCAATTTGAGCGGCGGCGCAGCGGGTGCGGCGCCAGCGCCGGCGGCCTTCGTGATGCCGGTGCCGGTGGTGAATGTCGTGAAGAAGACGCTGCCGATCTATCTCGACTACGCGGCGCGGGTGGAGTCGATCCGCAGCATCACGCTGCAGGCGCGCGTGCCGGGCTATCTGCAGGAGCAGACGGCTGCCGACGGCAGCGACGTCAAGCAGGGCGACCTGCTCTACCGTATCGCGCCCGATGATTATCAGGCCGCGCTCGACCAGGCGAAGGCGCAGGTGCAGCGCGATAGCGCGACGCTCGAATATGCGAAATCCAATCTCGGCCGCGGCACCGACCTTGCCAAGGCCGGCTATCTGGACAAGGACAGCTTCGACCAGCGCACCAGCAATCTGCGCGCGGCCCAGGCCGCCCTTGCCGTCGACCAGGCGGCGGTGCGGACGGCCGAGCTCAATCTCGGCTATGCCGAGATCAAGGCGCCGTTCTCGGGACGCATTGGCCGGAACCAGGCTTCGGTCGGCACGCTGGTCAGTGTCGCCGGCACAGTGCTCAACACGCTGGTGCAACTCGATCCGATCTATGTGACCTTCAATCCGAGCGAGAGCGATCTGGTGCAGATCGAGCAGGCGAAGGCCGCCGGTCCGATCGCCGTCGACGTGCTGTTGCCCGGCGAGACCCAGCCCAGCCAGAAGGGCGAGCTGACCTTCATCGACAACACGATCGACCACTCGACCGGCACGATCACGGCGCGCGCCACGATCGGCAACGCCAAGTTCACGCTGCTGCCTGGACAGTATGTGCGGGTGCGGCTGCATGTGAAGGAACAGCCCAACACGCTGATGGTGCCGCAGGTGGCGCTGGGTTCCAGCCAGCTCGGCAAATACCTCTATGTCATCGGCAAGGGCAACACCGTCGACCAGAAGCTGGTGTCGCTTGGGCCCACCGACGGCGACCTGATTTCCGTGACCTCCGGCATCTCGGAGACCGACCAGGTGATCACGGGCAATTTGCAGAAGATCGGACCCGGAATGCCGGTTTCTCCCTTGCCGCAACCGAAACCGGCCAGCTGATAACCCCCATCAGTTTCCGGTCCGACGGCGCCCTCGATACCCACGTCGAGGGCGCCGTTTCGTTGGGCGGCACTGAGTCCGCAATACCAACCGGCAACAGCGCCCCTAGCTTGCGCGGTATTCACAGCGGTAAGGTCGTCGAGGCAATACGTCAGTATCGGCACCTAACGGAAGACACCTCATGTCACCAAACACCATGGCTTTGTATATCGATTGCACGGGCCTGACCGTCTATATGACACGCGACGCTTTGCAAAAATTGGCCACTGAGTTGTCAAGGATAAGCGAGGCTCCGCCTCAAGAATGTTTTGAGATACATGTGCGCAGCGCATTTTCGCACTTTGATGAGAATGACAATCATTCAAGTCCTGCATTCAAGTCTCGCAACGGCCTGGCTGCCATGATTGAAGGAATGCATGCCGCAGTCGTCAAAGATGCAATCCAAAGAGGCGAAGAATCGGCGGATGCTCTGCCGTCTCCCTTCGAGCTGACTTTCATGCATGTCAGCCCAGAGGTGGTCGAGAAAATAGCAACACAATCTGACGACTGAGCGGCGCGGCGGTATCTCAAGAAGCGCTCCGACCCTTGCAATTGTCGGGCCGCGACCACCGGAGTCAGAATCCGCAGCTAGCTCCCTTGTTGGATTGTCGACAACCTGATTGTCTTGCAGCCGGTTCACCGGAATATGACCTGACCTGCAACGGACACAAACGTGAAGATCAAGAGCATCAAGGCCTATCATGTCGTGCAGCCCTTCGTGGACGGGCCCTACCGCATGTCCAAGGGGCGGATCGCCGACTGCTTCGACGCGGTGATCGTCGCCATCACGTCGGACAGCGGCGAGACCGGCTGGGGCGAGATGGCGCCGCTCGGCAATTTCTACTCGGCCGCGTTTCCCGCAGGCACACGCGCGGGCGTGCCGGAGATCGCGCCGCATCTCATCGGCCAGGATCCACGCGGCCTTGCCGGCATCGGCCGGCTGATGGACACGGCATTCAAGGGCCACCCCTACATCAAGTCGGCGCTCGACATGGCGTGCTGGGATCTTGCTGCCCGCGCCGCCGGCGTGCCGCTGGTGACCATGCTTGGCGGCCGCGAGAGCGACATGGCCGAGACCTACCGGGTCGTCACCCACGGCACGCTCGATCAGATGGCTGCACTTGCCAAAAGGATCATCGCCGAAGGCTGCCGGCGCCTGCAGGTCAAGGTCGGCGGCAATGTGCGCGACGACATCGAGCGGGTCTCGGCAGTGGCCGCCGCCGTGCCGAAGGGCACGGTGATCTTCTGTGACGCCAACGCCGGCTGGACGCCTTACCAGGCGCGCCAGTTCGCCGACGCCACGCGCGGCATCGACTACACGTTCGAGCAGCCGTGCACGACGATCGAGGAGAACATGTCGGTGCGCCGCATGCTCGACAAGCCGATGGTGCTGGACGAATCCGTCACCTCGCTGGGCGAGATGCTGGAGATCCACCGCCGCGGCGCCGCCGACGGGCTGACGCTGAAGATCTCGCGACTGGGCGGCGTAACGCAGACCCGCCTGATCCGCGACGTCGCGGTCGATCTCGGCTTCATGATCACGGTCGAGGACACCGGCGGCGCCGAGATCGACACCGCCGCCATGGCGCATCTGTCGCTGTCGACGCCGCAGGAGCGCCGGCTGCACGCCATCGCCTTCCACGAATGGGTGACGGTGCGTACGGCCAGGAACGCGCCGCCGGTGACCGGCAGCCATATGGGCGTTCCCGATGGCCCCGGCCTTGGTATCGATGTGAACCCTGGCCTGCTCGGCAAGCCTTTCTTCGAGATCGGCTGAAGATGAAGATCAGGCGCGTCGAGCCTGAGAACATTGGCGCCAGCGCGCCGCACTACTCCGCCGCCACGCCTTTCACCTCGAGATAGCTTTCCATGGAATCGTCCAGCGCCTGCAGCCAGGGCGTATGATGGACCGGCGACATGGTGCCGGTCATCAGCGAGCGGTAGGCGTTGTCGCGGAAGGTCATGATGTTTTCCATCTTGTGGTGCTCCCACTCCATGAAGGTGCGGTTGACCGCCTCGACGTCGAAGCCCGGATAGTCGGTCTGGTCCATCAGCTCTTTGGTGTAGTCGCCCTGGAACCAGATCATCTGCTCGGCGTCCTCCAGCGTCTCCTCGCGCGCCCGCCACTTGGCGCCGTGCTCGGCCATCGCTTCGGCGGATGGCAGCTTTATGCGGCCCATGATGACGTCGCGCGCATACCAGGCCTGCGCGTCGAACATGTTGAAGGTGTAGAACTGGTCCTGCATGCCGATGTAGAAAAGCTTCGGGTTCTTCTCCCAGACGACGCCTTCATAGAGATCGAGCGGCCACATCCGGTTGGCGGTCTTGAGCTTGAGGTCGTCGGTGAGGAAGGGGAAGGAATGCAGATAGCCGGTGCACAGGATGATGGCATCAACGTCCTTGGTCGTGCCGTCCTTGAAATGCGCCGTCTTGCCGACGACCTTCTGCAGCAGCGGCACCTCTTTCCAGTTCTCCGGCCATTTGAAGCCCATCGGCTTGGAGCGGTAGCTGGAGGTGATCGATTTGGCGCCGTATTTGTAGCATTGCGAACCGATGTCCTCGGCCGAATAGGAGCGGCCGATGATCAAGATGTCCTTGCCCTTGAATTCCATGGCGTCGCGGAAATCGTGGCTGTGCAGGATGCGGCCGTTGAAGGTGGGGAAACCCTCGAAGAAAGGCACGTTTGGCACCGAGAAATGGCCTGAAGCGACCACGACGTTGTCGAATTCCTCCGAGTAGGTCACGTCGTTGGTGCGATCATGCGCGGTGACGGTGAACTTCTCGGTCTCGTCGGAATAGGTCACCATGCGCACCGGGCTGTTGAAGCGCACCCAGTCGCGCAGGCCGGATTTCTCGACACGGCCCTTGATGTAGTCCCACAACACGGCCCGCGGCGGATAGGATGCGATCGGCCTGCCGAAATGCTCCTCGAAGGTGTAGTCGGCGAATTCGAGGCATTCCTTCGGGCCGTTCGACCAGAGATAGCGGTACATGGAGCCATGCACCGGATCGCCATGCTCGTCCAGGCCGGTGCGCCAGGTGTAGTTCCACAGCCCGCCCCAGTCAGACTGCTTCTCGAAGCAGACGATTTCCGGGATCTCGGCGCCCTTGTCGGCGGCCGACTTGAAGGCCCTCAACTGGGCCAGCCCTGACGGTCCGGCTCCGATGACGGCGACACGAGATTTCATTGCGGGCCTCCTCCTTTTTTGATTTCGACTTTTTTCTTCACGCAATTCCGGGCGGAAAACCGTTCGACACTTTTCCTGGAATTGCTCCCACGAAACAAATTTCACTGACAGTGACAGTAATTGGGTCTTTGGTGCTGTCAACAAGCATCTGCGGCGGCGGCGTTTGCGTGAAACGGTTTTTGCGCGCAAAGGCGGCGGCGTCACGTTGAAGCAGGCGCGCCCTGCAACCGCCAGCGGCTTGCTGTCGCGGTTGCGCTCTTGTATCGCCACCGAATATGTTCACCTTGAGTGAAATAAATCCGCGAGAGTCGGGGGCGACATGGCGAACAAGAATTCCGGCACCAGGTCCACCGATGCGGCAGCGAAGGGCAAGGCGCCGCTAAAGCGCGTTTCGGCGGCCGGGCGCACGATACGCGCGCCGTTGACGCAAAATCCGCACGCCATCCGCGACACGCGCGAGAAAGTGCTGGAAGTGGCGATCGGCCATGAGGTGCGCGCGTTCCGCAAGAAGCTCGGCATCACCGTCGCCGATCTCGCCACCGCCACCGACATTTCGCTCGGCATGCTGTCGAAGATCGAAAACGGCATCACCTCGCCATCGCTGACGACATTGCAGGCGCTGTCGCGGGCGCTGGGCGTTCCGGTGACCGCCTTCTTCCGGCGTTTCGAGGAAGAGCACAGCGCCGTCTTCGTCAAGGCCGGCGAAGGCGTCGATGTCGAGCGCCGCGGCACCCGCGCCGGCCATCAATACAACCTGCTCGGACATATCGGCGCCAACACCAGCGGCGTCGTCGTCGAGCCCTACCTCATCACGCTGACCGAGAATTCGGACGTGTTCCCGACTTTCCAGCATGCGGGCATGGAATTCCTCTACATGCTCGAAGGCGAGGTCGTTTACCGGCACGGCAACAATCTCTATCCGATGAAACCGGGCGACAGCCTGTTCTTCGACGCCGACGCGCCGCACGGCCCGGAAGAGTTGACGCGGCTGCCGATGCGGTATCTGTCGATCATCTGCTATCCGCAAAACAGCGCCGGGTGAGACGTTCTGGTTCCTCGCCCCACGAAAGTGGGGCGAGGTGGCTCGGCGAAGCCGAGACGGAGAGGGGAGCGCCCTACGAAGGCCCCCTCTCCGTCCGCTTCGCGGACACCTCTCCCCCGCTTTGCGGGGGCGAGGAACCCAAGTCTTCAATCCGGCCCGAACCCCGGGCTGGTCGGACTGCCGTCGTCGAGCTTCGACAGCCATTCCACCAGCGTCGGCCTATATCGGGTCAGGCCCTTATAGGTGGCGAGCTCTTCCGGCAGGTCGCGGATGACGCGGTGCAGGCGGCGCGCCCATTTCGGCTGCGTGACCAGCTCGTCCATCTTTATCAGATAGCAACGGATCGGGAAGACGATGGCGTTGGAACGCGGCAGCCGCCAGAAGCTTTGCAATTCGACGCGCAGATGCACCTTCTGGCCGACATTTTCGGGCGTGACCGTGGCGCGGTCCGGGCCCCATTTGTGATAGTTCTCGGGGCTGGTGTCGAGGCGCGGATTGATGGTCATCGTCCAGTTGAGGCGCCGTGCCGGCTTGCCCTGCTGGATGTTGGTGAGGAATTTCAGCGCGCGGGTGAAAATGCCCTTCTCATGCGCCAGCGGCACCGGCGCATGCCATTCAAAGAAATTCATGCCGATGTCGAAGTCGAGCGACCAGTCGGCCTGGGTGGTGACCATGCCGGCATCCATCCACAGATTGCCGTCGCGCTGGTCGAGGATACAGAAATCGCCCTGGCTCTGGCGGGTAATGTATTCCATCGGCCCGTAAGGCAGCGTCGAGGTGTCGCCGAAGGTGAAGGTGTCGTCGATGCCGAGCGGCCGGTTGATCCAGCGCCAGCGATCGCCGTTTCGCTCCAGTGTGAAGTGCTCGGGATAACCGAGCGCCTGCTGCTCCATCAGAAGCTCGAGCAGGTCCCAGCCGGCAAGCGTCATATGCGGCAGCGACTGGCAGCGCAGTGGATCCTCGGCCAGCACCAGCGCGCGGTCCTGCATCTCGGCGACATAGTGCTCGTCGACGTCGATCAGGTTCTCGAGCACGCTGCCCTTCGGGCCGACCACATGCGGCTCGATGTTGACCGCGTACATGTAGGAGTCTTCGTTGAATGGGAAGGGAAAGCGCCGGATATGCTCCGGGCTGTTCCTGAACGTGTAGTCGTCCCGGAACGTTTCCTTGCGAAAGGTGATGCCCATTGACGCCTCCTATCTTTCCAGGACCAGCGACTTGCCCTCGAAACGCGAGACGCAAGGCATGATCTTGCAGCCGGAACGGTGGTCTTCCTCGCTCAGCCAGTGATCGTTGTGGATGAACTTGCCGTCGAAGGAGATCACATTGGTCTCGCACTGGCCGCAAACGCCGCCGCGGCAGAGATAAGGCGGGTCGACGCCGGCGGCTTCGATCGCCTCGAGCAGGCTCTGCTGCTCGCCGACGCGAATCGTCTTGCCGCTGACGGCCAAGGTCACGTCGAACGGCGCGCCAGGCTGCGGGGCCGCGAAATGCTCGAAATGCACGGTCTCCGGCGGCCATCCGAGGCTAGCCGCGCGATCGCGCACCCAGTTGATCATGCCCGCCGGCCCGCAGACATAGAGGTGTGTGCCGAGCGGCTGCGAGGACAAGAGCCGCTCGAGGTCGATGCGCTCCTCGCGGTCGTCGTGATAGAGCCTGACCCGGTTGCCATAGCGCTGCTGCAGCACATCGGCATAGGTGCCCAGCGAAGCGGTGCGGCAAGTGTAATGCAATTCGAAATTGCCGCCGGTGCCTGCCAGCTGCGACGTCTGCGCCATGAAAGGCGTGATGCCGATGCCGCCGGCCAGCATCAGGTGCTTCTTCGCCCGCAGATCCAGCGAGAACAGATTGACCGGATAGCTGATCACCATCTCGAGGCCGGGCTTGACCTGCCGGTGCATGAACAGCGAGCCACCGCGGCCGGCATCGTCTCGGCGCACAGAGATCGTGTATTCGCGCGTGTCGAGCGGCGAGCCCATCAGCGAATAGGGATTGAGCCTGGTGCGGTCGCCGTCGCGCATCTCGACCACGACATGGGCGCCGCCGGAAAAGGTCGGCAGCAGCTCGCCGTCGCGACGGCGGAAATGGAAACGGGTCACGAGATCGTTGACGGGAACGACGTCGCTGACAACGACGTCGAGCTTGGTGGTGCCGGTGCTCATGGAAAGGCCTCCTCGATCGGAGGAATCTCGGAGCGATCCTCGGCATTGATGCACACGCCCTGGAAGGCCGCGAGGCGCCGCGAATAGTGATCGCGCACCAGAAGCAGCAGGCCGCAATGCGAGCAGGTAGCCGGCTGCGTCGTTACATTCTCGGTGATGCCCTTGCAGTGCACGCATTGCATGCGCCGCGCCAGCGAGCCGCGATGCTCGGTCGCAATGGAGGTATGGTCGATGCCAGCTTCAAGCGCTACTTGCATTGCCTGGCCGATCAGGCCTTCGGTGCCGGCAAGATAAAGGCGCAGGCCCATATGGGCGTTGGTCAGCGTCTGCTTCAGCCGCGGCAACAGGCTGGCGAAAGACGGCGCGATGTGAAGTTGCATCGGCTTCAGCGCTTCGAGGGCGGCGATGTGCTTCCCCTCGGGCCCCGGAATGAAGACGATCTCGGCGCCGTCGAAGAAGCCAGGCGGCGCCTTGCCGGTCATGTCCGTTATCGCGAGCGCGCCTTCCGCATCGGCGATGAACAGATGATGCTTGCCTGGTTGCGGCGACAGCGTTCCGTAAATGGGCCGGCTGATGATCGTCTTGACTGCCATTCTTTCCTTCGTGCCCCGAAAGCCCTCCCGCTGATGATGCCTCAACCTTTTGCCGTGCGCTTGGTCTTTTTGGGATCGTCGAACGGCAAGGGCTGCGCCGTTGCTTTGATCGAGCCGCTCCGGTTGCGAATCTCGAGCCTGGTGTCCTTGACGGCGCAATCGACGTCGAGGCGAGCGATGCCCATCGATTTCTCGACCAGCGGCGAATACATAGCGCAGGTCACCACGCCGACTTGTCTGCCGTCGCGATAGACGGGCGCGCCCTCATCCGCCGGTTCCTTGCCGTCGAGTAGCACGCCGTAGATCTTGAAGCGCTCCTTGCCCTTCAGCCGATAATGCTCCTCGGCGCCGCGGAAGCCGGTCTTGCCGGGGCTGACGGTGAAGTCGAGGCCGAGCTCCCACAGCGTGTCGCCGGGGCCTTCGTTCTCGAACGGATACTTTTGGGAATTGTCGTAAGGGTAGAAGAGCAGGTAACTCTCGACGCGCAGCATGTCGAGCGTGGTGAAGCGGCAGGGAATGATCCCGGCGCTCTTGCCCTCCTCGAGGATCCTGTCCCAGATCGTGCCGGCATCCTGGCCGCGGCAGAAGATCTCGTAGCCGCGCTCGCCGGTGTAGCCGGTGCGCGAGATCATCACCGGAAAGCCGAAGAGCTGCGTCTGCATGTGATGGAAATAGTTGAGGTCGCGGATGCCCGGCACATGCTTGGCGAGATAGTCGACCGCGGTCGGGCCTTGCAGCGAAAGGTCGTGCAGATTGTCATCGAAGCGCAGCGAGACATCGCGACCCATCGCCGCCCGCTGCAGCTCCTCATGGCCAGTGCCGGAGCCGTGCACGACCATCCACGAGTTGGGGCTGATGCGGTAGAGGATGCAATCGTCGGTGAACTTGCCGGCCTCGTTCAGCATGCAGGCATAGGCCGACTTGCCGGGATAGATCTTTTCGACGTCGCGCGTCGTGGCGAGGTCGATGAGATGCGAGGCATGCGGCCCGGTGATGTGGACCTTCTTCAGGCCGGAGACGTCCATCAGCCCAGCCTTGGTGCGGATCGCGATATATTCTTCGTCGGCATTCTTGTCGTAGGTCCAGGCGGTGCCCATGCCGCTCCAGTCCTCGAGTTTCGAGCCGAGCGCGCGATGGCGATCCGCCAGGGTCGAGAATCTCCAGGATGCCGTCATCCGATCGTCCTCCGTGCGATTTAAGCCGTTGCTGTTCCCTGCTCCTGCTTGGTGGCGGAGCTTGGTCGAATATTGACCGCAAACGGCGAAGCCCTGCAATCCCCTTGAAGCAAATAATTTCATTGTCAGGCAAATTTCTTGCCTTGGAACAACCGGTTTACGATGCGTAAATCCGGCTTGACAATTTCGGGAATCGGGCGGAATTTATGAAAAAAATTTCACTCTGTTGAAAGAGTGGACGCCCGGTTTGTTGTGTGGCCGGACGTCGCCAGAAGGGGAAAACCGATGTCCGACATGCAGCAGCGCATCGAAGCGCTGTACCGTTCCGACGTGCGTGGGTCCGTGCTCCTGATCGTATGCCTGTGGGCAACGATCCTCTTCGTCCTCCTGATGACGTGGCCATACATTCCGCATAGCGGCATCAAGCTCGTGGTGGCGGTTGCAGCCGCCGCGGTGCTGATCTTCAACACCGCCGCGATCCTCGCCATGCTCAACCACTACAAGGAAGACAAGGACTTCATCTACGGGCTCGACATCAAGAACGCCGACGCCGCCCGCAACCGCCAATCGTGAAGGGAGAAACCATGGCTCGCTACACCCCGCCGGAGCAGAGCAAGGCCGGACAGATCCTCGACATCGCGGTCGTGGTGGTCGCAATCTTCGTGGCGCTCTGGCTGCCGCTGAAACTCGGGTTTGCCGGGGCGGCGAAGTCGATCGACCCGCTCGATGCCAAGACCTGGGACGCGCTCGGCCAGAACGCGACCATGGCCTCGATCTGGGAGAAGCTGGGCTACACGCCGGAGACGGCGCACGACATCATCCAGAACCGCTTCCACTACATCATCGACTGGCCGACGCTGATCATCATGGCGATCGTGCTGATCGCCTATTTCGTCTTCCTGTTCCGCGCCTCCGATAAGGAATATCGCGAGGTCATCAACGAGAAGTTCGACGACAAATAGACTTCGACGACAAGAGACTTTCGACGACGAAGAGACTTTGACGACAAGAGACCGGGGAAGACATCATGTGGATGGGACTGTCTTACGTTTGCTGGGGCATCTCGGTCGTGCTTGCGGCGTGGATGCTCTACGACTGGTTCAAGGTCGATACGACCTATTCCGAGGAGACTTTGACGTCTTCCCGTGAAGGCGAGCTTGAAGCCGTTTCCGAAAAACACCGGATCTGAGTGGGGACTGACATGACGGCTGCGGTTGAAACGGCACAAACGACGACAATCCACGGCGACAGGGTCTCGCTGCTTCGGGTGCTCGGCCCGGCGCATGTGTGGGCGCTGGGCGTCGGCATCGTGCTGGTCGGCGAGTTCACCGGCTGGAATTTCTCCGCCGACAAGGGCGGCGCGCTCGCCGCGCTGATCGTCTGCTGGGTCGTCGGACTGCTCTACACCTCGGTCGCCATGATCGATTCGGAGGTGACGTCCACCGTCGCAGCCGCCGGCGGCCAATATGCGCAAGCCAAGCATATCGTCGGGCCGCTGATGGCCTTCAACGTCGCGCTGTTCCTGGTGTTCGCCTACACCATGCTGGAAGTGTCGGACGCGATCCTGCTCGGCGACACGATCGTCGCCAAGGCCGGCGTCGAGGGGCTGACGCACAACTCCTTCATCGCCGCCACCATCGTCGTGCTCGCCTGGCTCAATTATCGCGGCGTGCTGATGACGCTCAACGTCAATTTCGTCATCACTGCGATCGCCTATGTCTCGATCGTCATCCTGTTCTTCTCGGTCAGCCCGTGGACGCAAGGCACGGTGCTGAAGCTCAACGAACTGGTCACCCCCGCCAATGCGCTGCCCTATGGCTGGATCGGCGTCATCGCCGCCTTCCAGTTCGGCATCTGGTATTATCTCGGCATCGAGGGAACGACCCAGGCCGCCGAGGAAGTGCGCTCGCCGGCGCGCTCGCTGCCTTACGGCACCATGGCCGGCATGATCACGCTTCTGATCGCCGCCGCGATGACCTGGTATGTCTGCGCCTCGCTGATGCCCTGGGAATATCTCGGCATCACCTATTATCCGCTGTGGGACGCCGGCAAGCTGACGGGCAGTCCGCTGCTGGAAAACCTGCTTTTCATCGCGACGCTGCTGGCCGCGCTCGCTTCGGCCAATGGCTGCATCAACGACGCGGCGCGCGCCTGGTTCTCGCTCGGCCGCGACCGCTATCTGCCGAGCTGGTTCTCGGCGGTGCATCCGAAGTATCGCACGCCCTATCGCTCGATCCTGTTCCTGCTGCCGATCGCGCTGGCCTTCGCCTTCATCGCCGATCTCAACCAGGCGATCACCTTCTCGATCCTGTCGGGCGTGTTGCAATACACCTTCATGAGCATCAACATCATGATGTTCCGCAAGAAGTGGCCGCTGGGTTCGATCCGCCGCGGCTACACGCACCCCTTCCACCCGCTGCCGGCGATCGTGCTCTTCTGCCTGTGCATGGTGACTTTCTTCGCCATCTTCCTCGGCTTCGGCTCTCAGTTGATCGCGATGACCGTCTTCTATTTCCTGATCTCGCTATGGTTCCACTTCTACCGCTACAAGTTCGTGCGGCGCGGCGACCAGTTCTCCATGCCGTGGCCGAAGCCGCAGGGTTATTGAGTGGAGTAAGGGCCCGCCGGTCGATGGCGGGCCGTGGCGTACCGAAATGTCTGAGCTGACGTCAGTATTGCTTACCGGGGCGATCGCACTGGGCGTCGCCACTCATATTGTCTGGCTGGCGCGCGCGGGCCGCAACAGGGCGAAGGCGGCCTTGGCCGCCAATATGGCGAGCGTCCGCAGCGTCGTTGCGGACGCCGCCGACATTTCCGACGGCACGGCCGGCGTCGTCACCTGGGCCGGTTCCTGGAACGGTCAGCGCGTCCAGGTGCGGACCATCGTCGACACGCTGGCGACGCGAAAGCTGCCGACGCGCTGGCTCAGCGTTTCGATCACCGAGCCGGTCGCGGTGCCGGGCACGTTCGACATGATGATGCGGCCGAATTCGGCGACGACATTCTCCAATTTCGACCATCTGCCGCACACGCTGCCGAAGGTGCTCGGCCTTCCCGTCGACGCGGTGCTCAGGACGGACCGCAGAGGCGTCGCCTTCCCGCAGGATCTGATCGCCGCGCATACAGACATCTTTGCCGAAAGCCGCGCCAAGGAATTGCTGATAACGCCGAAGGGCGTGCGCATCGTGTGGCTGCTGGCCGAGGCCGAGCGCGCTCGCTACGGCGTGTTCCGGCAGGCGGCGTTCGGCGATGCCGGGATCGATCCGGCCTTGATCGAACGGCTGCTCGAGGCAGCCTCGACGCTTCGCCAAGCCATCAACCGGCGCGAAAGGCGGGCCGCATGAGCGACGAAGCCGCCACCCCTGCTCCCGCGAATCCCTATCTCGTGCTCGGCGCCGCGATCGTCTTGCCGGCAAGCGGCCATGTCATGCTCGGCGTGCCGGCGCGCGGACTGCAATTCCTGTTCTTCATGGTGATCCTTGGCTGGATAACCACCAAGCTGGCGCCGGTCGACGCTGGCTTCATCGGCCGCCATGCCGGGGGTTTCCTGATCTATGCCCTCTCGATCCTCGACGCCTATAGGATCGCGCGCATCCGCCATGCGATCTGGGTTCACAAGGCGCGCCCGGACGGCGATAGTGCCGAGGGCAATGCGCCGTCCAATATGTAATCACAGGAAAATTTTTTTCATACCAATTGAATTCGGCTTACTCATTGGGTACATCATCTGAGAGCCAAAAAACGTTGGAGGCTGGCATGTGCGGAATCGTCGGACTTTTCTTGAAGGACAAGGCGCTGGAGCCGAAGCTCGGCGCCATGCTGTCGGAGATGCTGGTGTCGCTCAGCGACCGCGGACCGGACAGTGCCGGCATCGCCATCTATGGCGCAGCCACCGGCAATGAAGCCAAGATCACCGTGCAGTCGCCGAAGCCCGATCGCGATTTCCGCGGCCTCGACGCCGAGCTCGCCAAGGCGATCAGCGCGCCGGTCAGCGTCGCGGTCAAGTCCACGCATGCGGTGATCCGGACCACGCCGGACAAGGTCGACGCCGCGCGCGAGGCGCTGCAGACGCTCCGGCCCGACATCCGCATCATGGGTGCCGGCGAAGCAGTCGAGATCTACAAGGAAGTCGGCCTGCCCGAAGCCGTCGTCGACCGTTTCGACGTGCGCTCCATGACCGGCACCCACGGTATCGGCCACACCCGCATGGCGACGGAATCGGCGGTGACGACGATGGGCGCGCATCCTTTCTCGACCGGCGCCGACCAGTGCCTGGTGCACAATGGCTCGCTCTCCAACCACAACAATGTACGGCGCGAGCTGATCCGCGACGGCATGACCTTCGAGACCGAGAACGACACCGAGGTGGCGGCTGCCTATCTCTCCAACCGGATGGCGCATGGCAAGAATCTCGGCGAGGCGCTGGAAGGCACGCTCTCCGACCTCGACGGCTTCTTCACCTTCGTCGTCGGCACCAAGAACGGCTTCGGTGTGGTGCGCGATCCGATCGCCTGCAAGCCGGCCGTGATGGCCGAGACCGACCAGTATGTCGCCTTCGGCTCCGAATATCGTGCGCTGACCAAGCTTCCCGGCATCGACAATGCGCGGGTCTGGGAGCCCGAGCCCGCAACCGTTTATTTCTGGGAGCATTGAGCTGATGCCGGCAACCCCAATGTCGAAAGCCGAGCGCGAGCCAGGCCCTGCCCACAATCAGGCGTCACGCGTCTTTGACTTGTCCGTGCATTCGCTGCGCGAATTGAACCAGGCGCTGCACAAGCTCACGCCCGGCTCGAACGAGACCGCCTGGGAAGTGCTCAACCCCAAGGGCAGCCATTCGGTGGCGGTCGGCGTCGATCAGCCCGTCAGCATCGATGTGCGCGGCAGCGTCGGCTATTACTGCGCCGGCATGAATGACGGCGCAGCGATCACCGTGCACGGCTCGGCCGGCCCCGGCGTCGGCGAGAACATGATGTCGGGCTCGATCGTCATCAAGGGCGACGCCAGCCAGTATGCCGGCGCCACCGGCCGCGGCGGCTTGCTGGTCATCGAAGGCAATGCCTCGTCGCGTTGCGGCATTTCGATGAAGGGTATCGACATCGTCGTGCACGGCAATATCGGCCACATGTCGGCCTTCATGGCGCAGTCCGGCAACCTCGTGGTGCTGGGCGATGCCGGCGACGCGCTGGGCGATTCCATCTACGAGGCGCGGCTCTTCGTGCGCGGCAAGGTGGAGAGCCTCGGCGCCGACTGCATCGCCAAGGAGATGCGGTCCGAGCATATCGAATTGCTGCAGGCCCTGCTCGACAAGGCCGGCGTGACCGGCGTCAAGGCCTCGGAGTTCAAGCGCTACGGCTCGGCCCGCAAACTCTACAATTTCAACATCGATAACGCCGACGCGTATTGAGGCAAGATGACCTACCGCAACCCGCCGACGACGCCGCGCAAATCCGCGACCTTCGACGATTACACGCTTTCCGAAATCCGCCGCGCGGCCGCGACCGGCATCTATGACATCCGCGGCGCCGGCGCCAAGCGCAAGCTGCCGCATTTCGACGACCTGCTTTTCCTCGGTGCCTCGATCTCGCGCTATCCGCTCGAAGGCTATCGCGAGCGCTGCGACACCTCGGTGGTGCTCGGCTCGCGCCACGCCAGGAAGCCGATCGAGCTGAAGATCCCGATCACCATTGCCGGCATGAGTTTTGGCTCGCTCTCCGGCCCGGCCAAGGAGGCGCTTGGACGCGGCGCCACGCTTTCCGGGACCTCGACCACCACCGGTGACGGCGGCATGACCGAGGAAGAGCGCGGGCATTCTAAGACGCTGGTCTATCAGTACCTGCCCTCGCGCTACGGCATGAACCCGCGCGACCTGCGCCGCGCCGACGCCATCGAAGTGGTCGTCGGCCAGGGCGCCAAGCCCGGCGGCGGCGGCATGCTGCTCGGCCAGAAGATCTCCGACCGCGTCGCCGAGATGCGCACGCTGCCCAAGGGTATCGACCAGCGCTCGGCCTCGCGCCATCCCGATTGGACGGGGCCGGACGATCTCGAGATCAAGATCCTTGAGCTGCGCGAGATCACCGACTGGGAAAAGCCGATCTATGTCAAGGTTGGCGGCGCCCGTCCGTACTACGACACCGCGCTCGCGGTGAAGGCCGGCGCCGATGTCGTGGTGGTCGACGGCATGCAGGGCGGCACCGCTGCCACCCAGGAAGTGTTCATCGAGAATGTCGGCCAGCCGACGCTTGCCTGCATCAGGCCGGCGGTGCAGGCGCTGCAGGACCTCGGCATGCACCGCAAGGTGCAGCTCATCGTTTCCGGCGGCATCCGCAACGGCGCCGATGTCGCCAAGGCGCTGGCGCTCGGCGTCGACGCGGTGTCGATCGGCACGGCAGCACTTGTCGCGCTCGGCGACAACGATCCACGCTGGGAGGCGGACTACAACGCGCTCGGCACCACGGCCGGCGCCTATGACGACTGGCACGAAGGTCGCGACCCGGCCGGTATCACCACCCAGGACCCCGAATTGATGAAGCGGGTCGACCCGATCGCGGCCGGACGGCGGCTGGCGAACTACCTCAAGGTGATGACGCTGGAAGCCCAGACCATCGCACGCGCCTGCGGCAAGAACAGCCTGCACAATCTCGAGCCCGAGGATCTCGTCGCGCTCTCGATCGAAGCCGCCGCCATGGCCGGCGTGCCTTTGGCCGGCACCAACTGGATACCGGGGAAGAACGGCTTCTAGGACAAAATCCAAGACACATAAGCGAGGAACTACATAATGGGGAACGATCTCGCCGCATTCGCCAAGGAGAACGGCGTCAAATATTTCATGATCTCCTACACCGACCTGTTCAGCGGGCAGCGCGCCAAGCTGGTGCCGGCGCAGGCGATCGCCGACATGCAGAAGGACGGTGCAGGATTTGCCGGCTTCGCCACATGGCTCGACCTGACGCCGGCGCATCCGGACATGCTGGCGGTGCCGGATCCGGCTTCGGTCATCCAACTGCCGTGGAAGAAGGACGTCGCCTGGGTAGCCGCCAACTGCATCATGGACGACAAGGAGGTGAACCAGGCGCCGCGCAACACGCTGAAGCGGCTGATCGACGAAGCCGCCCGCGACGGCATGCATGTCAAGACCGGCGTCGAGGCCGAGTTCTTCCTGATCTCGCCTGATGGCAAGGCGATCTCCGACGAATACGATACAGCCTCGAAACCCTGCTACGACCAGCAGGCGGTGATGCGGCGCTACGACGTCATCGCCGAGATCTGCGACCACATGCTGGCGTTGGGCTGGGGCCCGTACCAGAACGACCACGAGGATGCCAACGGTCAGTTCGAGATGAACTGGACCTTCGATCACGCGCTGGCGACCGCCGACAAGCACTCCTTCTTCAAGTTCATGGTCAAGTCGATCGCCGAAAAGCATGGCCTGCGCGCGACATTCATGCCCAAGCCCTTCCAGGGCCTGACCGGCAATGGCTGCCATGCGCATATCTCGGTGTGGGACGAGACCGGCAAGACCAATGTCTTTGCCGACAATTCGGAAGAGCTCGGCCTGTCCGCCAAGGGCAGGAACTTCCTCGGCGGCATCATGAAGCATGCCTCGGCGCTTGCCGCGATCACCAATCCGACGGTCAATTCCTACAAGCGCATCAACGCGCCGCGCACCATTTCGGGCGCGACCTGGGCGCCGAACACGGTGACCTGGACCGGCAACAACCGCACGCATATGGTGCGCGTACCGGGACCCGGCCGCTTCGAATTGCGCCTGCCGGACGGCGCCGCCAATCCCTATCTGCTGCAAGCGGTCATCATCGCCGCCGGCCTCGACGGCATCCGCTCGAAGGCCGATCCCGGCAAGCGCTACGACATCGACATGTACCAGCTCGGCCACACGGTGACGGATGCGCCGAAACTGCCGCTCAACCTGCTCGACGCGCTGCGCGAGTTCGACAAGGACAAATCGCTCAAGGCGGCGCTGGGTGAGGAATTTTCGTCGGCATATCTAAAGCTGAAGCAGCAGGAATGGAATTCCTATGCTTCGCACTTCACACAGTGGGAGCGCGACCACACGCTGGATATCTGACCGTCCTGTAGTGGAGCATGATGTCGTCCGAAAACCGCTTCACACTTTTCGGCATCATGCTCTAGCGGTGCGAGCGACCTCGGAATGAACTGATGAAATATTCGATCTTCTCGCTCGCCCGCGCCGCCCTTTCCGGCCACAAGAACTGGCAGCCGACCTGGCGCGATGCTGCGCCCAAGGACCGCTATGACGTGATCATTATCGGCGGCGGCGGCCACGGTCTCGCCACCGCCTGGTTTCTCGCCAGCGAGTTCGGTATCCGCAATGTCGCGGTGCTGGAAAAAGGGTGGATCGGCTCCGGCAATGCCGGCCGCAACACCACCATCATCCGCTCCAATTACGGCCTTCCCGGCAACACCGGCTTCTACGAATTGTCGATGAAGCTGTGGGAGCGGATGGAGCAGGACCTCAACTATAACGCGATGGTCAGCCAGCGCGGCGTGCTCAACCTCTATCACTCCGACGCGCAGCGCGATGCTTTCGCCCGGCGCGGCAACACCATGCGCATCAACGGCATCGATGCGGAACTGCTCGACCAGGCGGCGCTGCGCAAAATGCTGCCGTTCCTGAATTTCGACAATGCGCGTTTTCCCGTGCAAGGCGGACTGCTGCAGCGGCGCGGCGGCACGGCGCGGCATGACGCCGTGGTGTGGGGCTACGCGCATGCGGCGAGCGAACTCGGCGTCGACATCATCCAGAATTGCGAGGTTACCGGCTTCACGCGCGACGCCAACGGCAAGGTGACCGGCGTCGAGACATCGCGCGGCAAGATCGGCGCCGGCAAGGTCGGCATGGCAGTGGCCGGCTCCTCGTCACGGGTCGCGGCTATGGCAGGTCTTCGCCTGCCGATCGAAAGCCATGTGCTGCAGGCCTTCGTCTCCGAAGCGGTCAAGCCGCTGATCCCCGGGGTCATGACCTTCGGCGCCGGACACTTCTATGTCAGCCAGTCGGACAAGGGCGGGCTGGTCTTCGGCGGCGATATCGACGGCTACAATTCCTATGCCCAGCGCGGCAATCTGCCGGTCGTGGAGGATGTCTGCGAGGGCGGTATGGCGCTGATCCCGATGATCGGCCGCGTGCGGCTTTTACGCCAGTGGGGTGGCATCATGGACATGTCGATGGACGGCTCGCCGATCATCGACAAGAGCCCGGTCGACGGCCTCTACATCAATGCCGGCTGGTGCTACGGCGGCTTCAAGGCGACGCCCGGCTCCGGTTTCGTCTTCGCCCATCTCATCGCCCGCGATCAATCGCACAAGGAAGCCGCGCTTTTCCGCCTCGACCGCTTCCAGCGCGGCGCCATGATCGACGAGAAGGGCCAGGGCGCCCAACCGAACCTGCATTAGGGATAGAGCATGATGTTATCCAAAAACCGCTTCACACTTTTTGGCATCGTGCATTGAAGACCCAGCCATGCGCATAGTCTGTCCCTTCTGCGGCGAACGCGAACTCGGCGAGTTCACCTATCTCGGCGATGCAAAGCCGCAACGGCCGGCGGCCGATGCCGGCGAGGACGCGGTCTACGACTACGTCTATCTGCGCGACAACATTGCCGGCCCGATGAGCGAGCACTGGTACCACGGCGGCGGCTGCCGGGCCTGGCTGAAGGTCACGCGCAACACGCTGACGCATGAGATTTCGGCCGTCGAGCCGGCGGCGGGCGCAGGCGCCGCCAAGGTTGGTGTGTGATGCGCGGCGATCAGGCAAACCGGCTGAACAATGGCGGTCTCATCGACCGCTCGACCGCGCTCAACTTCCGCTTCGACGGCAAGACCCTCTTCGGCTTCAAGGGCGACACGCTGGCTTCCGCGCTGGTCGCCAATGGCGTCAAGCTCGTCGGCCGCTCGTTCAAATATCATCGCCCGCGCGGCATCCTGACGGCTGGCTCGGAAGAGCCAAACGCGCTGGTCGAATTGCGCAGCGGCGCAAGACGCGAGCCGAACACCAAGGCGACGACCGCCGAGCTCTATGAAGGGCTCGAAGCCGCCAGCCAAAACCGCTGGCCGTCGCTCAATTTCGACGTGATGTCGGTCAACCAGCTGTTCGCGCCGATCTTCGTCGCCGGCTTCTACTACAAGACCTTCATGTGGCCGGCGAAGTTCTGGGAAGCGATCTACGAGCCGGCGATCCGGCGCGCCGCGGGCCTTGGCCGCGCTGCCCAGGTTTCCGATCCCGACCATTATGACAAGGCCTGGGCGCATTGCGATGTGGTGATCGCGGGTTCCGGCCCGGCAGGTCTGGCGGCGGCTCTTGCCGCCGCGCGCTGCGGCGCGCGCGTCATCCTGTGCGAGGAGGATTTCGCCCTCGGCGGGCGCCTGCTCGCCGATGGCGGCATGATCGACGGATTGCCGGCCGCCGAATGGGTTGCGCGCGCGGTTGCCGAACTGACGGCGATGCCGGATGTGCGCGTCATGACCCGCACGACTTTGTTCGGTGTCTATGACGGCGGCACCTATGGCGCGATCGAGCGTGTCAACGACCACCTGCCGGTGCCGCCCGAGCATCAGGTGCGCCAGCGGCTATGGCGGATCGTGGCCAAGCGCTGCGTCGTCGCGGCCGGCGCGATCGAACGCCCGATCGTCTTTGCCGGCAACGACACGCCGGGCGTGATGTTGGCATCGGCCATGCGCAGCTACATCAACCGCTATGCGGCCACGCCGGCGAGACGCATCGCGCTGTTCACCAACAATGAGGATGGCTGGCGCACCGCCGAAACGGCGATCGCGGCCGGACTGCAGGTTGCGGCGGTGATCGACGCGCGGCCGGACGTTTCTCCGGCCCACCGCTCGCTGGCAAGCAAAGGCGGCTTTCCGGTTCTGCACGGCGCTGTCGCTGGCGTCGACGGCGGCAAGGACGGCGTGCGCAAGATCTCCGTCTCGCTGGCCGGCGGCGCGCGCGCCGAGGTCGAGGCGGACGGGCTTGCCGTCTCTGGCGGCTGGAACCCCGCGGTCGGCCTCACCTCCTACCACCGCGGCAGGCCGAAATGGCGCGACGACATTGCCGCCTTCGTGCCGGAGGGCGCGCCGCCCGGCATGGTGGCAGCGGGCGCGGCCAACGGCGCGTTCGGACTTGGCGCCTGCCTGCGCGAGGGGTTCGAAGCCGGCGCTGCCGCAGCCCGCGACGCCGGACGCAGCGGCAATATCGGATCGATGCCGGTCGCCGACGACGAGGCCTTTTCGATCACACCGCTCTGGCATGTCGCCGGCAAGGGCAAGGCCTTCGTCGACCAGCAGCATGACGTCACCGCTTCCGATGTCGAACTGGCGCAGCGCGAGGGTTTTCAATCGGTCGAGCATCTGAAGCGCTACACGACGCTCGGCATGGCGACCGACCAGGGCAAGACCTCGAATGTCGCCGGCCTCGCCATCATGGCGGCGGTCAGCGGCAAGTCGATCCCCGAGACCGGCACGACGATCTACCGGCCGCCTTACGTGCCGGTCGCCATCGGCGCTTTCGCCGGCCATCACCGCGACGAGAATTTCCATGCGACGCGGCTGACGCCCTCGCATCACTGGGCGGCCGAACAGGGCGCCGTCTTTGTCGACACCGGGCTGTGGAAGCGCGCGCAATGGTATCCGCGCGCGGGCGAGAAGGACTGGCTGGAATCGGTCACCCGCGAGGTCAAGGCGGTGCGCAGCGGCGTCGGCTTCTGCGACGTCTCGACGCTCGGCAAGATCGACGTGCACGGGCCCGACGCCGGCGCCTTCCTCGACCGCGTCTACATCAATGCCTTCTCCAGCCTCGCCGTCGGCAAGGCTCGCTACGGGCTGATGCTGCGCGAGGACGGCATCGTCTATGACGACGGCACGACCTCGCGGCTGGCCGAGGATCATTACTTCCTCACCACCACGACGGCCAAGGCCGGACTGGTGATGCAGCACCTGGAATTCTGCCGCCAGGTTCTGTTCCCCGAGCTCGACGTGCAGCTGACCTCGGTCTCCGACCAATGGGCGCAGTTCTCGATCGCCGGACCTAAGACCCGCGATCTGCTGAAAGAGATCGTCGATCCGGCCGAGGACCTGTCGAACGAAGGTTTCCCGTTCATGGGCGCGCGCGAGGTCAAGCTGCGCGGCGGCCTGAAGGCAAGGCTGTTCCGCATCTCCTTCTCCGGCGAGATGGCGTTCGAGATTTCGGTGCCGGCGCGCTATGGCGAGGCGATGGCGCGCAATCTGATGATTGCGGGAAAACCGTTCGGCGTGACGCCTTACGGCACCGAGGCGCTCGGCGTGATGCGCATCGAAAAGGGTCATGTCGCCGGGCCGGAGCTCAACGGCACCACCACGGCGGGCGATCTCGGCCTCGGCAAGATGATGTCGACCAAGAAGGATTTCATCGGCCGCGTCATGGCCGGCCGCGAGGCGCTTGTCGCGCCGAACCGGCAGGTGGTCGTCGGCATCAAGCCGACCGACAAGGCGCGCCGCCTGCGCTCCGGCGCGCACATCATTCCAAAGGGCGAGACCCCCGGCCCCGACAACGACCAGGGCTATGTCACCTCGGTCTGTTTCTCGCCGGTGCTCGACCAATGGATCGGGTTGGGCCTCGTCGAGCGCGGCCGCGAACGCATCGGCGAGATCGTGCGGGCGCATGATCCGCTGCGCGGCGAGGACTACGATGTCGAGCTCTGCAATTCCGTCTTCTACGATCCGGATGGAGGGCGCCAGCGTGGCTGAGTTTTCCTGGGACGTCCGCAGCCCGCTCGACCGCGCGCTGATTGCCGGCCCCTATGGCGCGCAAGGCGACGCCGGCGTGGCGCTGACAGAGATCCGCAATTTCGATCTCGTCCAGGTGATGGCGCGGCGCGGCAAGGCCGGCGAGATGGTGAAGGCCGCGCAGGCGCGCTTCGGCATGGCGGCGCCGGAAACGCCAAAGGCGGTCGATACTGCCGACGCGACGCTGATCTGGTCGGGACCGGACCAATTCCTGATGCTGTCCAGAGGCGGCAAGCATACGATCGAGGCGCTTGCGCCGGCCTTCGTCGGTTCGGCCTCGCTTTCCGACCAATCGCATGCGCGGGTGCTGATCAGCGTCTCCGGCGACAAGGCGCGCACGATGCTCGCCAAGCTGTCTTCGATCGACCTGCACCCCGATGTTTTCGGCGTGGGCGCGGCGGCCGCGACGTCGATGGATCACACCAGTGTCACGCTGTGGCGCGGCAAGGATCTGGCGGATGGACAGGCGGTGTTCAACCTGCTGGTGTTCGCGACCTTCGCCGAGAGCCTGTGGCACACCATTTTGGACTCGGCCGCGGAATACGGTGTGACAATCGGCCATTCCGAGGAACTGGCGTAGCGGTGCGCAGGCTCCCCCTTCTCCCCTTGTGGGAGAAGGTGGATCGGCTCGCAAGCGCCGAGACGGATGAGGGGTGTTCCAGCGGAACGAGACGCTGGCATTCCCTGGAGCACCCCTCATCCGGCCGCTTCGCGGCCACCTTCTCCCACAAGGGGAGAAGGGGAGCTTGCGCTTGCCAAACGCATTCCCCCTGCTATTCTCTCAGCGAAAATAATTTTACACACAGGCAAACTTGTTTCTCGCTCGGAGGAGGGTTTGAGATGAGCCAGTCGTCCTACCCCGCCGTGCTGTCCGGACCGCCGCGTCCAAGCCTAATCCTGCGGCCGGGCCAGATCAGCCTGCCGCCGGGCGTCGAACGCTATACCGTCCAGGGCAATGGCGCGGCGCTGATCGACGTCGAGGCCGGCGACAGCGTCAGCGTGAGCAATGTCGAGGGGGGCCAGCCCTGCGAGCTGCTGGCCTGGGACAAATCAGGCGCGACGGATCCCGGCATTTTCGGCGAACGGTCGAACAGCAACGCCGCCGGCATCAAGGCGCTGCTCGCCGACGGCGACGACAGCCTCTCGGCGCTGCGTCTCAGCCTCGAGCGCCGCAACGTGCAGCTCGATCAGCCGAAAGGTGTGCGCGTTTTCGGCGGCGCTACGCCCGCCGGCACCGAGCAGAGCTTTGCCGTCCAGCGCGACGGCGCGCTGCTGATCGCGGCGCCCGGCGGGCCGATGCTGGTCGACGGACACAACACCGCGACGCCGCTCACCGTCCTGGTGCGGCGCGCCACGATCCGGCTGAAGAACAGGTCGCAGCTTCCCGATCCGTTTGCCGATCCGGTGCTTGATCTTCGGGTGAAGTCGGCGACCGCCGAGGCCTATTTCGTCAAGGCCGGCGACTATCTGCAGATCATCGATGTCGATGGCCGGCAATGCACCGACTTCCAGTGTTTTTCCGCGCGCAAGCTGGACAAGGGGCGCGACCTGCCGCTCGACGTGACGACGACCCGCACGCTCATGGGTTCGGCCTATCCGATGCCCGGCTTGCATTCGAAATACTACGACCAGGACATGGAGCCGCTGGTCGAGGTCGTGCAGGATACATGCGGCCGGCACGACGCCTTCGCGCTTGCCTGCGCCGCCAAATATTACGACGACATCGGCTATCCCGGACACACCAACTGCTCGGAGAATTTCAACAAGGCGCTGTCGGACAAGGGCGTGACGCCCCGCGCCGGCTGGATGGCGATCAATTTCTTCTTCAACACTGCGATCAACGCGCATGGCGTGATGGTGTCGGACGAGCCGTGGTCGCGGCCGGGCGACTATGTGCTCTTGCGCGCCCTGACCGACATCGTCTGCGTCTCCTCGGCCTGCCCGGACGACACCACGCCCGCCAATGGCTGGGATCTCACCGACATCCATGTGCGCGCCTATTCCGGCCAGCACAAATTCTCGCGAGCGATCGCCAGACGCATGAAGCCCGACTCGGAACCGAAGATGACCCGCGAGACAGCCTTTCATTCGAGCTTTGCCAAGCACACGCGCGACTTCGTCGAATATCGCGGCTATTGGCTCGCCAATTCCTTCGCCAAGGAAGGCCCCATCGCCGAATACTGGGCCTGCCGGCAGGCCGCGGTGATCATGGACCTGTCGCCGCTGCGCAAGTTCGAGGTCACCGGTCCGGATGCCGAAGCGCTGCTGCAATACACGCTGACCCGCGACGTCAAGAAGCTTGGGGTCGGCCAGGTGGTCTATACCGCGATGTGCTACGAGCATGGCGGCATGATCGACGACGGGACGTTGCTCAGGCTCGGCAAGGATAATTTTCGCTGGGTCGGCGGCGACGATCTTTCCGGCGAATGGCTGCGCGAGACCGCGAAAAAACTCGGCCTCAACGTGCTGGTGCGCTCCTCCACCGACCAGATGCACAACATCGCGGTGCAAGGGCCGAAGAGCCGCGACATATTGAAGGAAGTGGTCTGGACCTCGCCCGTGCAGCCATCGATCGGCGAGCTCGAATGGTTCCGTTTCGCCGTCGCGCGCATCGGCGGCGGCAATGGCGTGCCCGTCGTGGTCTCACGCACCGGCTACACCGGCGAGCTCGGTTACGAAATCTGGTGCCATCCGCGCGACGCCGAAAAGGTGTTCGACGCCGTCTGGGAGGCCGGCCAGCCGCACGGGCTGAAGCCGATGGGCCTGCAGGCGCTCGATATGGTGCGCATCGAGGCGGGACTGATCTTCGCCGGTTACGAATTCTCCGACCAGACCGATCCGTTCGAGGCCGGCATTGGCTTCACCGTGCCACTTAAGACCAAGGCCGACGACTTCATCGGCCGCGAGGCGCTGATCCGGCGCAAGGAGCATCCGCAGCACAAGCTCGTCGGTCTCGATATCGATGCCAATGTCGCCGTCGGCCACGGCGACTGCGTCCATGTCGGCCGCGCCCAGATCGGCGTCGTCACCTCCGGCATGCGCTCGCCGGTGCTCGGCAAGACCATCGCGCTGGCACGGCTCGACGTCACTCACGCCGAGATCGGCACGGAGGTCGAGATCGGCAAGCTCGACGGCCACGCCAAGCGGCTGCCGGCGCGGGTTGTCGCCTTCGCCCATTACGATCCGCAGAAGACCAAGCCGCGTTCCTGATAGCGGCAACTCTGCCTTCTTCCGTTGTGGGAGTAGGTGGCCGAGCGAAGTTCGGTCGGATGAGGGGTCTTCCAGAAGACACCAGCCGCTCACTTCGCTGGAACACCCCTCATCCGTCTCGGCGCTACGCGCCGATCCACCTTCTCCCACAAAGGGGAGAAGGAAAGAGCATGTTTCGCAAGCGCGATGTGCATGACATCCACAAAACGCTTGACGCGAAAGCGCGTCGGATCAATCTTCACTCTTAAGAAAAAAATACGACTGAGTGGAAACACGACAGGCCGACGCCGATTTGCCGGGGAGCAAGCTTCGCAAGAGCTGAAGCATCGCTGGCGGGGAACAACAAAAAGGGGAAGACACAAGATATGAGCACGATAAGCACGGCCCTCGAGCAGCCTGCAGAAAGCAAGCTGCTCAGGCACATCGACTGGCGTGGCGCCTTCTGGGTCGCAAGCGGCGTTCCAGCGCTGGTCCTGTTCTCGATCGGCGGCATTGCCGGCACGACCGGAACACTGGCCTTCCTGATCTGGACGGTATCCATGATCATGGGTTTCCTGCAATCCTTCACCTATGCCGAGATCGCCGGCCTGTTCCCGAACAAATCCGGCGGTGCCTCGATCTACGGCGCCACGGCATGGCTGCGCTATTCCAAGTTCATCGCGCCGCTATCGGTGTGGTGCAACTGGTTCGCCTGGTCGCCGGTGCTGTCGCTAGGCTGCTCAATCGCCGCCGCCTACATCCTCAACGCGCTGGCGCCGATCCCGGCCTTCACCGAGACATCGCCGGAAGTCGTTGCCTACATCGCTGCGCATGCCGGAACGGCGCCCGCCGACGCCATCGCCGCGGTGGCGGCTGCCGCCACGCCCGCGATCCGCACCTGGTCGCTGTTCAGCCACACGCTGGGTCCAGTGTCCTTCACCTTCAACGCCACCTTCTTCATCGGCGCGGTGCTGATGCTGATCATCTTCGCGATCCAGCATCGCGGCATCCTCGGCACGGCCAATGTGCAGAAATATATCGGCCTGCTGGTCATCGTCCCGATGCTGATCGTCGGCGTCGTGCCGATCTTCACCGGCCAGATCGACTGGGCGAACTTCTCGCCGCTGGTGCCGTTGGCGGCCGCCTACGCGCCCGATCCGGGTTCGTGGAACATCGCCGGCTGGACGCTGGTGCTTGGCGGCATGTTCATCGCGGCATGGTCGACCTACGGCTTCGAGACGGCCGTCTGCTACACGTCTGAGTTCAAGAACCCCGGCACCGACACGTTCAAGGCGATCTTCTATTCCGGCCTGCTCTGCATGCTTCTGTTCATCCTGGTGCCCTTCACCTTCCAGGGCGTGCTCGGCCTGAACGGCATGCTGGCGACGCCGATCGTCGACGGCTCGGGCGTCGCCGACGCGCTGGCCGGCATGGTCGGCGGCGGCAAGCTGATCCACAGCCTGCTGGTCATGCTGATGATCCTGGCCCTGGTGCTCTGCATCATGACGGCGATGGCCGGCTCTTCGCGCACGCTCTACCAGGGTTCGGTCGACGGCTGGCTGCCGCGCTATCTCAGCCACGTCAACGAGCATGGCGCGCCGACGCGGGCGATGTGGACCGACCTCTGTTTCAACCTGATCGTGCTGGCCATCGCCTCGGCCGACGCGACGAGCTTCTTCTTCATCCTCGCCGTGTCGAATTGCGGCTACATCATCTTCAACTTCCTCAACCTCAACGCCGGCTGGATCCATCGCATCGACAACGGCCACATCAACCGCCCCTGGAAGGCGCCGACCTGGCTGCTCGGCATCGGCGCGATCTTCGCCTATGTGAACGCCATCTTCATGGGCGCCGGCGCCAAGGTATGGAACCCGATGGCGCTGTGGGCCGGCCTGATCACCGCTGCCTTGATCATCCCGGTGTTCTGCTTCCGCCACTACGTCCAGGACAAGGGCAAGTTCCCCGAACACATGCTGGCAGACCTCGGCATGGCGGGGGCCGACCTCTCGGTCAAGAAGGCGGGTATGCTGCCTTACCTGACGCTGATTGCCGGCGTGGTGGTGATGCTGATCGCCAACTGGGTGTTCGTCATCTGACGCGGCAGCCTTGAAAACAGACGGGCGCGCCTCGGCGCGCCCGTTCTTTTTGCCGATCGCCCCGCCCCGGCGTCAGCCGGCCTTTCGGACCGCCTCGCTTGCAAAGAGCCGATTTTCTGGACGCTTCAGGCCGAGATTCTCGCAGCGTCGAACCTTTATGGCGTTGCTGAGAAAGAATTCTGTTTTGCGGAAGCCTTGCCACAGCGCATTTTTCCGCCCCGCGGACCTTGACGCGGATCATCCGCCACCGGCTTTCGCCGATGGCGGATGATCCAAGGTTGCCACCTTTTATTCCGCAGCCAAGGCCAGCTGCGGTCTTTCGATGCCTTCGACGTTCTCCGGCTCGGGCGCCTGCTCGTCGGTCTTGGCTTTCTTCGGCGCGCGGCCGAAGAACAGGGCGTAGCCGGCCGGCAGCACCAGGATGGTGAGCACGGTGGCGACGAGGATGCCGCCCATCATGGCGTAGGCCAGCGGCCCCCAGAAAACGCCGCGCGAGATCGGGATCAGCGCCAGGACCGCGGTCAGCGCCGTCAGCATGATCGGCCGGAAGCGGCGCACGGCTGCACCCACGATCGCTTCCGATCGCTCCATGCCGGCAGCGATATCCTGGTCTATCTGATCGACCAGGATGATCGAGTTGCGCATGATGATGCCGAGCAGCGCGATGACGCCGAGGATAGCGACGAAGCCGAACGGCGCGCCGCTGATCAGCAGCGCCGCTGCGGCGCCGATGATGCCGAGCGGTCCCGTGGCCAGCACCAGCATCGACTTGCCGAAATGCTGCAGCTGGACCATCAGCAGCACGACGATGACGGCGAGCATGATCGGCGCCTTGGCGGCGATCGAGGCCTGGCTTTCGGCCGAGTCCTCGGCGCCGCCCTGGATCTCGACGTTGTAGCCGGGTGCAAGACCGGCGCGCAGGTCCTTCATGTCGTTGTACATCTTGGTGACGACGTCGTTGGACTGCACGCCGTCCGGCAGCGTGGCGCGCACGCTGATCGTCGGCAGGCGGTCGCGCCGCCATTCGACGCCCTGCTCCATCACCGGCACGACCTTGGCCACTTGCGAGAGCGGCACCGAGCCGCCGAAGTCGGTCGGGATATAGACCGAGTCGACCGAAGAGAGCAGGTGACGGGTCGCCTCCGGCTCGCGGGCGACGATCGAGACGGTCTCCTCGCCGTCGCGGAAGTCGTCTAGCGGCGCGCCGGACATGGTGGCCTGCAGCATCTGGCGGATGCGCTGCGAGGTGACTCCGAGGGCTCGGGCACGATCCTGGTCGATCACCAGCTTCATCGCCGGCACCGGTTCCAGCCAGTCGTCGTGGATGGCGCCGAGCAGCGGATTGGCCTGGAACCTCGCTTTCACCTCGTCGGCGATACGGCGCACCTCCTTGCGGTCCGGGCCCATGACGCGCATCTGCACCGGCCAGCCGGTCGGCGGACCGAGGAAGAGGCGGTCGACCTTGCCGCGGATCGAGGGGAAGTCCTGCGCCAGGATCTTGCGCATCTTGACGATCAGCCGCTCGCGCGCCGGCTCGTCCTTGGCCATCACCAGGAGTTGGGCGAAGTTCGGGTTACGGAGCTGCTGATCGAGCGGCAGGAAGAAGCGCGGCGCGCCTTCGCCGATATAGGTGGCGATGAAGCGCTTGTCCGGATCGTCCGCCATCTTGCTTTCAAACGACTTGGCCTGGTTTTCGACATCCTTGATCGAGGTGCCTTCCGGCAGCCACAGGTCGACCAGGATTTCCGGGCGCGAGGATTGCGGAAAGAAGTTCTGCGGGATGAACTGGAAGGCCCACAGGCTGGTGGCAAAAGTAACCAGCGTCATCACCAAAACGATGATGCGGTGGCGCACGGCCCAGGTGACCGTCGCGCGCAGCCGGCGATAGAAGCCGGTATCGAAGACATCGTGATGAGTGCCGGCATGCTTGCGCTGCTTGAGGATCATGTAGCCCAGCCACGGCGTGAAATAGACCGCGACGAACCACGACACGACCAGCGCGATGCCGACGACATAGAACAGCGTGCGCACATATTCGCCGGCGGTGGAGGCGGCGAAGCCGACCGGGATGAAGCCAGCCGTGGTGATCAGCGTGCCGGTCAGCATCGGGAAAGCGGTCGAGGTGTAGGCGAAGCTCGCCGCCTCGATCTTGACCAGCCCCTCCTCGAGCTTTCGCTCCATCATCTCGACGACGATCATGGCGTCGTCGACCAAAAGGCCGAGCGCAATGATGAGCGCGCCGAGCGAGATGCGCTGCAGGTCGATGCCGATCTCGTACATGATGGCGAAGGTGGCGGCCAAGACGAGCGGGATGGCTATGGCGATCACCAGGCCCGAGCGCCAACCGATCGACAGCAGCGAGACTGCAAGCACGATCAGCAGCGCCTCGCCGAGCGCTTCCATGAACTCGCTCACCGCGTCCTTGACGACCTGGGGCTGGTTGGAGATCTGATCGACCGACACGCCATAGGGCAGCCCTGCCTCGAAACGCTGATAGGTCGCCTCGACATCCTTGCCGACATCCCTGACGTTAAAACCCTTGGCCATGACGACGCCGAGCTGGACGCTCTGATGGCCGTTGAAGAGGTATTTGTTGTCGTAAGGATCCTGGAGGCCGGAAGAGACCGTGGCGATGTTGCCGAGGCGCGTCACCTGGTTGCCCGAGCGCAGCCTGAGCTCGCGAATATCCGCGGCCTTGGTGACATCGCCCTCGACCGAGATGCGCACCGAGCGCAGGCCGGTGTCGACCGAGCCCGCCGGATCGACGGCGTTCTGCCCTTTCACGGCGTTTTGCAGGTCAAGGATGGTCAGGCCGCGCTCGGCCAACGCCTTGGACGAGACATCGATATAGATCTTCTCAGGCTGGTCGCCGATGATGACGGCCTTCTCGACGCCCGGCGTCGTCAACAGCATGTCGCGCGCCTGGATGGCGAACTTCTTCAGCTCCGGATAGGTGAAGCCGTCGCCGCTGATCGAATGGAGCGTGATGAAGGTGTCGCCGAACTCGTCGTTGAAATAGGGGCCTAGCAGGCCCTGGGGCAATTCATTGGAGATGTCGCCGACCTTCTTGCGCACCTGGTAGAAGGCGTCCTTCACTTCCTCGGTGTTGGTGTCGCCCTTGACCTGCAAGGTGATGATGGCGCTGCCGGCGCGGGTGTAGGAACGGACGAAATCGAGGTGCGGCGTTTCCTGCAGCTTGCGCTCGATCTTGTTGACGACCTGATCCTCCATGTCCTGGATCGAGGCGCCGGGCCAGATCGCCTGCACCACCATGACGCGGAAGGTGAAGTCGGGGTCTTCCTTCTGGCCCATGCGCATCAGGCCGAGCGCGCCGGCAAGGATGATCAGCCCGAACAGGAAGCGCGCGATGCTCGGATGTCCGATGGCCCAACGCGAAAGATTGAAGGGCCGCTTTTCAGTGCTGCTGTCGCTGGTGGTCATGGCACACGTCCAGTCCAATTGATCGGCAAGGCACGCTCGCTTGGCATGCCGCTTCCAGTTCGGTGGGCTTCCGGGCGGCGAGACCCCTCAAGCGGAGAGAGCTCGCAAATCGCGCTCGACGCGGCACTGCTGCGGGGGAGCCAACATGCCGGCATCTCACGATCGGGGCGTTCGCCGCCCGGAACCCATGCTTTCCCCGGCCCGCGGCGCAAGCAGCGAGAGCGGGAAAGGCGTTCGTTACGCCTGACTTCAGGTTCTAGTTCGATGCATGTCGTTGTCCCAAAACCGCTTCGCACTTTTGGGCGACAAGCATCAGTGCAGGCTGCTGGTGGTCGCGACGTCGTCCTGCGCCGAGGCGGATTGCTGGGCGTCGCTTGCAAGCTTGACCTTCAGATTCTCGGTCATGAACTGTGTGCCGGCCGCCACCACGACGTCGCCCTGTTTGAGGCCGTCCGCCACGGCGACACCGTCGGCAGTGAAGTTGGCGACCTTGATCGGGCGCGGATGGACTGTTTCGGAGGCGCGGTCGACCGTCCAGACGATCTGCTTGCCATCCTTCTCGGTCATCGCGGTCAGCGGGATCGACACGAGCTGCGCCTTGCTGCCGACGGTTGCCTCGACATTGGCCGTCATGCCGAGCAGCACGCGCGGATCGTTGGGCAGCGAAACCCGGACAGCGAAGGTACGCGACTGCGGATCGGCGCTGCCGGCAACCTCGCGGACCCTGCCGTCAAGCGTCAGCCCTTCGTCCGACCAGAAGCTCGCCTTGACTTCCTTGCCGGGCTTGAACCCTGCAATATCCATCTCCGGCACCGCGATCGAAACTTCCTTCTCGCCGTCCACCGCGACCGTCATGACCGGCGTGCCGGCGCCGACCACCTGGCCGACATCGGCGGAGATGGCGGTGACGATGCCGGCCTGGCTGGCCTTGAGATCGGTGTAATGGACCTGGTTCTGCGCCTGGGCCAGCGTCGAGCGGGCGGCATCGCGCGTCGCCACGGCCTGGTCGTAGGCCAGCCGCGCCTGATCGAGCTGCGACTTCGGCGCGAAGTTCTTGGCATAGAGCTGCTCGGCGCGCTTCCTGGCGAGGTCGACGGTCTCGACCTGGCGCTCGGCGGCGTCGAGGCTGGCCGTAGCGCTCTTGACCGACAGCTCGTAATCGGCAGGATCGACGCGGGCGAGCACATCGCCCTCATTCACGTGCTGGCCGATATCGACCAGACGCTCAGTGACCTTTCCGGCGATGCGGAAGCCGAGATTCATCTCGATGCGGGCGCGCACCGAACCGGAATAGTCGAGCTGGCGAGTGGTCCGCGCCTCGCCGATCTCGACCACCTTGACCGGCCGGACGACTTCCTGAACGACCTCGGCCTTTTCCTGGCTGCAGCCGGCAAGGGCGAGCGCGGCGACGACGACGCCGATGGCGGGAAGGCCGGCGGCCGGCAGCCTGCGGAGGATGGAACTGGGCAAAGACACTTTAGCACTCCCGAACTGGAGATGATCTGCCGACCGCACGCGGCGGACGGCTTCTATTTCAAGGCTCTGATGGCGTAGTCGATAAGTTCGTCGGGCATTGCCCGGTTGGTCTTGGCAAGGCACTGCGCCACCATCTGCGGGTGGCACAGAATGACGGTGGCGGCGCCGAAGCAGCGCGCGGCGGTTTCAGGATCCTGCTGCCTGAACTCGCCTGCCTCGATGCCCTCGCGGATCACCTCGGCGAACAGGTCGTGGATACTGTTGACATGCTTGTCGATGACGGACCAGTCGCGCTCCAGCGCGACGATAACCATCTCATGCACCTTCTGCTCGTCCAGCATGGTCTCGAGCGTCATCTTGTACTGGGCATGAATATAGCGGCTCAGTCGCTCCTCGGCGCTGATCGGGAGGTGCATGATCTCATAGGCCATGTTGTAGCTGGCGCCGAGCATGCGGCCGCAGACGGCCTGGTGGATTTCGACCTTGGAGGCAAAGAAGCGGTAGATGTTGGCGGGCGACATGCCGAGCTCGCGAGCGATGTCGGCAACATTGGTCTTACCGTAGCCATAGTGGCGGAACAGGCGCTCGGCGCAGTCGAGAATGCGGGTCACATTCTCCTGTCTGGCGGGGTCTGCCACGATGTTGGCGGCTTCTGACATAGCGCTTTCGTTTGATGAGTGACGAATTTCAATTTTCATCAGTCGTAAAACGAAAGCGGCGAGGAGTCAACGCGAAATCGACGTACGCGTATAAT
The DNA here is from genome assembly GCF_020165285.1 of Mesorhizobium sp. CA10. Taxonomy (NCBI): domain Bacteria; kingdom Pseudomonadati; phylum Pseudomonadota; class Alphaproteobacteria; order Hyphomicrobiales; family Phyllobacteriaceae; genus Mesorhizobium; species Mesorhizobium sp. CA10. The sequence continues at coordinate 231,830 of NZ_JAIUHV010000005.1, forward strand.
TTGGTGACAGATGGTGACAGTTGCTAGGTCTGCGGTGAGTACGTTGACGATTAGCCATTGGCGCTGCGACGTCGTCATCCACGGGCGGAGCAAGGAGCGAAGCGACGCGCGCAGACCCGAGGATCCATTCCGTGACGCCGGTCGAAGAACGAAGCAGATCAAGATGTTACGCCGGTCAGCACTTTCCGTCCGCTGCGGCCATTCTCAACCGCCGGAGCGCGGCCGCAAAGTAGCGGCATGGATCCTAGGGTTTCCGCAACGTCGCTTCGCGACTGCTCCACCCTAGGATGACGACGTCGCGGGCGCTGCCGCAAATTGTCGACGTCATGTTGGGAGGAGCGAACTACACCCCCTTCGCCATCTCCCGCAGCCTGAACTTCTGGATCTTCCCCGTCGAGGTCTTCGGGATTTCGGCAAACACCACCGCCTTCGGCACCTTGAAACGCGCCAGCAGCCCTCGGCAGTGCTCGATGATCTCGGCCTCGGTCGCGCTCTTGCCGGGCTTCAGCTCGACATAGGCGACCGGCACCTCGCCCCATTTGTCATCCGCGCGGGCAACCACACCGCACGAGGCAACCGACGGATGCCTGTAGAGAGCGTCCTCGACCTCGATGGACGAGATGTTCTCGCCGCCCGAGATGATGATGTCCTTGGAGCGATCCTTCAACTGGATATAGCCGTCCGTATGCATGACGCCGAGATCGCCGGAATGGAACCAGCCGCCGGCGAAGGCTTCGTCGGTGGCCTTGCGGTTCTTCAGATAGCCCTTCATGACGATGTTGCCGCGGAACATGACCTCGCCGATGGTCTCGCCGTCGGCCGGCGTCTCCATCATCGTCCCGGGATCCATCACCGTCAGACCTTCGAGCGCTGCATAGCGCACGCCCTGGCGCGCCTTCTTCTGCGTCCTCCGTCCCTTCTCCAGCGCGTCCCACTCATTGTGCCACTCGTTGACGACGGCCGGGCCGTAGGTCTCGGTCAGGCCGTAGAGATGGGTGACGGCAAAGCCGGCATCGGCCATGCCGGACAGCACGGCCTCCGGCGGGGGCGCTGCGGCGGTGTTGAAGGTGACGGTCTGCGCGAACTGCCGCTTGTCCTCATCCTTCGCGTTGATCAGCACCGACATGACGATCGGGGCGCCGCACAAATGGGTGACACCGTGGTCGGCGATGGCGTCGTATATCGGCTTTGCCCGCACCCAGCGCAGGCAGACATGGGTGCCGGCCTGCACGGCCAAGGTCCAGGGGAAGCACCAGCCGTTGCAGTGGAACATCGGCAGCGTCCAGAGATAAACCGCGTGCTTGGCCATGCCGGCATGGATGGTGTTGGTGTAGGCCATCAGCGCCGCGCCGCGATGGTGATAGACGACGCCCTTCGGATTGCCCGTGGTGCCGGAGGTGTAGTTGAGCGAGATAGCGTCCCACTCGTCATCGGGCATCGACCAGATAAAGGTCTCGTCGCCGGCCGCGACGAACTCCTCGTAATCAGCTGAGCCGATCCGTTCGCCCTTCGGATAGGGTGCGTCGGCGGCATAGTCCGGATCGTCATAGTCGATGACCAATGGCTTCACCTTGGCCAAGGCCAGCGCGTCCTTGACGACGCCCGAGAACTCGCGGTCGACGATCAGCACCTTGCTGTCGGCATGGTCGAGCTGGAACGCGATGACGGCGGCGTCGAGGCGGGTGTTCAGCGAATGCAGCACCGCCTTCACCATCGGCACGCCGAAATGGGCTTCCAGCATCGGCGGCGTGTTGGACAACATCACCGTCACCGTATCGCCCTTGCCGACGCCGTGCTTCGCGAGCGCCGAGGCAAGCTTCAGCGACCGGCGCCAGAAATCGCGATAGGTGATGCGCTGGTTGCCATGAATGATGGCGATGTGGTCGGGATAGGTCTTGGCCGCGCGCTCAAGATAGGTGAGCGGCGTCAGCGGCTGGTGGTTGGCAGCGTTCCTGTCGAGATCCTGTTCGTAAGGATTGGCCATCCCGTTCTCCCCGATGTTCTTTTCGAGCTTTCTAACCTTAGGCCCGCCGTCACGCTATCCCCCTTCCGCGGCTGAAAATGCTATGCTGCGCCGGCTTGGTGAAATGGCGATCCGGATTGGACCGCGCCGCGAGACGATCGCAGCTCGCGCAGGCAAATTTGACTTTTGTCGAGAGCCGTGACTAATGTCAGCCGAGGAGGCGGCATGGCTATCAGACCGGCAGAACAGCTCATCCACAAGGCCGCCTGGCTTTACTATGCGCATGGCCTGCGTCAGGACGAAGTGGCGAGCCAGCTCAACATTTCTCGCGCCTCGGTCGCCATGTATCTGCGCAAGGCGCGCGAGACCGGCATCGTCAACATCTCGACCTCGACCCAGCTCTTCACCGACGACGTCATGGCGCGACGGCTGGAAGATGCGTTCGATCTCGACGCCGTCTGGATCGCGCCGGAAAATGCCTACCTTGCCGATCCCTCGACCGATATCGCCGTGCTGGCGGCGAGCGTCTTTCTCGAGCTGGTGAAAAAAGGCGACCGCATCGGCGTCGCCTGGGGCCGCACCGTCTACACCATCGCCGACATCATGTCCTATGCCGACCTGCAGGACGTCACCGTGGTGCAGCTCTGCGGCAATCTCGGCGCGCCCTATTCCTACCGGCCCGACCAGTGCACGATGGAGATCGCGCGACGGCTGAATGCCAAGGGCCTCAACTTCTACGCGCCGCTGGTTCTGTCGACAGAAGGCCTGGCGCAAGGTTTGCGTGCCGAGCCGGTGATCCGCGACCAGCTGGCCGGCATCGCCGATTGCGATCTGGCGCTCTATTCCGTCGGCGCGGTCGACGCCGACAGCCATCTGGTGAAATGCGGCGCGCTGTCGGCGGCCGAGATGGAAACGTTGCGGCGCCAGGGTGCGGCCGGCGTCATCGCCGGACAGATCATCGACGCCGGCGGCGAGGTGCTCGACTGCAGCTACAATAGGCGCGTCATCTCCGCCGAGCTCGCCTCGCTGCGCGCCATCGAGAAGCGGCTGATGGTGGTGCAGGAAGATACCAAGTTCGAGCCGCTGCTTGCGGCCATCGCCGGCGGGCTGTGCACGCATCTGGTGGTCGGCGCGCATATGGCCGAGCGCCTGCTTCAGCACGCCGGCGCGGCAACGAAAAAGGCCTCGTAGAAAATCACCCTCGCCGCTTCTGTCATCACGACGTCGCGGCCTTCTGTTCATGAACAAGAAAAGACGGAATCGGACGGATCGACATGCAGAACCTTTGGAATGACGCCGACGCGGAAAAGATGGTTGCCGACTATGCCAGGAAGGGCGTCGGCCGCGACCTTGCGCTGCGCGTCTACACGACCCGACTTCTCGGCGGCGAGCCGCGCCTGGTGCTGCATGGCGGCGGCAACACCTCCTGCAAGACCAAAGCCACCGATCTCGTCGGCGACGAATGGGACGTGCTCTGCGTCAAGGGCAGCGGCTGGGACATGGCGGTCATCGAGCCGCAAGGCCTGCCGGCGGTGAAAATGGGCGCGCTGCTCAAGGCGCGCTCCCTGGACAAGCTCTCCGACGAGGACATGGTGGCGCTGCAGCGCTCCAACCTCATCGATCCGTCCTCGCCCAACCCGTCGGTCGAAACGCTGCTTCATGCCTTCCTGCCGCACAAGTTCGTCGACCACACGCATTCGACAGCGATCCTCGCCATCGTAGACCAGGAAGATAGCAAGGCATTGGTGAAAAAGGTGTTCGGCGACAAGATGGGTTACGTGCCCTATATCAAGCCAGGCTTCGACCTCGCCAAGGCTGCGGCGGAAATCTTCGACGCCGACCGAAAAGTCGAGGGCCTGATCCTCGACAAGCATGGCATCTTCACCTTCGGCGACGATGCCAAACAGGCCTATGACCGCATGATCCACTATGTGACCATGGCCGAGGATTATGTGGCCAAGAACGGCAAGCCGCAGACGGCCAAGGCAGCATTGCCGGCAAAGCTCGCCGAGCCCAGCGACATCGCGCCGACGCTGCGCGGCGCAATTGCCGTGGCGCGCGGCGAAGGCCGCTTCGACCGCATGATCAGCGACTTCCGCACCTCGGACGCGATCGTCGACTTCATCAATTCCGCCAAGATCGCCGAGTTGGCCGGGCGCGGGGTATCGACCCCGGACCTGTCGATCCGCATCAAGACCGGACCGATGGCGGTACCGGCGCCCGACGCCGACAAGCTCGGCGACTACAAGGCCGCCGTCCGCAGCCATGTCGATGCCTTCGTCAAGGACTACACCGCCTATTTCGAGACCAATGACGCGCTGGACGATGTCAAGCGCACTATGCTCGACCCGATGCCGCGCCTGACTCTGGTGCCGGGCCTCGGCATGTTCGGCCATGGCCGCACGCTGAAGGATGCCAAGATCGCGTCGGATGTCGGCGAGATGTGGATCGAGGCGGTGCGCGGCGCGGAAGCGATCGGCAATTTCCATCCACTCTCCAAGGCCGACCTCTTCCCGCTCGAATACTGGTCTCTCGAGCAGGCCAAGCTCGCTTCGAACAAGCCGAAGCCGCTGACCGGCCAGGTGGTGCTGATCACCGGCGGCGCCGGCGCCATCGGCGCCGCGACGGCAAAACTGTTCGCGGCCAATGGCGCGCATGCCGTGATCGTCGATCTCGACCCAGCCAAGGCAGCGGAAGCAGCGAAGGCGGCCGGCAACAACTCGATCGGCGTCGGCGCCGACATCACCAAGCCGGCCGAGATGCGCGCCGCTTTCGACAAGGCGGTCGCCATCTATGGTGGCGTCGACATCCTGGTCTCGAATGCGGGTGCAGCCTGGGAAGGCCGCATCGGCGAATTGGACGACGCGACGCTGCGCAAAAGCTTCGAGCTCAATTTCTTCGCCCACCAGTCGGCGGCGCAGAATGCGGTGCGCATCATGCTGGAACAGGGTACGGGCGGCGTGCTCCTCTTCAACACCTCCAAGCAGGCGATCAATCCCGGCCCGAAATTCGGCGCCTACGGCATTCCGAAAGCCGCGACATTGTTCCTGTCGCGGCAATATGCGCTTGACTACGGCGCCTATGGCATCCGCTCCAACGCGGTCAACGCCGACCGCATCCGCTCGGGTCTCTTGACCGACGCGATGATCGCCAGCCGTTCCGGCGCGCGCGGCGTCTCGGAGAAGGAGTACATGTCCGGCAATCTGCTGGGACAGGAAGTGACGGCCGACGACGTCGCGCAGGCCTTCCTGCACCAGGCGCTGGCCGAGCGCACCACGGCGAATGTGACAACGGTGGACGGCGGCAACATCGCGGCTGCGCTGCGCTGATGATGTAAAGGCAGGCACTGGAGCGGTTCATCGTTTTCGCGAAACGACGAGCCGCTCCATGTCCCATTGTCTTGACGCAGTTTGAACCGAAGGCCTTTGGCGCTTCTGCTGAAGAACTGCTCGAACCCGTCAAAATCCACACCAATCCTTCGCGTATTGCTCAGCCAGTTTAAGGGCGCCTCGTGTTCGCATGCGGGGCTCCAACCCTGATCATTGGTGGAGCTCCAGATGGCGGCGAAAAGACTTCGTATTGGCGTGCTCTTTGGCGGGCGCTCCGCCGAGCATGAAGTATCGCTGCTTTCAGCAACCAACGTCATGGCTGCCTTGGACCCGGCGAAATACGATGCCGTTCCGATCTTCGTCACCCGCGAAGGGCAATGGCTGCTGAGCCGCTTTGAGGACGGCGCGCTGGCGACGCCGTCGGCCGGCACGCAGCTCTGCCTGGTGCCGGGCGGCCATGGACGGGTGCTGGCGATCCCTGCCGGCGGTGTGCCCCACGACCTGCCTCCCATCGATATCCTGTTTCCGGTCCTGCACGGCCTGCATGGCGAGGACGGCGCGGTGCAGGGCGTGGCCGAGGTGGCGCGCGTGCCGCTCGCCGGCTGCGGCATCCTCGGCTCCGCCACGGCGCTCGACAAGGACATCGCCAAGCGGCTGCTGAAGGCGGCCGGACTGCCTGTGGCGCGCTCGGTGACGATCAATGAAGGTGCCGCGCCTCCGCTCGCCGAACTGGAAGACCAGCTCGGCCTGCCGCTGTTCATCAAGCCGGCGCGGCAGGGCTCGTCGGTCGGCGTCGCGAAGGTCAATGCCAGCCAGGAATTGGACCACGCGCTGGCGGAAGCATTCCAACATGACCGCAAGCTGCTGGCGGAGGAATTCGTCCGTGGCCGAGAGATCGAATACAGCGTGCTGGAGAGCCCCGCGGGCGAACTCTTCGTCTCACGGCCGGGCGAGATCGTGCCTGCGGAGAGCCACGGTTTCTACAACTACAACGCCAAATATATCGACGAGAACGGCGCGGCACTCATCGTGCCAGCCGAGCTGCCGCAGAAGGTCGAGGATGCCATGCGCGACGCGGCTGCAAGGGCGTTCAGGGCGCTCGGCTGCGACGGCATGGCCCGCGTCGACTTCTTCTTGATGCCGGACATGAACTTCCTGATCAACGAACTCAACACCATTCCCGGCTTCACCAACATCAGCATGTACGCCAAGGCCATGGCGGCGAGCGGCGTCAGCTATCCGGAGGTCATCGACCGTCTGGTGGCGCATGGGCTGGCGCGCGCCGGCCGGTGAAAAAGACCCTGAGGATTCGAAATCTCGGCAGCGGCCGGTTGGCCGCGTCGCCGCATCACTCCGGCAGGCCGGCCTTGCGGAAGCCGTCGACGAAATGCTCAAGCATCGCGTCGTCGCGGAACGGCTCCGTCTCGACCCAGCGCTGCGTGGAGAAATGCGGATTGCCGACGAGGAACAGCGCGACCTCGGTGCGCGCCTCGTCGAGACGGCCGAGCTGCGCCAGGCTTGCCGCCAGAAAGCGGCGCGAGCTTGTGCGGTAGGTCTCGTCGCGGCGCAGCGTTTCGACGGCGGCTTCGTAGTCACAGGCCGCATACTGTGCCTGGCCGAGCGTCAGATAGTACCAGCTCGGCGGAAAGGGGTTGAGCCGGAAGGCCTTGCGGATGTGCTCCAGGCCCTCGCTTATCCGCCCGCCCAGCACGTCGATATCGGACAATGTCGCCCAGATATCCGCCTCGTTCGGGTCGAGCTCGATCGCCTTGGCGAATTCCGCCTCGGACCGTTCGAAATCGCGTTCATAGGCAAGAAGGTTCGCCAGAACCCAGCGGCAACCGGCATCGTTGGGATCGATCGCCACAGCCTTGCGCGCCAGTTCCAGGGCCGTGCTGCGGGCAGGCTCGAACGGCTCGCCCCAATGCACCCAGCCCATCCAATGGTTCATGGCCAGCCAGCGATAGGCCTCCGCGTAGTCCGGGTCGAGCGAAACCGCGCGCGTCAGCATCAGATGCGCTTCGCGCGCCATTTGCGGCGACTCGTCGAACAGTTTTCGCGCCCGCACGACGAGATCATAGGCTTCGAGACTCTTCGGCCGGTTGCGCTCCGGCAGCGCGCGCAGCCGCCCGAGCAGCGCCTCGACGATCTTGGCCGTCGCCTCGTCCTGAACGGCGAAAATGTCCTCAAGACTGCGATCGAAACGCTCCGCCCAGAGATGCTCGCCGCTCAGCGCGTCGATCAGCTGGGCATTGATGCGCACCCGCCCCGCGGCGCGCCTGGCGCTGCCTTCCAGCAGGTAGCGCACGCCGAGCTCCCCGGCGATGGCGCGCACGTCCATGGCCTTGCCCTTGTAGGCAAAGACCGAGTTGCGCGCGATGACGAAGAGGCCCGGTATCCGGGAGAGATCGGTGATCAGGTCTTCGGTCAGGCCGTCGGCGAAAGAGTCCTGCTCGGGATCGCTGCTCAGATTGACGAAGGGCAGCACGGCGATCGACGGCTTGTCGGGCAGCGGCAAAGGTTTGCGTGTGGCGTCGGGCCGTTCGACGGTGCCGGTGAAGCGATAGCCGACGCGCGGCACTGTGGCGATCCATTCACCGCCACCGGTCGCCGGACCAAGCAGTTTCCTGAGCTGCGCGATCTGGACGGTGAGATTGCCTTCCTCGACTGCCATGCCAGGCCAGGCCGCATCCATCAGCTCGGCCTTGGCCAGGATTTCGCCCGGGCGCACGACGAGCGCTTCCAGCAGCTTCAGCCCGCGATGGCTGGCGGCGACGGGAACATCGCCCCGGAGCAGCGTTCCCGCGCCTGGATCAAGCACGAACGGTCCGAAAGCAAAGCGCGATCCCTGCATGCGGCGATCTATAGCCGATTTGGAAGTTTTGAGAACTATTTGGGACGGCTTAATTACGCCGCCGGCCGCCTGCGGCACACTGCAATCTCAATCAGGTCGAGGGTTCAAAACCCTCATTCGATGGAGGTTGCCATGAACGATAGCTTCACGCCCTCTACGTGTCTGGCGGCGGCACCGGCAATGCACTCAAGGCGCGGGCGCTTCAGCCTGGCGGCCTTGCGCAGCCTTATCGCCGAGCGGCGCAAGCAGGCCTATTTCCGCTTCGAGCTCAAGCGCATGGCGACGGACAATCCGCATCTGATCGACGACATCGGCCTGACGAGAAAAGAGGTCGAGGCGGAGATCGCCAAGCTGCCCTTCTGGCAGCGATAAAACCGCCTTGGGCGGGCCGAAGGGCAGAGAGCGGCCCGTTGGACCGCTCTCTTCATTTGCGACCGTCCGAACCTTACTTGGCGTTCGGGTTCGGCATCCAGGCCGGCATCGCGACATCGGCATGGGCGAACTGCGGCAGCTTGGCCGACAGGTCCTCCATGTTCTTGATGTCCTTGTCGATCAGCTCCTTCTGGGTGATCAGCGTCGGCGGCACGATGACGTTGTGGCCGGGATCTTCGCCGGCAAGCAGTTGCGCCAGCGCGCGCACCGAGACCTGGCCGACGACGGCGGGGTTGGTGGCGGCGGTTGCCGCCCAGGCGCTGTCCGGTTCGCGCATCGCGGCGATGTCCGAGGTCGAGATGTCGGCCGAATAGATCTTGATGGCCTTGTTCAGGCCCGCCTCGTCGACGGCGATCTTCACCCCCTTGGCGAACTCGTCATAGGGCGCGAACATCACCTTGATGTCGGGATGCGCCTGCAGCACCGAGCGTGCCTGGTTGGCGACGGAGTTGGCGATCGGATTGTCGAGCGTGCCGAACATGGCGACCTCGCTGATGCCCGAATACTTCTTCTTCACGTCGACCCAGGTCTCGTTGCGGCGGTCGAGCGGGGCGATGCCGGCGACATAGACATAGCCGGCCTTCCAGCTCTCGCCATTGTCCTTTACCGCCTGCTCGAGCGCGAGCTTCGCCAGGTCGCGGTCGGACTGCTCGACCTGCGGGATCTTCGGGTTCTCGACATTGACGTCGAAGGCGACGACCTTGATGCCGGCATCGACCGCGCGCTGGGCGGCGTCCTTCATCGATTCCGTCAGGCCGTGCTGGATGATGATGCCTTGCACGCCGAGCGCGATCGCCTGGTCGACCATGTCGGCCTGGAGTGCTGCGTCCTGGCGGCTGTCCAGCACGCGCAGGTCGACGCCGAGCGCCTTGGCTTGCGCCTCGACGCCGGAGAGATAGGCCTGGAAGAAGTCGCCGGTCGACAGATAGCGCACCAGCGCGATCTTGACGCCGGGCTTGTCGAACGGCGCCGGACGGTCCGCGGCAAGCGCCGTTCCCTGCATCAGCAGCGCCGCGCTGGCGAGGCCGAGTGCCGCCTTCCCCAAAAGTCTTCTTGTAATGCTCACTTCGTTTTCCTCCATTTGTTATGCCCCGGTCGAAACTATCTCTTGCCCCTGCCGGAAAGGGCGAAGGTGAAGACAAGGGCGACGACAAGCACCGCGCCCTTGACGAAATCCTGCGTATAGTAAGGCGCGTTCATCATCGTCAGGCCTTGCAGCAGGACGCCGACGAACACCGCGCCGACGGCGGTGCCGAAGGCGTTGGGCTTGGCGGCGCCAAGCACAGCGTAGCCGATGAGCGCCGCCGCGACTGCGTCGAGCAAGAGATTATTACCCGAGGCGATGTCGCCGCGTCCAAGCCGGGCGGCGAGCAAAATCCCGCCGATCGAGGCAAAAACTCCCGAAATGACATAAGCCCAGATTTTGTATGCCTTGACAGGCGCGCCGGCGAGCTCAGCCGCCCTCTCATTGCTGCCAACGGCATACATCATGCGGCCGAAGCGGGTGTATTCGAGGAAGAACCAGATCAGCGCCGCAAGCACGACCAGGACCACCACCGAGACCGGGATCAGGTTCGGCATGAAGAAGTCGATGCGGTGACGGCCGAGCGCCAGGAAAGCCTCCGAGAACTTGCCGTTGGCGACCGAACCGTCGGGCATGGTCATGCCGGTGGCGATCGAGCGGCCTTCCGTCGGAATGCGCTGCAGGCCGAGCAGCAGGAACATCATGCCGAGCGTGGCCAGCAGGTCGGGCACCCGCATATAGACGATCAGCCAGCCATTGATCAGGCCGACGATGACGCCGATGACAAGGCAAGCCATGACGGCGACGATCGCGTTCTGCTCCAGCACGACCATGGCATAGGATGCCGCCATCATGGCGCTGGTGGCGACCGAGCCGATCGACAGATCGAAGCCGCCGACGACGAGCGTCGCGGTGACGCCGAGCGCCAGCACGCCGGTGATGGCCACCGACTGGAAGATGAAGACGGCGCTCTGCGGCGATGCAAAACCATCAGCGGCAACTGCGAAATAGGCAATCAGCCCGACCAGCAAGACGATGAAGCCGTAGCGGATGGCGTAATCGCGCAGTGTCATCGAACGCTCCCGCGCCGTTGCCTTGCCCGCCAAACTGGAACTCATGCCTGCACTCCGGGTCTCGTCATCTGCGATCTCACGCTGCGCTGTGAAGCGGTCCGCCGGCCACTTCCGCCAGCAGCCGGTCGAGATCGATGTCATCGTTGCGGTGCTCGCCGACGATCGTGTGTTCCGACATCACCAGGATGCGGTCGGCGGTCTCCAGCGCCTCGTCGAGCTCGGTAACGAAGATCAGCGTCGCGCGGCCGTCGGCGCTTGCCCTCAGCTTGGCGGCGATGTCGCGACGCGCTGAAATGTCGACACCCTGGAAAGGCTCGTCGAGGATGAAGAGGCGCGAGGCCTGCGACATCCAGCGCGCCACCATCACCTTCTGCTGGTTGCCCCCGGACAGCGCAGAGAGTTCGTCCCTCTCCGAGCGGCAGACGATACCTAGCTCGTCGATCTGGCGGCGGGCGGCGATGCGCTCGGCGCGCTTCTTCATGACGCCGAGGCCCGACATGCGTTTGAGGAACGGCAGGCTGATGTTGCGTTCGATGTTGAAGCCGCCGACGATGCCGCTCGCGGCGCGGTCCTTGGCGACCAGGAAGACGCCGGCGGCGATCGCCTCGCGCGCCGAGCCCGGCGCGTAGGGCTTGCCGTCCATATGCATGGTGCCGGCGAGCGGCCGGCGCACGCCGAACAGCGTTTCCGCCAGCGCCGTCTTGCCGACGCCGACAAGGCCGGTGATCGCCACCACCTCGCCGGCGCCGAGCGTCATCGAGATCGGCCGCGAACCTTGCGCCAGCCGCAACCCTTCGGCGGAGAAGACGGCTCGGGCCGAGCTTCTGGCAACCACCCTGTCGAGATGGATCTTGCGGCCGAGCATGGCGTTGACCGCGCCCTCATAGTCGAGCGGCTTCCGGTCGAAAATGCCGGAGACCACGCCGTCGCGCATCGACACGATGCGGTCGGCCAGTCGCCTGATGTCGGACATCCGGTGCGAGATATAGAGGATGGCGACGCCCTGGCCGCGCAGCCGATCAATGAGCGAAAACAGCCGATCGGCCTCGGCGCTCGATAGCGAAGAGGTCGGCTCGTCGAGGATCAGGACCTTAGGCCGATGCGCCATGGCGCGGGCGATGGCCACCATCTGCCGATCCGCCAACGACAAGTCGCTGACGCGCGCCTTGAGGTCGATGGCAAGTCCCATGCGGTCGGCGACGGCTCTCGCCTCGGCGCGGACATCGGCAGGCTTGAAAAGCAACGACGCGCCTTTGCCGCTTAGCCGGTCGAGCGTCAGATTGGTGGCGACGTCGAGGTCGGCGACGACGCCGTCGTTGATGTTCTGGTGCACGGTGACGACACCGGCGCGAATGGCTTCGGCGGGCGTCTGCGGGTCGAAGGCCTTGCCGGCAAGCCGCATCGAGCCTGCGCCATGTTCGTAGACGCCGCTGATGATCTTGACCAGGGTGGATTTGCCGGCGCCGTTGGCGCCCATGAGCACGGTCACCTCGCCCGCAAAGAGGTCGAGCGAGATGCCACCAAGCACCTCGTTCTGGCCGAAGGATTTCCTCAGGCCCTCCACATGGAACACGGCATCTGCGCCCATCCATTCCTCCCGGATCGTGACGCTATGGGCTCATTCGGCAATTGTCAACACGATTGACATTTGCCAGAGCGCTTCCTAGCTTGGCCCCGCCGCTGTGGCTCCGCTATCGTCGGAAACCACGCGCAGGAGGGAGAGCATGACCGGGAACTTCGAAGCATTGTCGGCGGAAACGCTGCCGAAGCGCCTTGGCGAGACCGCGGCGCTGACGGAGCGCATCGGCAAGGACACCAGTCGCTGGAAGGTACAGGAGGTCGGCGACGGCAATCTCAACCTCGTTTTCATCGTCGAAGGCGACAAGGGTGCCGCGGTGGTCAAGCAGGCGCTGCCCTATGTGCGGCTGGTCGGCGACAGCTGGCCGTTGCCGCTCAAACGCTCCTTCTTCGAATATCATGCGCTGACCAGGCAGGAGCGCCGTGCGCCCGGCTCGGTACCGGCGATCTACCATTTCGACGAGACCCAGGCGCTGATCGTGATGGAGTATCTGGCGCCGCCGCACATCATCCTCAGGCGGGCGCTGATCGACGGCCGCGAACTGCCGAACATCGCACGCGACATCGGCCTGTTCATGGCGCGCACGCTGTTCCGCGGCTCCGATCTGTCGATGGCAGCCAAGGAGCGCAAGGCCGATCTTGCGCTGTTCGCCGACAATGTCGAGCTGTGCGACATCACCGAGAACCTGGTGTTCTCCGACCCCTATTTCGACGCCAAGATGAACCGGCATACCTCGCCGCAGCTCGACGGCCTGGTCGCCGAGCTGCGCGCCGACCGCGACCTCAAGGTCGAGGCGCAGCGGCTGAAGCATCTGTTCGCCGCCAATGCCGAGACGCTGCTGCATGGCGACCTGCATTCCGGCTCGATCATGGTGACCGACAGCGAGACCCGGATGATCGATCCGGAATTCGCCTTCTACGGCCCGATCGCCTTCGATGTCGGCATGCTGCTCGCCAATTTCTGGATGGCCTTCTTCTCGCAGCGCGGCCATGAGGAGAAAGGCGGCAGGGACTCGATGCGCGCCTATCTGCTCGGTGTCACGGCCGAGACCTGGGCCACCTTCCGCGCCGAGTTCGCGCATCTGTGGCGCACCGAGCGCACCGGCATCCTCTATCAGAAGAGCCTGTTCGAGGATCAGGGCGACCAGCTCGGCGCCGAACAGGCGCTCGACCACGTGCTGCATTCCATCTGGACCGACCTGCTCGGCTTCGCCGGCATCGAGGTGCACCGGCGTATTCTCGGCCTCGCCCACAATGCCGATTTCGAGACCATTGCCGATCAAGACCTGCGCGCCAGATGTGAGGCCAAGGCTTTGCGCTTCGGCCGCCACATCGCCGTCAACCGGCGCCAGATCCACAGCATCGACGAGGTCAACAATCTGGCCGCGCTGATCGAACAGGAGAAGAGCCTTTGAACGTCGGCAAACGCCACTACCGCACCATCTGGCTCAGCGACGATAAGCGCTCGGTCGAGATCATCGACCAGCGCTGGCTGCCGCATGAATTCCGCATCGAAAAGATCGGAAGCGTCGCCGGCATCGCCACCGCGATCCGCGACATGTGGGTGCGCGGCGCGCCGCTGATCGGCGTCACCGCGGCCTATGGCGTCGCCATCCAGATGAAAGACGATCCGTCGGACGAAGCGCTCGACGCCGTCTGGGAGACGCTGCATAAGACGCGGCCGACGGCGATCAATCTGCGCTGGGCGTTGGACGAGATGCGCCGGCACCTAAAGCCGCTCGCGTCTGCAGAGCGTGCCGAAGCGGCCTACAGCCGGGCCGCCGAGATCGCCGATGAGGATGTCGGGCTGAACCGCGCCATCGGCGAAAACGGGCTTGCGATCATCAGGCAGATCGCGGCACGCAAGCAGCCGGGCGAGAGCGTCAACATCCTCACCCATTGCAATGCCGGCTGGCTGGCGACGGTCGATTACGGCACCGCCACCGCGCCGATCTACCTGGCGACCGAGGCCGGCATTCCGGTGCATGTCTATGTCGACGAGACGAGGCCGCGCAACCAGGGCGCCCAGCTCACCGCCTGGGAAATGGCGGGACACGGCGTACCGCACACGCTGATCGTCGACAATGCCGGAGGCCACCTGATGCAGCGCGGCGACATCGACATGGTGATCGTCGGCACCGACCGCACCACGGCCGATGGCGACGTCTGCAACAAGATCGGCACCTATCTCAAGGCACTCGCGGCCGCCGACAACGACGTGCCCTTCTATGTCGCGCTCCCCTCGCCCACCATCGACTGGACAGTGGCCGACGGGCTCGCCGAAATCCCGATCGAGCAGCGCTCGGGCGACGAGGTATCGCTGGTCTGGGGAAAGACGGCCGACGGAAAGGTCGCGCAGGTGCGGGTCTCACCGGATGCGACACCGGCGGCCAATCCGGCATTCGACGTGACGCCGGCGCGGCTGGTGACAGGGCTGATCACCGAGCGCGGCGTGGCCAAGGCCTCGCGCGAGGGGCTGAAGGCGATGTTTCCGGAACGGGGGTGATTAGCTAATCTTTTCCCTCGTGGGCAGATGTCCGGCAGGACAGGTGGGGGCACTGTCCGCCGACGTATCTATGCTTGGGTTCCTCGCCCCGCCAAAGGCGGGGAGAGGTGGCCGCGAAGCGGACGGAGAGGGGCCTTCGTAGGGCGCTCCCCTCTCCGTCTCGGCTTCGCCGAGCCACCTCTCCCCACATTCGTGGGGCGAGGAACCTTGGTCCTGTCCCGCCGCGATCTTTCGCGCCCCCTCTGCCCTGCCGGGCATCTCCGCCTCGAGGGGGGAGATTAGCTAGTCGCCAATTGACAGCGCCACCCTGCTCTCTCATAAAACCTGCGTTAATGTTCTCAGGGCGGGGTGAAAGTCCCCACCGGCGGTAAGGGCGATTTCGATCGCTCAAGCCCGCGAGCGCCTTCCGCGTAAACGGAAGGGTCAGCAGATCCGGTGTGATTCCGGAGCCGACGGTTAAAGTCCGGATGGAAGAGAACGCACGCAGAAGACGGTCCGCTGGCGCGGGCCGGGTTTTTGCGTCGTGCGTCCTGATTCTGGTTCGAAACGGAAGGAAGGACCCATGAATCAGCATTTCCCCAAAGACCATACTGCCCGTCGTGTCGCCGTCATCCGGGCGCGCTGGCATGCCGATATCGTCGACCAATGCGTGACGGCGTTCGAGACGGAGCTTGCCGCGCTCGGCGGCTTTGCCGTCGAGGTCTTCGACGTGCCGGGCGCCTATGAGATCCCGCTGCACGCCAAGACGCTTGCCGCGACCGGCCGTTACGCCGCGATCCTCGGCACCGCTTTCGTCGTCAATGGCGGCATCTACCGGCACGACTTCGTGGCGAGCGCCGTCATTGACGGCATGATGAACGTGCAGCTTGCGACGGGCGTGCCGGTGCTGTCGGCGGTGCTGACGCCGCACAACTACCATGACAGCGCCGAGCACCATCGCTTCTTCCACGAGCATTTTACCGTGAAGGGCAAGGAAGCGGCGAAGGCCTGCGTCGAGATCCTCGCCGCGCGCTCACGCATCGCCGCATGAAAGCAAAAACCTAAAGCGTGGAGCCTGAATCCTTTTCAGCGCGACGCGCTTTAGGCCCGGCCGCGGCCGGATTTCAGCCCTGCAACAAGAATTGCGGCCGAAAAGGCTCCGAAAGGTTGCGGTAGCTCCGAAATCCGGCCAGAAGCAACGGGGCCGCCCGACGCCCGGGCGGCCTTTTCAAACACGGGCTCGAACCAGATACGGGAGACTATTCGTTGGCTCGCATCACACTGAGACAATTGCTCGACCATGCCGCCGAACATGGCTATGGCGTGCCTGCCTTCAACATGAACAATATGGAACAGGGCCTCGCCATCATGGAGGCGGCGGAGGAGACCAAATCGCCGGTCATCCTGCAGGCCAGCCGCGGCGCGCGCGCCTATGCCAATGACGTGGTGCTGGCCAAGCTGATCGATGCGCTGGTCGAGATCCATCCCGACATCCCGGTCTGCATGCATCTCGACCACGGCAACAACGAAGCGACCTGTGTCACCGCGATCCAGTACGGCTTCACCTCGGTGATGATGGACGGCTCGCTCAAGGAGGACGGCAAGTCGCCGGCCGACTACGCCTATAATTCCGGCATCACGCGGCGCGTCGTCGACATGGCGCATTGGGGTGGCGTCTCGGTGGAAGGCGAGATCGGCGTGCTGGGTTCGCTGGAGAGCGGCGGCGGCGAGCAGGAAGACGGCCACGGTGTCGAGGGCGCGATCAGCCACGACCAGTTGCTGACCGATCCGGTGCAGGCCGAGCAGTTCGTGCGCGACACGCATGTCGACGCGCTGGCCGTCGCCATGGGCACCAGCCACGGCGCCTATAAATTCTCGCGCAAGCCGGACGGCGCGGTGCTGGCGATGAACGTGATCGAGGAGATCCATCGCCGCCTGCCCAACATGCATCTGGTCATGCACGGCTCGTCGTCGGTGCCGGAGGAACTGCAGGAGATCATCAACAAATATGGCGGCCAGATGAAGCCGACCTGGGGCGTGCCGGTGGAGGAGATCCAGCGCGGCATCAAGCATGGCGTGCGCAAGATCAACATCGACACCGACAACCGCATGGCGCTGACCGGCGCGATCCGCAAGGTGCTGACCGAGAACCCCAGCGAGTTCGATCCGCGCAAATATCTGACGCCGGCGATGGCGGCGATGAAGAAGCTCTGCAAGGAGCGCTTCGAGCAGTTCGGCACCGCCGGCAACGCGCCGAAGATCAAGCCGATCCCGCTGGCCGACATGGCCAAGCGCTACAAGTCGGGCAGCCTCGACCCGAAATTCGGCTGAGCCAACTTTCCCGCGGCCGGTTTTCGGCCGGTCGCGGTAGCCGGCCCTGCCCCGCCTCAGCATCCGCGCGGCGCAACTTCATGCCGGCCAAACCGGTTCCTGCTCTGACGCCTCCAGTGCCCGCTCACAGGGAGGGAGACAACCATGAGCAAGGACCGCGACAGCGAAGGTCCGGTGTTTTCCGGGCAGGACGCGCGACAGGGCGAAATCATCCTGCGCACGCGCACCCGTCGCATCATCTTCATCGCCGGACTGGTCGGCATCGTCGTGCTGGCGCTGGTGCTGAGCATTGCCGTCCGGTGACGGCGTTTCGCGCATGATAGCCTAGCGGCCAGGGAACCATCCGCGGCCAAGCCTAGTTGAGCATTCCAGACGCAACGGAGGGCGCGCTTAGGCTGCCCCGACGGACCATGCTCACGCCGCTTTGCTGCGACATGCCGCTTCATCCGACCTGGCCGGACCTCGTCGCGCGGCTGCTGGTCACGGTGCTTGCAGGCTTCCTCATTGGCCTGAACCGCGAGGCCCGCGGTCATTCCGCCGGGTTGCGGACGACCATCCTGGTCGGCCTTGCGGCCTGCGTCGCAATGGTCCAGGCCAACATGCTGCTCGGTGTCTCGGGCAAAGGACCAGACTCCTTCGTGCGCATGGATGTGATGCGTCTTGCCCTCGGCGTGCTCACCGGTGTCGGCTTCATCGGCGGCGGCGCTATCTTGCGGCGCGGCGATCTGGTCACCGGCGTCACCACCGCCGCCACGATGTGGATCATGACCATGATCGGCCTTGCCTTCGGCGGCGGCCAGTACGGCCTCGGCGCGATCGCAACCGTGCTGACGCTGGTGACACTGCAGGCGCTGAAATGGGTCGACCTCAAGATCCGGCGCGATCACAAGGCAATCCTTTCGGTCTCCTGGCCGAAAAACGCGCCGCCCGACCTCCAGGAAATGGTGCGGCCGCTTGGCTACAGTGCCCGCTTCGTCGGCATGGAGCACGACGCAGACCGTGAGCGCTTTGTTTATTCCTTCAATATTCTGTGGAAGCAGCCCGACGCTAATCCACCTTCGACCGACGTGCTGACGCTTGTCGGCGAGCATTGCGCGGTCGAGCGCTTCGAGGTGATCAGTGAGAAGCCGTTCTAGTGTCGTAACGGAGGATGCTTGAAATCGTCCCGGACATGAAACTTTCCCGCCCGCAGATGGTTCTGGGCAAGATGGTATTTGTCCATGATCGGTAGGCATTGATGGCCGAACTTTCTCTGACGCGTGGCCGGATGGTCGATGTCCAGATCGCCCAGCGTGGAATTCATGACCGCCGGGTCCTGGAGGCCATGCGGGAGGTTCCACGCGAGGTCTTTGTCGACCCCGATTTCGAGGAATTCGCCTATGAGGACACCCCTCTGCCGATCGGCAAGGGTCAGACGATCTCGCAACCCTTCATGGTCGCCTACATGATCGAAGCCGCTGAGATCGATCCTGGCGACCGCGTTCTCGAGGTTGGGACGGGCTCGGGCTACGCGGCGGCGGTGATGAGTCGTGTTGCGGCCAGCGTCTACACGATAGAGCGCCATGCGATGCTCGCCGAAATCGCCCGGCAGCGGTTCGAACGCCTCGGTTACGACAATATCGAGGTTCGCGCCGGCGACGGCACCAAGGGATGGAGCGACGCCGCTCCGTTCGATGCCATATTGGTGGCCGCAGCCGGTCCCGGCGCGCCGCTGGCGCTTCAGGAACAGCTCGATGTCGGTGGCCGTCTGGTGATCCCCGTCGGCAAGGAGGTCGACGACCAGCGGCTGCTGAAGGTCACCCGAACCGGCGCAACGACCTACGAGGAGGAAGACCTCGGTGGCGTGCAGTTCGTTCCGCTCATCGGCGAACAAGGCTGGGCGGAACGGCCTCGATATGGAGCCGATCGACCGGCTGTGGTCACGCCGCAACCGCGCGAAAGAAGCCTGCCGGAGATGATCGCGGCCGCCGCCGAGCCGCTGCCGGATTTCGAAGACCCGGCCTTCGGCGATCTGTTCGACCGCTTCGCGGACCGGCGTGTTGTCCTTCTCGGCGAGGCCAGTCACGGCACCTCCGAATTCTACAGGGCGCGCGGCGCGATCACGCGCCGGCTCATCGAAAAGCATGGCTTCAGCATCGTCGCGGTTGAGGCGGACTGGCCGGATGCTGCGGCCATTGACCGCCATGTCCGCCATCGGCCGCCGCGCGCGGCCACAGAGCCGCCGTTCCAGCGCTTTCCCACATGGATGTGGCGCAACACCGATGTCGACGCATTCGTCGGCTGGATGCGGGATTACAATGGAGGCCTCGACGATGTAAACCGCCAGGCCGGCTTTTACGGTCTCGACATCTACAATATGAGCGCGTCGATTGCGGCCGTCCTGCGCTATCTCGATCAGGTCGATCCGGATGCCGCCGCCGCTGCGCGGCAACGCTATGGCTGCCTGACGCCGTGGCAGAAAGAGCCTTCCACATACGGGCGCGCCGTGCTCACCGCCGGCTATCGCAAATGCGAACAAGCCGTGCTGGAGCAATGTCAGGAGCTGCTTGCAAGGCAGCTCGACTACGCTCGACAGGACGGCGCCGACTTTCTCGATGCCACGCAGAACGCAAGGCTGATCGCAGCCGCTGAACGCTACTATCGCATCATGTATTACGGCGGGGCGGAATCCTGGAATCTCCGCGACACGCATATGTTCGAGACGCTAGAGCATCTACTCGAGGCGCGCGGCTCGGAGTCAAAGGCCGTCGTCTGGGCCCACAACTCGCATATCGGCGATGCCCGCTTCACCGAGATGGGAACGATCAGGCAGGAGTTGAACATCGGCCAGCTCTGCCGCGAGCGCTTCGGCGACCAAGTGGCGCTGATCGGCTTCGGCACCCATTCCGGAACCGTGGCCGCGGCTTCCGATTGGGACGATCCGATGCAGGTCATGCGGGTGCGCCCTTCGCATGTGGACAGCTACGAACGGCTCTGCCACGACAGCGGGGTGTCGCGGTTCCTGCTCGATATGGACCGCGACGCCGCACTGAGACATCGCCTGCTGGAGCGGCGGCTGGAGCGCTTCATCGGCGTGATCTACAGGCCGGAAACCGAACTGCGCAGCCACTATGCCGATGCCTCGCTGCCGAGGCAGTTCGACGCCTTCGTCTGGTTCGACAAGACGAAAGCGGTGACGCCGCTTGGGCCGGAGCATGCCAGGACCGGTGTACCGGAAACCTATCCGTTCGGACTTTGACGAAGTCGGAGTTTCGGAACGGCGCGGCGGCCAAACGCGCTCGGAACATTCGCTTCGGCCAATCAGTTCCTCATCCAGCAATCTTGGAAGGAGCCTGCCATGAGCACCAAACATCTCAAATCGCGCAAACCGAGCGACGCCGATCTGGAAAACAATCCAGGCATCGGAACGTCAAAGGGCAGCATCAAGGAAGGCGATGATCTCGAGCTCGGCGAGAACACGACCGAAGGCGACGTCGAGAACGACACAACGGCCAGTGGCGGAATCAATCCGCGGCAAAAAATGCGCACGAACAAATAGAGTCTAAAGCCAGGCGCGTGCCTCACGCATCCGTTTTTGGCTCTTCCGCGTCGGCGCGAACGAGCTTGATGTCGGCCCCTGCCGCCCAGGCGCCGATGTCCTCGCGGCGCAGCGCCGCCGCCATCATGTCGGGGAAGTGATCCGGCGTGCAGGCAAAGACCGGAATGCCCAGCGCCGCGACCGAGCCGGCCGTGGAAGGTTCGTAGCCGGGGCGGCCCTGGTCGGTAAGCGCGAGCAGCACGACCACGTTGACGCCCGACCGCACCAGCGTCGCCAGCCTTTGCAGAAGCTCCTTGCCGTTGCCGCCCTCGTAGAGATCGGTGATCAAGATGAAATGCGCTTTGGTCGGCCGCTCGATGCGCTCGGCGCAATAGGCGACGGCTTGGTTGATATCGGTGCCGCCGCCGAGCTGGACGCCGAACAGCACCTCGACCGGATCGCTGAGCTCTTCCGTCAGATCGACGATCGCGGTGTCGAAACATACGAGCTTGGTGCGCACGACTGGCAGTGACGCCATCACGGCGGCAAAAATCGAGGCGTAGATGACCGAGCTTGCCATCGAGCCGGACTGGTCGACGCAGAGCGTCACCTCGTCGAGATCGACCAGCCGCCGCTGGCGGCGCATGAAGCCGA
Source organism: Mesorhizobium sp. CA10 (assembly GCF_020165285.1). NCBI lineage: Bacteria > Pseudomonadati > Pseudomonadota > Alphaproteobacteria > Hyphomicrobiales > Phyllobacteriaceae > Mesorhizobium > Mesorhizobium sp. CA10. The sequence goes on from NZ_JAIUHV010000005.1 coordinate 253,070, forward strand.
CCAGCTTTTCCGGCACGACGGTCTTGTGGTCCGGCTGGTAGTGGCGAAGGTTCGCCGTAATGGTGCGCGGCCAGTCGATGTCGCGCTGGCGCGGGCGGTTGGTGCGCCGCGACTTATCGAGCGCGCCACGGATCGCCTCCGCGGTCTTCTGCTCCAGACGTTGCATCAGCTTCGCGACAATATCGGTAATGATCGAGCGCGCGATGTCCTTGGTCTTGTCCGGCATTGCCGAGCGCAGCGAGATCAGGTCGGCGACGAGATTGACGTCGGCCTCGATCGCCTTGAGGAATTCCGGCTCCATCAGCATCTGCTTGAGGTTCAGCCGCTCGAAGGCGTCCTTCTGCACGACCTGCACGACCTGCTCGGGGAAGAAGGAGCGGATGTCGCCCATCCATTGAGCGACGCGCGGCGCCGAGCGGCCAAGCCCGCCACGCCGCTTACGCGGATCGCCGGCGGTGTCGCCGCTGCCGTCGCCATAGAGCGCGTCGAGCGCCGTAGACAGCCGCCGATCCTCGGCCGAGAGCGCCGACGATGTCTCCTCGTCGGCGCCGATCGCCAGCCGCCAGCGACGCTCCCGATTGTCCAGCCTCTGATCGAGCTCCGGCCCAGTCGCTTCGTCAGCCATGGCGGGGCTCCCCTGCGAGCAGCTTTCCAAGAAGGGCAAAATGCCGGCGCCAAGCCTCGCCGCCGTCCGGTGCCGGCGTCAGCCCCGTGGGCAGGCTCGCTCTCTTGCCAAGCACGGCCCCGATCAGGCGCCGGCGTTCCATGCTGTCGAGGTTGGAAAAGACGCGGCGCAGCAGCGGCAGATGCGCCACGAAAGCTTCCTCTTCGAGCGAGGCCAACCAGGCATCGACGGCGCCGCGCAACCCCTCGTCGTAGATCAGCCTCTGGCCGGCGCCGCTGAAAAAGCCTTCGAAGAATGCCGCGGCATCGGCAACGGGCGTCCCCGGCGACAGACGCTTTGCGAGCAGATTAGCGGTCGCTTCGGCGGAGAGCCGGCCGTGCTCGTAGAGCAGATGCGCGGCGCAACCGGCGACGAGCGCCGTCGAGCGCGATGAATCGAGCACGGCAGCCAGACCGTTGCGCCAGGCGTCCAGGACATGCTCGTCCGGCTCGACCAGCCTGATCGCCTCGTCGGCCTTGCGCAACGCAGCCATCAATGCCGCGGCGGCCTGCGCGTCGAGGTCGCGCGCGGCATAAGGCAGCGCGATCGATCCTTCGATGATCAGCCGTTCCAAGAGGCCGGCGAGGCGTTCGGTCTCGGTCTTGCGCGCCTCGCCGTAGCGGATGATGTCGGCCAGCGGCGGTACCGAGGCCAGCAGCTCCAGGCACTCGCTGCTGTGCGCCGCCTTTTCCTCCAGCGCCGCGAGCCCGGCGGCGGACGCCTCGCTCAGCCCCGCCGTGATCGCGTTTTGCACGAGTGTGGCAAGCGTATCCAGTGTCGCGGCCGCGCCGATCATCTGGATCAGGCGGCCATTGGCGGCCTTCTCGATGGTCGGCCCATAGACCAGGTTCTCGACCAGGCGAACCGCATATTCCGGTTGCCAGGCCAGCATCCAGCGCTCGCGGAACGTGCCGCGACTGCGGCCGACATCCGTCAGCCTGCCCCAGTTGACGCCAAGCACATTCAGCCGGTGCAGCAATGTCGAGCGGAAGAGCCCGCTCTCGCTGCGCAGGTCTACGGAAAGTTCCCGCTCAAGGGCCTCGGGCTTCAGCCGGGCCGCCTTCTGGTTGCGCTGCAGATCATCGATCAGTGGGGCAAGCGGCGTGTCTGGCGGAATCTCGCCGACATCGGCGCCGAGCAGCAGCTCGGCCTCGACCATCTTCCACAGCAAAGCCTCGCCGTTGAAGAGCGCTGAGACCGAGGCGTCGCGCAATTCCTCGAAGCCGGGCTTCGGCCGCTCGCGGATAGCGGCGAGCGCGCAAGCGAGGCGCTCTGCCTCGATCAGAGAGGCCGTGGAAACCATATGGCCCTTACCCCGGAGCACCGCGGCGATCCGCGCCAGCCAAAGGACCGAGGCGTCATCGCGCCCGCGCGTCGCCCACAGATGCTTGCACCAGCCGGGAGCGACGACGCCGGCGCCATAGCCATAGCCCAGCGCCAGGCGCGGTCCGGTCCATGGCGCGAAGGTCATCGTGGTCTTGCGTCGGCCGATGCCCTTGAGCAGCGCCTGGTCGCTCTTTTGCGTGTGCGCCGCCCGAAGGGCCGGCACGTGCCATGCGCCGCAGACGACGGCCAACGGTCCGTCGAATTCCTTTCGCGCAGCGGCGATCTCGAGACGCATATGGGCCTCGCGCATCGCCTCAAAGCTGCTGATCGCGCCCTCGCCGTCGCGCAGTGTCGTCATCGCGTCGGCAATGGCCGCGAAGATCGGGCCGGGTGCAGGATTCTGCTCGATGATATCCGACCACCAGCTCTCGCCGTCCTCGTAGCCGGCGGCGCGCGCCAAGGTGCCGATCGGATCTCGGATGCGTTCGGCCTCCTCGCCCTGCTCTTCCGTCGCCTCCGCTTCGGCCCCATCGGCGTCCGTCGCACTTTCAGCCGCCTTCTCGGCCAGCCGCACCGCCGACGGCAGGTCGATGAAGCGAAGCGCCGCTTTGTTGGCGACGGCCCACAACGCCGCCTGGTACTCGGGCGAGAATTCGGCAAAGGGCCAAAAGCTCGTTGCCGCGGGATCATCCTCGGGATAGCAGAGCAGCGCCACCGGCGGCTTCATGTCGGGGCTGGCGAGCAGCGGCAGCAGCGGCGTGGCATCCACCGGCCCCTCGATCAGCACGGCGACGGGCCGCAATTCCTGCAACGCCTTGACCAGGCTCTCGGCGGAGCCCGGCCCGTGATGGCGAATGCCGAAATAGCTGATGCCGTCCTCAGTCATCGCTCAGATGGCCGCGTTGAGCGCCGCGTAATAGCCGGCATAGTCCGGCCGCTTCTTGAGCACCGTCTCCAGATATTCCTCCAGCACCACCTTGTCTTGCACCGGATCCTTGACGATGGCGCCGACGAGGCTCGAGGCAAGGCCCGCGGCATGAAGCTTGCCGTCGTCGAACCAGGCCGCCTGACTGAGGCCGCCGACCATCGTGGCGATCGCCTCGGCGGTGGACAGCGAGCCCGACGGCGTCTTCAGCGTCACCTTGCCGTCGGCGGTGGCGCCCGAGCGCAGCTCACGGAAGATGGTGAGCACGCGGGCGATCTCCTCGCCGACATTCTTCGGCACCGGCAGGTCAAGCCCGCCGGCCATCTCGCCGACGCGCCGGGAGACGATGGAGACTTCCTCGTTCATGTCCTCAGGCAAGGGCAGCACCACGACATTGAAGCGACGCTTCAGCGCCGAAGAGAGCTCGTTGACGCCCTTGTCGCGGTTGTTGGCCGTGGCGATGATGTTGAAGCCGCGCTGCGCATAGATCGAAGTGTTCAATTCCGGCACCGGCATCATCTTTTCCGAGAGCACGGTGATCAGCGTGTCCTGGACGTCGGAGCCCATGCGCGTCAACTCTTCCAGGCGACAGAGCTTGCCGTCCTGCATGGCGCGGTAGAGCGGGGTCGGCACCAGCGCCTCCTGGCTCGGGCCCTTGGCCAGCAGCTGGGCATAGTTCCAGCCATAGCGGATCTGGTTCTCGTCGGTACCGGCGGTGCATTGCACGACCAGCGTCGAGTTTCCCATGATGGCGCCGGCGAGATGTTCCGACACCCAGGATTTCGCCGTCCCGGGAACGCCGAGCAGAAGCAGCGCCCGGTCGGTAGCCAAAGTGGCGACCGCCGTTTCCATCAATTGCCGGCGGCCGACATATTTCGGCGAAATCACCGTGCCGTCGCTGGCCTTGCCGCCCATCAGATAGGTGAGCACTGCTTTGGGCGAGAGGCTCCAGCCGGCAGGCTTCTGACGGTCGTCGCCGCGCGCCAGCGCCTGCAGTTCCGACGCATAGATTTCTTCGACCGGAAGGCGGATGGCTGCGTTCATGCGATCGTCTCCAGTTTGATCATCTGTGGGATTGGTTCTGGGCAAGCGCCGCGTTGAGCCGCAGCAGACCGAGCGATGGGGATGCGGGCGGCAAGCCTGCGGCAACGACCTCGCCGATTAATTTTTCCGCCGTCGCCGCCGTGGCGAGAAAACCCATAGTTTCGAGATACTGCTCGGCGCTTCGTTTCATGATGTCGTTGTCACCCGAGACGGCGGCACGCAGCGCCGAAAGCGTCTTGCCGCTTGTGAGGTCGCCCCATTCCAGCCAGCCTGCTTCCGCGCCTTCGACTAGGGTGAGCGCGGCCAGATTTTGCGCGTCATTCAGGATCTGCCTGATCAGGAGACGTTTCCTGCCGCCGTCCAAACGCAACATGAGCTGGAGGACGAGAAGCGCCAACCTGCCGCCGGCGGCGACGAGCAGGTCCGCCAAACAAGCCACCGCCGCATCGCCGCCGGACGCCGAGACCATTCGAACGAGAAAGAGGTCGGCATTGTCATCGACGCCAAACTGCCATGCTCCGATGAAATCGGACTCCGTCTTGCCGAAGTGAGCGACGAGATCGCCGAAATAACAGGACGCGAACAACTCGGCGCGACGTGCCTGTTGCGCGGGCGACTTGATTTTTATCGGCGTATAGGTGGTGCGGCGCCGGATGAAGCCGGATTTGCCTTCCTCGATGAAAGCGGCGAGCTCGGCTATCGGATTCTCCGGCCCGCCATCAGTTGGATTGCCACGTTCGCCCAACCTTGCCAGGAGCCGGCCGGCCATTTCGCGCACTTTGCCGGAGCGATCGGCAGACAAGCTCTTCAGAAACGGAACGTCATCGGTACCAAGGCCGAAACGCATGAGTTCGACAAGTGGAAGCCTGACCTCCGCCGGTTCGCTTACCCCTTTGGTCTCGATGAGAGTCCGCGCCAAGGCGGGCCTGGTGCGCCGTAAATCAATCAAGGCAATACGGCGGGCGGCTGGATAGAAGTCGTCCCAGGTTTCGGCCGTCAGTTGCTCGCGGCCGGACCGTTTTTCGCCTTCGGCGCCTGCCTGCCAGTCGACCCACGGCGCATAGACATCAGGGCTTTCCTGATCCGTCACAGCGGGCATCCAGTCCATCGGATGCAGCACGAAGCCTCGGCTGGCGACGAGCGTGGCCACGCGGGTCTTGAGCCTCGCATCGACTGCATATTTCAGTGCGGCACGCAGCGACGGCCGCAGCCGTTCAGGAAGCATCGGCAAGGCCAGCACCGGCAGTGGCGGACGACGTTTCAAGGTTTTCGGCGCCGCCGGGCGAAGCGCGACATCCAGCGCCTGCGCGGCAATGGCCAGCAGCCGCCGCTCCTGCTCGTCCGGGTTGGCCGCCGCCGCGACTTCCTTCCATTCGGCGGGAGCGAATTCGAAAGCAGCGCCGCCGGAAATCCAGCCGTCGAGGAGCCTCGCCAGCCCTGCCTGATCGAGCTCGTTCACGACAGGTCGAGCCTCCCCATGCTGCTTTGCGAAGCCAGAAGCTCGAGCCTCGCGCCATTCCAGAGCGCGGCCGTCGCCGCGAGGTCGAGACCGAGCAAGGTTTGATCGACCGAACCCGCGACAGGCAAGGCGATGCCATGCGGATCGTTCGCCGCCTGCCACCAGGCGCCGTCCCGTTCGTCCAGCGCGATCACGCCGGCCGGCAGGATGAGCGGGCAATCGGACAGCCAAGGCGTTTTGTCCTGGAACACGGAATAAGCGGCGAGCGGATCGGCTTCGGCGCCGCCGGCGAACGCCGGCCATGCGCCAGGCGACGCGTCGCCCAGCCGCTCCGCGACCAGCGCCCTGAGCGGATTGCGGGATGGGTAGAACACCAGCCTCGCCTTGAAGCGGTCTCCGGCGGCAAAAGCGCCGGAGCGCCGCCCCGCCGATGCCGGGAAGAAATCGAGCAGGAGCGCAAATCGTGCAGTTGGACTCCTGAGATCGAGCAACCAGGTGGCGTGGCTCACAAGGCCGTCGCGGCGCGCCTCGATCTTTTCGCCAAGCACCTCCCAGTCGCTCTCGACCTGTACGGCATCGGGGTTGGCGAGGATCTGGTCGCGCGTCTCCGACGTCGAGACCAGGCGCTTCAATTCGGCATCATCGGGCGCGGCACGCCAGGCCTTGGCGAGCAGCACCAGCTTGCCGAGCTCGCGGATCGCGGCGTCCGGGCGCTCCTCGCCGCGCAGCGCCATCAGCCGCGCCGGCAACTCGTCGATGCGCCCGGCGAGCGTTGTCGCCTTCAGATCGACAAGACGCGCCGCGATGCGGCGGCAGCGTTCACTGCTGGCGTTGACAAAACCGGCGAGACCGAGCCGAAGCTGGTCGGCGATCCATTGGTCGAGCTCATCGAGCGCCGCAGAAACCGCGCTGCGCGTGTCCTCGGCCCGCTTGCGCTGCGCGGCCTCGCGGCGTTCGGCGGCAGCAGCGTCCTCAACAGGAGCGGTCTCTTCCGGCCGCGATGCCTCGTCGATGCTTTTGCCTTCCGCGCGCGCGGGCGCTTGCGCCGGCGGCTGTCCTGGCTTGCGGCGCCGGTCGAGCCAGTCGTTCACCCAGTCGGACGTCTGGTCGACACGCGCGAAGCTGTCGGGCGCCGTGGCACCGATCCACGCCAACGCCAGTATGTGCTTGCACGGAAATTTTCGCGACGGACAGGTGCATTTATAGCCGTGATCCGAGGTGTCGAATGCGACCCGGTACGGGTTGGATCCTGAGCCCTGGCATTCGCCCCAGATGAGCGGAAGCTGTTCATGTGCTTCAAGCCTAGGCCAGTTCGACCGCCTGGTCAGCTTGGCCGCGGCGCCAAGCGAAGCCTGATCGGGGGCCAATGCCTCGATTGTCTTCAAATCCAGCTGCAAGCCGCGTGCCTCTCACCACCCCGAAGCAATGACGTCGGAACGATTGATAGCCGTTTGCGGCGCGCCGGTGTAGCTCCAGCCGCCGTAAAATTTGAGAACCTGTCTAACGTTCCGTTGCTCTCCTGAGAGTGCCGGCCAGGCCATTTGTGAACATCGTTCATTTTTCTGTTGAACGTCGTTCACGATGTGCTATGATGCATTTGTGAACAGCGTTCAAGGCGATGTATCCGGCCTGAAACAGACCGGCGCCGATCCGGCTTAACGCTGAAACGAAAGGATCATATCGATGCTCGCCGACAGCCAAGCCCGCAAACAGTCAAGCGCCTGGAAGGCCTGGAGGCCGATCATGAACGAGAGATTCCAGGCGCCAAGAACAAGAAACAAATGGTTTGGATTGAATCGCAGTAACGAAGTTTAACGGCTTCCCGATAAACAAGGCTCAAACCGCGCAAGTGTCCGCTCAGTCCAATCGGATTGCCAGCCGGACTTGCCCAATGGAAATTGCCATGAACACCCATCTGATGATGTCGCGGCGCTTCGCGCCTCTCTTCTGGACGCAATTCCTCTCAGCCTTCAATGACAATTTCCTGAAGAACACGCTGGTGTTCCTCATTCTCTTCACGCTTGCCAAGGACCAGGCCGCGTCGCTGGTGACGCTGGCGGGGGCTGTCTTCATGGCGCCCTTCCTACTGCTTTCGGCGCTTGGCGGCGAGATCGCCGACCGCTTCGACAAGGCGCTGATCGCGCGGCGGCTGAAGTTCACCGAGATCGCCGCCGCCGCCGTCGCCGTCGCCGGCATCGCGCTGTCGTCGATCCCGGTGCTGATGACGGCGCTGTTGATGTTCGGCACCATCTCGGCGCTGTTCGGGCCGATCAAATACGGCATCCTGCCGGATCATCTCGAGCGCAAGGAACTGCCAAAGGCCAATGCCTGGATCGAGTCGGCCACGTTCGCAGCGATCCTCGGCGGCACCATCGCCGGCGGCGTCGTCTCCGCCGATGGCATCGGCGTTTGGGTGTTCGGACCGATCATGATGGCGCTGGCCGTCGGCTGCTGGTTCGTCAGCCGCTATATACCGTCCACCGGTTCGGCCGCGCCCAACCTTGCCATCGACAAGAACATCTTCCGCTCGACCTGGCGGCAGGTCGCCGACTTGCGCACCGACACGCGCATCTGGCGTGCCGGCCTGATGACCTCCTGGTTCTGGCTGGTCGGCGCGATCGTGCTTTCGATCCTGCCGACGCTGATCAAGGACTCGCTCGGCGGCAACGAGATCGCGGTCACCGCCTATCTTGCCGTGTTCGCCGTCTCGATCGCCATCGGCTCGGCCATCGCCGCCTGGATGTCGCAAGGACGAATGGTGCTGCTGCCGGCGCCGGTCGGCACGGCGCTGCTGGCGCTGTTCGGCCTGCATCTGGCCTGGACCATCGGCAGCATGCAGCCTTCGCCCAAGGCCGAGACGCTTGCCGCCTTCTTCGCCGGCCCGAACACCATCCGCGTCGCCATCGACCTCGCCGGCATGGCCATCGCCGCCGCCTTCCTGGTGGTGCCGACCTTCGCCGCCGTGCAGGCCTGGTCGCCGGAAGCGCGCCGCGCCCGCGTCGTCGCCGCCGTCAGCATCGTCAATGCGGGCTTCATGACCGTCGGCGGCATTCTCGTCGCGGCCATCCAGGCTGCGGGCGTCTCGATCGCCGGCATCCTGTTCGGCCTTGTCGCGGCCAATGCCATCGCCGCCTGGCTGATGCTGAAATATCTGCCGACCAACCCCTTCCGCGACTTCGTCTCTATCCTCTTCCGCGCCTTCCTGCGCCTGGAGATCGAGGGCATCGAAAACCTCAAGGCGGCCGGCAAGGCGCCGATCCTGGCGCTCAACCATGTCAGCTTCCTTGACGGTCCGCTGGCCCTGACCCTGACCGACGAGGAACCAGTCTTCGCCATCGACTATACGATCGCACAGGCTTGGTGGATGAAGCCGTTCATGAAGCTTGCTCGCGCGCTGCCGCTCAATCCCGCGAAACCTATGTCGACCCGCACACTGATCAAGATCGTGCAGGGCGGCGACCCGCTGGTCATCTTCCCGGAAGGCCGCATCACTGTCACCGGCGGCCTGATGAAGGTCTATGACGGCGCGGCCATGGTGGCCGACAAGACCAGCTCGATGGTGGTGCCGGTGCGCATCGAGGGGCTGGAGAAGAGCTACTTCTCGCGACTGACCTCGCAGCATGTGCGCCGCCGCCTGTTCCCGAAGGTCAAGGTGACCATACTGGAGCCGGTGAAGCTCGAAGTCGCGCAGGAACTGAAGGGCCGCCAGCGTCGCGCCGCGGCCGGCTCCGCGCTCTACCAGGTGATGTCGGACCTGGTCTTCCGCACCCAGGATATCGGCAAGACGGTGCTGGAGAAGATCATCGAGACCGCCAACGAGCGCGGCATGAAGGAGCTCGCCGTGCAGGATCCGGTTACCGGGTCGCTGAGCTACGGCAAGCTGCTGACGGCCGCCGCCGTGCTCGGCGAGAAGTTTGAGCATCTCTATGCCGGCCAGCAGACATTGGGCATCATGCTGCCCAACGCCAACGGTGCCTGCGCGGCACTTCTCGGCGTGATGTCGGCCGGCAAGGTTCCGGCGATGATCAACTTCACCGCCGGTGCAGCGAACATCCTGTCGGCCTGCAAGGCGGCCGAGGTGCGCACCGTGCTCACCTCCCGCGCCTTCGTCGAACAGGCAAAGCTCGGGCCGGTGGTGGAGGAGATCGGCCGTTCGGTCGACATCGTCTGGCTCGACGACCTGCGGGCCACGATCGGCCTCAAGGACAAGCTGCTCGGCCTGCTCCGCAAGGCGACCCCGCGGGTGGCGCGCAAGGCGGACGATCCGGCCGCGATCCTGTTCACCTCGGGCTCGGAAGGCACGCCCAAGGGCGTGGTGCTCACCCACCGCAACATCCTGGCCAATGCCGCCCAGGCCGCCTCGCGCATCGACTTCCATTCGGGCGACAAGGTGTTCAACGTGCTGCCGATCTTCCACTCCTTCGGCATGACGGCGGGCACGGTGCTGCCGCTGATCTCCGGCGTGCCGGTCTATTTCTACCCCTCGCCGCTGCACTACCGCATCGTGCCGGAACTGATCTATGCCTCGAACGCCACGATCATCTTCGGCACCGACACCTTCCTGTCGGGCTATGCCCGCACGGCGCATCCTTACGACTTCCGTTCGGTGCGCTACTGCTTCGCGGGCGCCGAGCCGGTCAAGGCCGCCACGCGCACGACCTATATGGAGAAATTCGGCCTGCGCATCCTGGAAGGCTATGGCGTGACCGAAACCGCGCCGGTGATCGCCATCAACACGCCGATGTACAACAAGTCGGGCAGCGTCGGTAAAATCATGCCCGGCATGGAGTACCGCCTCGAGCCGGTGCCCGGAGTCGACGAAGGCGGCCGGCTCTTCGTGCGCGGCCCGAACGTCATGGCCGGCTATCTGCGCACCGAGAATCCGGGCGTGATCGAGCCGCTCGCCGATGGCTGGCACGACACCGGCGACGTCGTGACCGTCGACGACGCGGGCTTCATCTCGATCCGCGGCCGCGCCAAGCGCTTCGCCAAGATCGGCGGCGAGATGGTCTCGCTTGCGGCGGTCGAGGCGCTGGCGGGCGAACTCTGGAAAGGCTCGCTGTCGGCCGTCGCCACGATGCCGGACGCGCGCAAGGGCGAGAAGCTGATCCTGATCACGGAAGCGCCCAACGCCACCCGCGCGGACTTCCTGGCCTTCGCCAAGGCGAACGGCGCCATGGACCTGATGGTGCCGGCCGAAGTGCGTGTCGTGGCGAAAGTGCCGGTGCTCGGTTCCGGCAAGCTCGACTTCGCCGGCGTGACCAGGATGGTGCGCGGCGAGGAAGACCTGAAGGTCAAGGCCGCCTGACCGTGGGCGCGAACAGGCCGGCAACAAGCTCCGGCCTGTTCATTGCCAGTCCCTGCCGTTCACTCACATGTTGGCGGCGGTCGGGCGCACGATCACTTCGTTGACGTCCACGCCGTCGGGCTGTTCGAGCGCGAAGCGGATCGCGCGGGCAATGGCGTCCGGCTTCAGCGACTTTTGCCGCCACTCTTTCAAAGCCGCTGCCACCTGCGGGTCGCTGATGTCGTCGCCCAACTCGGTCGCTGTCACCCCGGGGGAGATGATCGTGGCGCGGATGTCGTCGTGCTCCTGCCGCAGGCCTTCGGTGATCGCCCACACCGCATATTTCGTGCCACAGTAGACCGCCGCGGTGGGCAGCACGAGATGCGCGCCGACGGACGCCACGTTGACGACGTGCCCGTTTTTCTGCGCGACGAAGCGCGGCAGCACCGAAGCGATCCCGTTCAGCACGCCGAAGATGTTGACGTTTATCATGCGCGCCCACTCATCGCGCTTCAGCGCGGCAAGCGGCGACAGCGGCATGACGCCGGCATTGTTGACCAGCGCATCGATCCGTCCGAATTGGGCATGAGCGGCATCGACGAAAGCGTCGAAGCTCTCGGCATCCGTTACGTCGAGCTCGCGCCAGGCGACGCGTTCACCGATTTCCTCGGCCAGCGCCTTCAGACGCTCGGCGCGTCGGGCTCCGATGAACAGTCTGGCGCCGGCCGCGGCAAGCTCTCGCACCGTCGCTTCGCCGATGCCGCTGGATGCGCCGGTGATGAGTACAACCTTGTCTTTCAGTCCCGTCATGATCGTTCCTTTTTGGCTTGCGGTGACGGGATGGAAAATGGCGCCGCACAGGCGAAGACCGGTAGCGTGATCGTCCAAAGAGCTTGCACAATCCTCCAAACGAGGCGGACAAGCCTTGCAACATTCCGCGTCATGCAGATTTATGCGGCATGGAAAAAATCACCGAACTGGCCGGGCTGATTGCCCGGCATGCCAGGGGTCCCGGCATTTCAAGCACCGCGATCCCCCGGCTGACGCTCATTCGTGCCGACCGGCCCAGCGCGCCGGTGCCGGCGGTCTATGAAGCCTCGCTTTGCATAATAGCCCAAGGGTCGAAGCGCGTCTCGCTGGCAGACCAGAGCGTGGTCTATGATGCATCGAGCTATCTTCTTGTTTCGGTCGACCTGCCTCTGGTCGGCCATGTTCTCGAGGCCAGTCCGGCCGCACCATATCTATGCTGCAAGATCGACTTCGACCTCGCGGCACTTGCCGATCTGCTGGTGACGGAGCGGCGGGCTTCTGGCGAAAAGGACTTGCCTGTGCTTGCTGTCTATCCAAGCGACCCGGACCTGATCGATGCCGCGGGCCGATTGGTGAAGCTGCTCGATCGCCCCGAAACCGTCGATGTTCTGGCCCCGCTGATAGAGCGCGAAATCCTCTACCGTCTGCTTACCGGTCCGCATGGCGCAACGCTTCGTCAAATGGGAACCGTGGACAGCCACCTGAACCAGGTGAGCCGCGCGATCGCCACCATTCGGAACGGCTTCCAGGCGCAATTGCGGATCGACGAGATTGCCGCGGCGTCAGGCATGAGCGCGTCGTCGCTTCATGCTCACTTCAAGGCGATCACGCGCATGACTCCGCTGGAATATCAAAAGCAGCTACGCCTGCAGGAAGCGCGAAGGCTGATGCTGGCCGACGGGGCCAACGCCGGCACGGCCGGTTTCGCGGTCGGCTATGACAGCCCGTCCCAGTTCAGCCGCGAATATCGGCGCCTGTTCGGCGCCCCGCCCCGTCAGGACATCGAGCGTCTTCAAGCCGTACCCGGCTCGGCCACGGCCTATTGAGGCTTTGGCCGAACGGGGTGCAGCTGTCAAACAGGCCCTGGATCGCCGGAGACTTTGCGCCGGACCGATCGGCTCAGGCAGCGTATCTTGCCATGACGGGCTGCCTCGACCACTGCGCATACCAGGTGTCGAAGAGCTTGAGCTGCTGCTCGGCATAACCGCGCTGGCTGTCGCTCAGCGCGTCCGTCTCGTTGAAGTGCAACCTGTATTCGGGATTACCCTTCAGCACCATCATGTGCTTGAAATAGAGCACGAGGTCCGGTCCCTCGTCGAAAGAGGACAGCACGGCCAGCGCCGCGTCCAGTTCCTGCGCCAGCCGGCGCGCTTCGGCATCGCCCTTCGCCGCCGCCTGGCTGAGGCCCACGAGATGCAGCACTTCCTTGGGCAGGACATTGCCGATGCCGGTGATGGCTCCCGAAGCGCCGCAATTGACGAAGCCGTGGAAGACGGCGGTGTCGACGCCGATCATCAGCGCAACGTCATCGTCGCGGCTGGTTATGTTTTCCGCCGCGTAGCGTAAATCCGCCGGGCCGCCGAACTCCTTGAAGCCGACCAGGTTGGGATGCTCGGCGCGCAGCGCGAAGAACAGGTCGGCGCGCGTGGCAAAGCCGTAATAGGGACTGTTGTAGATGACGGCCGGCAGGTCGGGCGCGGCGGCAAGGATCGCCTTGAAATGATGGCGCTGCGCCGTCACCGACGGCCCGCGCGAGAGCACGCGCGGTATCACCATCAGGCCCCGCGCGCCGACCTTTTGCGCGTGGGCGGCGTGCGCCACGGCGCTGGCGGTGTTGACCGCGCCGGTGCCGACGATCACCGGGACGCCGGCCTTCACCAGGCGCTCGACGCCTTCCATGCGCTGCGCGTCGGTCAGCAGCGGCCAGTCGCCCATGGAGCCGCAATAGACGACGGCCGACATGCCGGCGGCGATCAGCTCGCGCCCCTTGCGCACCAGCGCGTCGAAGTCGGGAAGTCGGTCATCGGTGCAAGGCGTCATCAGCGCCGGCATGCAGCCGGAAAAAACATTGGCGGTCATCTTCGAAGTCTCCTTGAGGCAGGCATGCGGAACGGCCAGTTTGGCCCGGCGCAGCACCGCTTGCCAAGCGGATACTTGAGGCCGATCGCACCCAAACAGACACTGCGAAAATCATTGCTACCTCACCGCGTAAGGAGCGCCTAGGCGTCGATGGGCCGGCAGGCGCCGCATCTGCCGTTGAGGCTGCGGCGGACTGTCGACACGCCGGCGGCGGGATTGCCGAAGATGGTGCGTAACACAGGATAATTTTATTCCGGGGGAAACCTCAGACAGAAGATGGAAATGCCGAGCAATGCCATCTATTTAAGAACATATATGGGACTCAATTTCATCGGTTGGGGCATAGCTATTTGATACTTAAGGACAAGATAATAGCGCAGTACGCTACAGGTGATCTTCTACAGCTATTCGTTGAGCAGATTCGTGGTCACCGTAGCGACGAAATTGGTGCGGCGTTTCGCTCAGCACTAATAGAGCTGCACAACACCGGTATGATTGACGTGCTCCAGCCCGCACGTGAGATCGTAGTATCGCCAATTTCGCAGCAAGATTTTTTTCTAGTTCAAAGCGTCTACAGTGAAATCATCCCCCAGATAGTGGACACTGCGCCAGCGATGCTGGCGGCAGTAAAAGCGCTGGTTAGACGCGGTGGCGAAGATTTAGCCGCAGGCTGGCCCAATAGCGCTTTTCGAACCTGGGCAGAAAGCGGTGGTCGAGCGCGCGAGGTAGTCACATTAGTGGATCCCTCCGATCCAGAGGACGGCGCCTATGTCTTTCTGGCATTGACGGCACTGGCTAAAACCGAGCCTCAAGCCGCGCTAGACCAAGCTATTGCCTTTCTTTCTGGACATGACCTTCCAGCGCAGTTGGGAGCGACGAAGGCGATCGGCGGCATTCCAATTGGTCCAGCGGAGGAGCGAATGCGCGCCTTTGACGCCCTCGAAGCCGCCCGCAAAGTTGCAACCAGCGATGACTTACTTGGTCAGATTGTTGCCACGGCCGCGGAGATCGCACGCAAAGTGCCTACAGAAGTTCCTTCGGCGCTTCAGTTGATTTATGCAATCGCTGAGAACGCGGGCGACCATACGATTCACCGCGCCGTGTCAACGTTGATGTTTGAAGGCGGTGATTTACCTCCTGCGATCTTAACAGCACTAACAAAAATCGCGCGTAAAATACGCATCGAAAACAAGGGGACGCTTGAGCGTCTCGACAGCGCGGCCGCAAGACTACTCCGCGACGGCTTAGTCGACGAGGCACTCGCACTAATCGTTCCTATTGTTTCCGCGCATGAGGAGTTAACCTCTCTTGAACAACTCGATACCTTTGCGCATGGTCTTCTAGAGCTTGAGAATGAGGGCTTGGCCCGCATCATTGTCATTTGGCTGATCAGCCTCGAGCGAAATCTTGGCGAGGCAGCTCGCAATCTCCTCGGCTATCATCATGGCGACGCGCTAGTCCTTGAGTTCGATGCAGCTGTGTTTACTCTTACAGACGATGAAGCAATCGTTCTGGCTCATAGGTCGATCGGTTATCTTTTTTTGCATCCGATCGCCGCTGCCTCGATCGCCTTGTCGTTAGCTCGAAAGGCCTCAGGCAAGGCGCAACAAGCAATCGAAGAAATTCTTTTTGAGCCACTACTTATAAATTTTTCAGGCGATCTGTCGGAGTGGTTGAAAACAAAGGCTGGCGATATCAGCGATCCTGCGCGTCCTCTGATTGAACGCCTTCTAAGCCGCCTCGATCGTTATCTCGATGGCCTCCGACAAGTGGGCCGGATCAACGAATTGCATCCATCTGAGCGCGAGCGGATGATCGATCGCCATAGACAGCATGAACTGATGAATAAGGCGCACAAAGAGGCGGAGAAGAAATCGGTCCTCATGTCTATAGTGACACGGTCAGTATTAATCTACGGCACTCGGTCGATCAGCTATTTCATCGATCCAAGCGGGAAAAAACATCGTAACGAGATGCAGTTGCATAGTTTTAGCCACAATATCGAAGCGCCTCGACTCGACATAATTGAGCCATTTGAGCTCGACTACACCCTGCGAGTTTTCCGAGCCATGAAGATCGCCCCATGAAGCTGGTGATCCTTGAATATCTTTCGTCACTACGTGAACGCGGCGAGTTAGACGCTATCCTTCCTGATCTGCTCTCGGAACTTGGCTTTACCGTTTATTCACGACCTGGTCGGGGTACTCGTCAGTATGGGGTCGATGTGGCTGCCGTCGGTAACGGGCGTGATGGGATCCGACGTGTCCATCTGTTTTCAGTTAAGTCCGGCGATCTTGATCGCACAGAATGGAATACTGCGTCCCCGCAGAGCTTGCGGCCATCGCTTGACGAGATTCTTGATGTCTATGTGAACAGCCGTATACCGCCCGAATTAGCTGATCTGCCCATCGCAATCTGCCTCTGCTTTGGTGGTGCGATAGATGAGCAGGTGCGCGCCGAGGTAACGGGTTACATTCGCCGGAATACGACTGAGAAAATTAGCTTCGAGGAATGGAGCGGTGACTTTTTAGCGCAGGTGATCCTCGACGGCATCCTCCGTGAGGATTTACTGCCAAAAACATTGCGGAGTCACCTGCGTAAGGCTGTTGCGATGGTCGAGGAACCCGACATCGCGATGAAGCATTTCGAGCAGCTGCTACACGCGCTGATTGCCAGAGCGAGAGATCGCGCGGCGGCGCGGCTCTCCCAGGCACGTCTAATCAACATCTGTTTGTGGATCATGTTCGTCTGGGCGCGTGAGGCTGACAATGTGGAAGCGCCTTACCGCGCAAGCGAGCGTGCCCTGCTTTTTGTTTGGCATTTACTTCGCATCGATATCGCCCGAACAGGGCGAACGGCCGAACAAGCAAGCCTCGTTTTGAACGAAATCATAGAACTTCATTTCGTCATATGGGATGAGCTATTTACAAAAAAAATCTTGCCGTTCGCGCATACGCGCCACGCTTTATCCACAGCAGTCAACTCCCATACGTCAATCGATATTAATCTAAAATTGTTCGAATTGGTTGGCCGACTTGCACTCCGGGGGCTCTGGATGGTTTGGCAGTTGTCGCCAGGCCAGCAGCCAGTGGAAATCACTGACTATTCGCTAGCAGGCCAACCATCTGCGCTTGCCGACGTTAACAAGGCTTTAGTCAAGCAAATCGATGCTTTATGCGATCAGCTAGTTGGGATCATCTCTAATAATCGTGCACTTTTGTCGCCGATTGCTGATTGGCAGGCAATTGATATTTCGATTGCGTTGACGTTGTTGGCAGCGCGAAGGAGATTCCACCCGGCGATAGATCAATGGATTCAAGAGCTAACTAGTCACACTATCTTCGCATTTCTGGCGGACGGCGCGTATCCCACAACCAGTCGATCGTATTGGGATCTCGTTGAGCATTCCACCAAGCGTGGCGTAGAGCACCGCCGTCAATCGACAGAAGGCAGCATTCTTTATCCGCTGCTGGCGTTGTGGGCCGCAGCTCGCGGCAATCAGAAAGTGATCGACGAAATTGCGGCCTTCAAAGCAGCTGAACTCAGTCACTGTACCTTCCAGACTTGGCTCCCGGATCAGGATAGCGAGGCAATGCTCTATCTTGGCCGCATAGACCACGGAGCTGCTTTAACAGAGATTCCAGTGACCGAGGGCACGAGGGACACGCTGAACTACATATTCGATGAGGTCAATGTAAACGGTCACTATGACGCGTTGTCGGTCAATGAGTTTGGCCATTGGCCGATTCTACTCACGGCCTGCCGAACCTACCGCTTGCCGATACCTGCGCATGTTTGGCGAGACCTTTTCCCGACGCTCGATGCTAGCTCTGCAGACTAAGTCTGATTTGGATTGAGACCGCACCCATCGCCCTCCTGCTTGGGTCTGGGCGATAAGGGCTTGTAGGTCCCGTTCTTGAACGCGTTGACCTCCGCCGTGGCGGCGTCATAGGCCACGACCTTCACCCGCCCGCCGCACCCGACAGGAACAGCATCGCCAGAATGATCAGCTCCGAACCCTGCATCATCGCGGACATTCCGGGTTCGACCGCCTATGCGGCCGGAAGTCTCACGTCTTCCACATTGTCGAGCGCAGAAGGGCCTGCATGTGTTCTGGCAGGTCGAGCTCGCCGCGCGCCTCGATCTCCAAAAGGTATCGGGCCTTGGCCAGGCGGTCGCCTTGCTTGACCGCCCGATAGGCGCAGATGGCCAGCAGCGCCCTCTCCTCCTCTCGCCCGGCCTCGATGTGGTCACGGCTATGGCTGCCCTTTTTGTGGACGGCCTTGCCGAACGCTGCGTACGCTGCCTTGTGCGCCTCAATCAGGGCGAACAGGTCATTGGATGGTTGCCGGTCACGCCTCAGCGCCTTCGTGCTGTGACCGTTTGCTGCGACGGTCGAGGCGACGACCGCGCAGCCGGAGTGAAAGAGCAAGGCGCGGCGGCTGATCCTGGACGTGGCGAACTCTCCTCTTCACTTCACGGCAGGCCCGAGCGGATGCCGTGAACATCACCAACACCGTAACACAACGGTTCGCGCATTCATGTCAGGATGGAATAGCGAGGAAAACGCGCTTGAGGCTCGAGCGCGAAATATTCGAGCGGCGGCGGCCGACCGGGACCGGAGCCGGTGAAGGGATCGACATCCAAATGCAGGGCGAGCGCCTCGCCGGTCTGATCGGCGGATTCCCGACGCAGATAAGAAAAAGGCCGGGCGCGAAAGCGGCCCGGCCAAAGTATGAAGGTCATAACCTTCAGAGGGGAACGTCGCCCGGCGCAATGGGAGGAAAACACCGAGCGATGGTTCCTATGTGGGCCTGAAGCGGCATATTTTCCACGAACGGAATTCCAAAAAAGACGGGAAACGCGAAAAAATCTCGCTCAAATCCAACGAAATCGTCAGCCGATGGCCGCTGCTTTTTCCAGAAGGTCGGCATAGTGACGCCGCGCTACGTCGGGATGCGACCGCAGGCGGCCTTTCAGCACATTGGTTCCGACGTTGCGGAAGAGCGGATTGTCGGGATCGCTGGCCGGGCCGCGCGCTTCGGCAGCGAGCTCCTCCGGCAGGTCGAGCAGCGGGATCGTGGCATCGAGCCGGGCGCTGAAGAAGAACGGTACCGAAATGCGTTCGACGCCGGCCGGCGGCGTGACGACGCGATGCACGGTCGCCCTGAGATAGCCGTTCGAGGCGAGCTCCAGCAACTCGCCGATGTTGACGACGAGCGTTCGCGGGATCGGGTCGACATCGACCCAGCTGCCGTCATATTCGACCTGCAGGCCCTTGTTCTCATCCTGCAGCAGAAGCGTGAGAAAGCCGCCATCCTTGTGCGCGCCGACGCCCTGCTCGTCGCCGGTGGCATTGCGGCCGGGATAGCGCACGATCTTCATGCGATGGTTGGGCTCATCGCGATAGATCGGATCGAAAGCATCCTCCGGCTGGTCGAGCGACAGCGCGAAGGCCTTGAGCAGCCGTATCGCCACATCGGTCGCCTTGGCCTGCCAGGCAAGCAGCGCGGGCTTCAGATCGGGAAGCGCGGCAGGCCACTGGTTCGGACCCTGCAGCCGCGTCCAGGCCGGCACGCCCGGCCCTTGCGCAATCGTCGTGCGCTCGACGCCGATGTCGAGCTGCTCGCGCCAGTCGGCCTTGCCTTTGGTCAGCTCGCCGCCGGCGCGCGTATAGCCGCGGAACTGCGGCGACTTGACCATCTCGATGTCGAGCTTGTCTGCTTCCGGCAAGGCGAAGAAGCGGCGCGCGGCGCCCAGCACTGCATCGATCTCCGGCTGGGTGATGCCGTGGCCGCTCAGATAGAAGAAGCCGACATCGCGAGCGGCGGTACGCAGATCGAACAGAAATGTCCGCAGTTCCGATGCGCCCTGCTCCAGGCGGTCGAGATCGAGCACCGGGATTATTCTGGCCATGGACAGGCTCCTCTTGGCGGTAACTCTTTCCGTTTTCGCAATCCCGGACGGAAAACTGCTGCGCACTTTTCCTGGAATTGCTCTCTTTAGTTTTGGCGAAATTCCGAACGGAAAACCGCTACACACTTTTCCTGGAATTGCTCTAGCGACCCTTGGCACGATGACATCAGCATCATCACGGGTGAAGAAACGCACCGCCCAATCTCGTTGCAAACGGAGCAAGCCGGCGCTCAATTCCCGTCTTTTGCGGCAAATTGCGTTCGCGCCGGCGCCCCTGGTCAGCGATGATCCAGCCGCGCGACGAGCCGGTCGCCGATCCACTGGATGCCGCAGACCAGCACGATGAGAACGACGACCACGGCGACCATGACGCTGGTCTCGAAGCGTTGGTAGCCGTAGCGGATGGCCAGGTCGCCGAGACCGCCGGCACCGATGGCGCCGGCCATGGCCGACGCGCCGACCAGCGTCACGAGCGTCACGGTGAAGCCCGCCACAATGCCCGGCAGCGCCTCCGGCACCAGCACCTCGCGGATGATCGTCCAGCGATTACCACCCATGGCGCGCGCCGCCTCGATCAGCCCGTGGTCGACCTCGCGCAGCGAGACTTCGGCGATGCGGGCGTAATAGGGCGTGGCGGCGATCGACAGCGGCACGATCGCCGCCCAGGTGCCGATCGAGGTGCCGACGATCAGCCGCGTCACCGGGATCAGCGCCACCAGCAAAATGATGAAAGGAACCGACCGGAAGCCGTTGATGACGGCGCCGAGAGTACGGTTGACCCAAAGGCTCTCGGCGATGCCGCCGCGATCGGTGGCGACCAAGGCAAGGCCGAGCGGCAGGCCGAAGACGAGCGATATGATACCGGACGCGCCGGTCATCAGCACCGTTTCCCAGATCGAGCGAAGCAGGAGTTCAAACAGGACCGGCGACATGGCCAAGCACCTCCACCCGCGCGCCGCGGTCCTTCAGGAATGTCGTCACCCGCGCAAGATGCGCGGCTTCAGCGCCGGCAACGGCCAGGAACAGCGTGCCGACAGGCTGACCTTGGACATGATCGACGCCGCCCTGCACCAGGCGGAATTGGCCTGGCACCGCTGCGGCAAGATCGGAAAGCAAAGCACCGCGCGCTGCCTCGCCGGCCGCATCGATCCGGAGAATCGTTTCCGCGCCTTCGCCCGGAGCCAGCCGGCTGGCGATCTCGGGCGGCAATTGCGGCCGGATGCTGCCGAGCAGGCTGCGGGTGATCTCCGATTTCGGATTGGCGAAGACCTGCCAGACGGCCCCCTCCTCGACGATCCGGCCGGCATCGATCACCGCCACGCGGTCGGCGATCGAACGGATCACCTCCATCTCGTGGGTGATGAGCAGGATTGTGAGACCGAGCCTCGCATTGATGTCTTTCAGCAGAGCAAGGATGGAGCGCGTCGTCTCCGGGTCGAGCGCCGAGGTCGCCTCGTCCGACAGAAGCAGCGCCGGCCGCGCGGCGAGCGCCCTGGCGATGCCGACACGCTGCTTCTGTCCGCCCGACAGCGACGCCGGATAGGCCTTCGCCTTCTCCGAGAGGCCGACCAATTGCAGCAGCTCGGCCGCGCGCGCCATACGCTCGGCGCGCGGGCGGCCCTCGATCTTGAGCGGCAGCGCGACATTCTCCTCGACGGTCTTGGCCGACAGAAGGTTGAAGTGCTGGAAAACCATGCCGATGCGGCGGCGCAGCGGCTGCAACTCGCGTTCGCTCAGGCGGCCGATTTCGCGGCCCTCGATGAAGACCTCGCCGGAATCGGGCCGCTCCAGCCCGTTCAGGCAGCGGATCAGCGTCGACTTGCCGGCGCCGCTGCGGCCGATGATGCCGAGGATCTCGCCCTTGCGCACCGTGAGCGAGACGCCGTCGAGCGCCGGCGTCGCGCCGAAGCGGCGCTTCAGGCCGACGAGGCGGACAACGTCTTCCCGCCCGGTCGGCTGGATGTGGATCGGGTCGGCGCGTTCGGCAGTGACATGCTGGTTCATTTCTATGTCCGTTTCTGTGCTGCGCAAACGCGACGGCGGCCCGCTCAGCAGCGGGCCGCCTATTGTTGCCAGCCAGGCCCCGATCAATAGGCGCTGATCCCGGTGCCCTTGTAGACCTTGTCGAACTCGGCCTTCACCGTTTCGTTCTGGTAGGAAGCGACCAGCGTCTTCACCCACGGCTCGTTCTCGCTGCCCGCTTTGACAGCGATGAAGTTGCGATAGGGATTGTCTGCCACCGGCTCCTGCGCGATGCGGTTTTCCGGGCCGAGGCCGCTCTTCAGCGCCCAGTCGGTGTTGACGACGGCGGCGTCGAGATCGTCCACCGAGCGGCCGACGATGCCGGCGTCGAGTTCCTTGATCTCGAGTTTCTTCGGGTTGTCGGCAATGTCAGCGGTCGTCGCCAGGATGCCGGTGCCGTCCTTGAGCTTGATCAGGCCTTCATGCTCCAGGACATGCAGTGCGCGCCCTTCGTTGGACGGGTCGTTCGGCAGGCCGATCACCGCGCCTTCGGGCAAATCGGCGACCTTGGCATGCTTCTTCGAATAAAGGCCGATCGGCCAGACGCCGGTATAGCCGACCGGCACGATGTGGTAGCCTTGCATCTTGATCTGGTTGTCGAGGTAGGGCTTGTGCTGGAAGGCATTGGCGTCGATCTCGCCGCGCTCCAGCGCCTCGTTGGGCTGGGTGTAATCGTTGAAGACGACGGTCTCGATGGTCAGCCCTTTCTTGGCCGCCTCGGCCGTGACGACGCGCCAGACATCCTCATCCTCGCCGCTGATGATGCCGACCTTGATCGACTTCTTGTCCTCGCCGAAGGATGGCGACGGCGCACCAAGGCCGATGACGGCCAATGTCGTGGCGAGAAGCACGCCAAGTCCGGCGCGCCTGGTGACTGACGTTACGAGAGAATTTGAAGCGTCGGACATGATGCGTTCCTTGCAATCCTGAAATCAGTTCGGCCTGGCGGAATGCGAAGCCTTGTTCTCAGGATCATCAATGCTGCCTCATCGGGCAAAGAAGCGCATTTCCTCTGAAGCGGAGCGCGGGAAATATTCTCTCAAAGATTTGATGACTTGGAGCACGCCCGGTGAGCGGATGTTCGATATCGTAAAGGCGGCAGCGCCTATGAAGCGCGCCGGGCAAGGCGCAAGGGCAATCGGTCGCCTCCGGGCAGCGACGAGACGGACGGCAAGCCGCGCGCCTCCTGCGTGGCAAAGCCCAATCGGGTCAGGCAGGCCCGCGCCAGGGCCGCGTTGCTGTCGATGACCAATACTCCGGCCGGATCGTTGAGGCTGGCGGCCACCACGGACAGTTCGGTGCAGCCGAGAAGTGCCACATCGGCGCCGGCCATTTGCGCGAGATCGAGCGCGCGCTCAGTCTCAGCCGCGGCTTCCGCAATCGAGCCTGCCTTTACGAGATTGATCGCGCTGTCGACGCGTTCCTGGAATTCCGCGTCTGCCGGAACGCAGACCTCGAACCCCGCCGGCGAAATCCTGTCCTGATAAAAGCCGGAGGCAAGCGTGCCCCGGGTTGCGAGGTTCGCAACTCTGCCCCGGTCCAGGCTCCGGCGGATCTCCGCCACCACCGCGTCGCCGATGTGGATGATCTCGGCTGGCGAGTTCGCCGCCAGCTTTTCGTACCAATGATGGGCGGTGTTGCAGGGCATAGCGATACAGGAAACGCCGAGCGCGTTGAGCGTCGAGACCGCAGCTTGCAGCGGCGCCAGCGGCCCGTCATGACCAGCCAGGATCGCTTCGGTCCTGTCAGGCAGTTGCGGCACGCTGAGGATGACGGAAGGCACATGCTCGTTGTCGCGCAGCGCCCCGGTCATCCGGGTCAGCTTAAAGTAGAAGTCGACCGATGCGAGCGGCCCAAGACCGCCGATGATGCCGAGCTGCGGACGGATGCCGTCGTCGATCATCGGGCGGGCTCGGCTTCGAGCTCTTGTGCGACTGTTTCAGCGGCCTGCGCCGCTTCCCGGTGGCTGGGCGCGATCATTGCCGTGCTTGCGGCCACGGTGGAGACGCTGGACAGCGTCATCAGCGTGTCCACGGCCGCGTCCACCGCGACGAACAGGACGAACGCCGCCTCGAAGGGAAGCTTCAGATAGCCGCAGACAATGGACATCTGCGACAGGATGAGCAGGCTGCCCATGCCGCCTGTCGTCAGCGCCAGAAGCGCGGAGACGACGCCGACAAGCAAGAGGTCCGGTATCGCCAGGGGATGGCCGTAGAGCTGGGCGATGAACAGGACGCCCGAGGTGTAGACCAGCGCCGGGCCGGTCCGCAGAAGCGCAGCCTGGAGGGGCACGAGCAGCTCGACAACCACCAGGTTGAACCTCAGGCGCTCTGTCAAAAGGTTGATGACCCAAGGCAGCGAGGCGACCGTGGAGCGCGTTGTGATGGCCACCATCAGAAGCGGCTGAAGGGTCTTGATCGTGGCCCAGTAGCTCCGCCGCGAGCGTATGGCGATGACGGCAAACGCGCCGGCGAGGAATGTCACGCAGGAAAGGCCCATCACCAGCAGGTAGCCGCCCATCAGCATCAGCGGCTTGATGCCGGTCGACGCGGTCTGGTCGGCGATCAGGATGAAGGTCGCGAAGGGCAATCCCCAGACGAACCAGTTGGTCAGCACCGTGCAGGCCTTGTACACCGCGTTGAGCGCCTGTGAGAGGCTGAGCGACGAGGGCTGGGGAATCCTGCCCATTGCAAGCCCGAAAAGCAGGCAGAACAACAGGACCTGGATAGTCTGGCCCGAGGCCAGCGCGCTGAAGACGTTGTTCGGCACCAGATCCAGGAAGATCGAATGTCCGCTGTTCGGATTCCCGGTCGGCGGCGGCTGGAAGGGGAATGCGAGATCGGTGGAGACGCTGCCTTGCGAATTGATGAACTCGCCGAGCTCGATGCGCGACTGCGGGTTCTCGATCTGGCCGGGCTTGAGGATCAGCGAATATGTGCCGCTGACCAGCACGGCGAGGAACGACACGACCAGTACCGCTATGCCGACCTTGCCGAGATAGCGGACCGATTTCGGGTCCTGGACCATGGCGGTGATGGAGAAGATCACCGACGAGACCAGATAGGGCAGGACGACCATCTTGAGGAAATTCAGGTAGACCTGCGCGACAGGGCTGATCGCATGGGCGAAGGCCGGGTAATAGAGGCCGCACAGGATCCCGGCCAGGATCATGATGATCGTCGTCGCCGGCGAGCGCAGGATGCGCTTTGCCGCCAGGCGCCAATCGAAAGGCATGGCTGCGGCTACATCCGAGACGGCCATTGTCAGGCTTTGCTCCCCTGGCGATAACGCGCGATGATCTCGTCGGTGTTGAGGACCTGCTGCCTCGCGCGAGATCGAGATAGAGATCGACGAAGGCCGCCAGATGCGGGTTGGCCGGGCTGATCCCGACGGCGATCGTGTCGACCTTGTCGGTCAGCGTGATCGAGCGTGCGACCACCGTCATCGACGGATCGTCGACCATCAGCTTCTTGATCTCGAAATCGTCGCGATAGGCGAGGTCGATCGTGCCGTTGCGGATCGCATCGATGACCGTGTTCCAGCCTGCGAAGCGCTGGATCGTGGCGTGCGGAAACGTGGCGGCCGCGTAGGTGGCGAAGGACGAGCCTTCGATCACGCCGAGATCGCCGGAGAAATCACGGATGATCTGTTCAGCCGGCTTGCCCTGCGTGATGCGCGCCAGGTTGACGCGGTTCGCCAGCAGCCCCTGGTGCAGCATGGCGTAAGGCCGCGAATAGAGGATCGAGCGGCCGCGCCGGAGGGTGCGGCTCAGCTTGCCGATCGCCAGGTCCGCCTGGCCGGACGTCAGCTGCTGCACCATGGCGTCGAAGGTCCCGGCTGATCGGTCGAACACCGGTTCGACGCCGAGTTCCGCGGCTATGCCACGCGCCAGGTCCATATCGATGCCGCTCTCCCCAGAGCCGTCGGCCGGGAAGAAGGGGTCGGAAGCGAAAGCCGGCATGGCGATGCGTAGCTTGTTGTCGCTGACGATGGGTTTGGGAGCGTCTTGCGCCTGGGCCGGCGTGGCCAGCGCCTGCGCCTGCGCGAGCAGCAGCCCTCCGCCTCCGGCTGCAAACAGCGTGCGACGTGTGAGCGGCATGCGCATTTCTCTATCGTGCAGGAGAGCCGGACAACAATTCTGACCGATGCGCAGTATGCACGCCGAAGTTAAGTAAAGGTATCTTTTGTTTTGCGCTTTTTTACATTGCAGACGGCCGAAATGGCATCAGGAGACATGCAGACTTTCTAAAATAAACGAGTCCGCGACGGGGCGTGTTGTTGTCCGGTTCGTGCGAGGGATCGTCAGAACGTCTCGACCCAGGGCCTCAGCTCGACCTCGAAGCTCCACGCGCTGCGATGCTGGCGATGGACGACGAGATAGGTCTCGGCGATCGCATCGGGCGAGAGGCGACGATCCGGCCGGTCGGACTCGGGCGCCTGCCCGGCCGGCTCGATCTGACCGTCGATGATGAAATGCGCGACGTGGATGTTCTTCGGGGAAAGCTCGCGCGCCATCGATTGCGCCAGCCCGCGCAGGCCGAATTTCGGCATGGCGAAACCGGCGGAGCCGGAGAACCCTTTCAGGCTTGCGCTGGCGCCGGTGAACAGGATCGAGCCGGAACCACGTGCAAGAAGCCGGCGCGCCGCCTGCTGGCCGACAAGGAAGCCGCCATAGGCGCCGACGAGCAGGGCTTGCTTGACCGCTTGCGCGTCGAGTTCGGCGATTGGGCCGCGCGTGCGGCCGCTGGCGTTGAAGACGGCAATTTCGAGGGGACCTGCCTTGTCGGCCGTCTCGAAGAGGCGCTCCACGGAGGCTGCGTCCGATACGTCTGTTTCGAGGGCCAGCGCGCCGGTTTCCTTGACCAGCGCGGCCAGTTTGTCGACGTTGCGGGCGGCAAGGACGACACGGAAACCCTGCTTGGCGAGAAGCCGCGCCAGTGAGGCGCTTAATCCAGAACCGGCGCCCGCGATCACTGCGACGTTGGCTGCCATGGCGTTTTCTCCTTGCGATAGTCCATCCGGGCAGTCGCCCGGCCGATGGTCTTGTTCGCAGCCTCGCGCCTTCTTCGCCGAGAGGCAAGAACGGCGTTGCTCCGCTTTCACCATTCGATGCAAAAAGCCGTCGGTCTATGCGCCGGCCTGCTCGGGTGTAGCGAGACACTTGCCTGCCGGGCCGATCCGTCCGACACGTGAATGAAGGGCGATTCGAGGAACGACCATGGAACCAATCTGGGCCGTCGGCCTGATGACCGGCACGGTGCTCGACGGCAATATCGACGTGGCGCTGATCAAGACCGACGGCGAGCGCATCGCCGACACCGGCACCTACACGCTGGCCCCCTACCCGCAATCGATCCGCGCCCTGCTCGAGGAAACGCTGCGCGAGGCGCGCGCCTGGAATTTCGAGGGACCGGAGCCGGAGATCTTCCGCGAAGCCGAGGAGGCGCTGACGCGCGCGCAATCGGCGGCGGTCAAGGATCTGGTCGAGAGCCTGGGGATGAGCATGGCCGATATCGGCGTCGTCGGCTTCCACGGCCAGACCGTGCTGCATCGCGCCCCGCAGCCGGGACGCATCGGCCGCACACGCCAGCTTGGCGATGGCGAGCTGATGGTCTCGCTGCTCGGCGCCAAGGTCGCCTATGATTTCCGCTCGGCCGATGTCGCGGCCGGCGGGCAAGGCGCCCCGTTGGCCGCCGCCTATCATGCCGCGTTGCTTAAAGAGGCGGACGCCAGCGGCGACACCGCCGTGCTCAATCTCGGCGGTGTCGGCAACATCACGTGGTGGGACGGCAAGGACAATATCGTCGCCTTCGACACGGGGCCGGCCAATGCGCCGGTGAACGATTTCATCAAGGCGAAGGGCCTCGGCGAGATGGACCGGGACGGCAGGCTGGCTGCCGCCGGCAAGGTCGACGAGGAACGGCTCGCCAGGCTCCTGCGGCATCCGTACCTGACGAAGCCCTATCCGAAATCGCTCGACCGCTTCGACTTTACCGCGGCGATGGCTGAGGGGCTTGGCGCGGAGGATGGCGCGGCGACGCTGACGGCCTTCACCGTCTCGGCCGTCGGCAAGGCGCTCGACCTGTTGCCGCGTCGCCCGAAGCGGCTCGCGGTCAGCGGCGGCGGCCGCCACAATCCGACGATGATGGCAATGCTCGAAAGCCGCGCCGGCGTCGAAGTGGTGCAGGCCGAGGCGCTGGGATGGAAGGGCGACGCGGTGGAGGCGGAATGTTTTGCTTTCCTCGCCGTGCGCGTGCTGCGCGGCCTGCCGATCAGCTTTCCAAGCACCACCGGCGCGCCCGCGCCGATGCGCGGCGGAAAGCTCGCTGGCTGATCAGGACGGCAGCTTCTTCTGCAGGAAGATGCGACTGCGGCCGATGGGGAAGTCAGGCAGCGTGCCGAACGGCTGGTAGCCCTGACGCCGATAGACCCTTTCGGCGATCGGGTTGAAGGTGTCGAGCCAGGCGCCGTGGCAACCGCGCGCGATCGCCTCCCGTTCGGCGGCGTCGAGCATGTCCGCGGCAATGCCTTTTCCGCGCAGTTTTTCGTCGACCCACAGCCACTGCACGTAGAGCCAGCCCCAGGCGGTGTAGCCGGAAATACCGGCAACGAGGGCGCCGGTTTCGCCGCGCCCGAAAACCGCGAGCGACTTTCGGCCTGACGCTCCGACGTCGGCATCGTTGAAAGCGGTAAGGCTTCCGCCCAGGAAAGCGAGGTCCTGCGGCGAGGGTTCGGCGGTGATCTCGAGACTCGTCTTCATCGGCTGCGACTCCGGTTCGCAAGCCAGCCTTAGAGCAATTCCAGGAAAAGTGCGAAACAGTATTCCGGCCGCAAGCGAAGACTGAGGCCTGTTACCGAGGACCGACTGACCGCCACGCCGCTGCGCCCGCCGCCACCAGCATCAGTGCCGCCGCGATCAGCGCGCAATTGGCGAAGCCGAGGCTCGTGTAGAGCGGGCCGAAGCCTGCCGTGCCGACGGTGACGGCGAGATAGGTGACCGCGCTGTTCAAGCCCATGATGGTGCCGCGCCGCGACGGGTCGAGCGCGGTGAGGCGCATGACCAGCACGTTCAGCCCGAAATGGTTGGCGAGGCCCCATACGGCGATCGTCGCGATCAGCAGACCGAAGCCGCCGCTCGCCAGCGCGATCGCGACATAGACGGCGGCGACGAGCAGATAGGCGAAAGGCATGACGCGGCGGGCGCCGAGGCGGTCGATGACGCTGTCGAGCAGAGCGGCCGCGCCGAAGCCAAGGCCGTAGGCGACCGCCGCCAGGCCGTTGGCACTGACCGGCTCGCCGAGGGCTTGGTGGAGATGATCGCCGAGATAGCCATAGACGCCATAGAAGGCGGTCATGAAGGCGCCGCAGGCAATGAGCAGCGGCAGGATGCCGGGAACGGCGAGCGCGCCAAGCGGCGACGGCGCGGGGCCGCTTTTCCTGGTATCGTGCAGCGAGCTCATCGCCAGACCGGCAACGGCCGCTCCTGCGAGCATTGCAACGGCCGCGAAGACGGCACGCCAATGGATGAGATCGGCCAGCACCGCCGACAGCGAGACGCCAGCGACCATGGAAAGCGTCCAGCCGGTCAGCACCACGCCGATGGTGCCGCTCTCGCGGCCGGGCGGCGCGATCGCGGCCGAGCTGGCATAGATCGCCGGCATGGCGATACCGGCGGCGATGCCGGCAACGAGCTGGGCGGCCACCAGCATCGCCACTGTCGGCGCCAAGGCGCTGGCGACCAGCGCGATGGCCAGCAACAGCAATGCGCCTTGAAGCATGCGGCGCGCGCCGATCCGGTCGATGTAGCGGGCAAGGAAGAGCGCGCTGGCCGACGTGCCGAGGCCGAAGGCGGCGGCAGCCGTCATCACCGCCGGCACGCTGGCGCCGAATGACGCCGCGACGGCGGGCGCGATCGGTCCCAGAACCAGCGAATTGGAGCCGATGACGGCGATGCAGCCGGTCAGCAGATAGGCGGCTGCAGGGATCGGCGCGCGGGGCGCCTCGGTTATAATTGCTGATTGATTGCTGTTCGACATATCATCATAATGGCCGAATTGAATTCCGCATCAATGGAGAATCTCCATATGGACGCAGAAACAGATGACATTCAGCGGAACAAGCATCCGACCCGCGAAGTCGACCCGATCGACCGAAAGATATTAGGCGTCCTGGTCGAGGACGCGACCATCAGCTATGCCGAGCTCGGTGAGCGCGTCGGCCTGTCGGCGCCGGCGGCGCATGAGCGGGTCAAGCGGCTGAAGCGCAGCGGCGCCATCCGCGCCACATCGGCGATCATCGATCCGAGGGCGGTGAAGAAGCCGCTGCTTGCCTTCGTGCATATCGACACAAGGGGCTGGGGCAAGACGCCGGAGCTGATGGCGGTTTCGAAATATCCGGAGGTCGAGGAGATCCACACGGTCGCTGGCGACACCTGCATGCTGCTCAAGGTGCGCACCGAGGGCACCCGCGCGCTGGAAGGCCTGCTGGCCCGTCTCTACGACACGCCCGGCGTCACCTCGACGCGCAGCTATGTCGTGCTTTCGACCTATCTCGAGCGCCCGGTGCAGCCCGAGATCACCAGCGAATGGCCGGCGCCCAAGCATATGGCGACGCCGGTTTATTAAGTCGCCATGAGCTGGCGGCGCGTGGAACGCGCCAGCAGGTAAAACGCCGCGACATGCGTGATCATCAAAAGCGGCACGTAGAGGATCGGGATCGCGTAAGCCGCGCCCAACTGTCCGGCCTGCCCCGGAAGGTCGAGCACGACGCCGTGATAGTAGTCGACGACAATGTCCACCACGCCTACGAGGTTAAAGGCGACGACCAGCGGCCAGAAGATCACAGGCCTCGCGACGGTGAATAGCGCCAGCATGGCGAGCAGGCCGGTGGCGAAGTCGCCATAGGCGGCGAAGCTTGCGAAGGCAGGAGCAAGGTCGGGGCCGACGACGCCCGGGATGAGGAAGACGAGCCCGAAGAAGCGGAAGCTGTGCAGCGTTGCGATGGCGCGCTGCGCCTCTATCGGCTCCATCGACCTCAGCCTTGGCCAGATATAGGCGATGAAGCAAAGCAGCCAGGGCACATAGCCGAGCACGAGATGGATGTTGAAGATCATCGCAGGTGACATCTTCGCCCCCTATCAAGCCTTGGCCGGAACGGCCTCGAACACTGCCGTCAGAATGCCCAGCCGTCCCTCCATGAGATTGCGCCCGAGATTGGTGGCGAAGTCGGCGAAACCCTGGCCCATGATGACGCCGAGATTGAGCGAAGGCGGCGGGCCGGAGGCACGGAGTTCGGCGAACCAGGCCTTGGCGGCAGCCGTGTCGTCGCGGCGGACGAGCGTGCCGAAGCCAGCGGCTTCGATGGCCTCGCAGGTCGCCTCGGCCGTCAGCAGGAAGCTTTCGCCCGGCGTCTTCGCCCAGGGCACCGGATAGTGCGGATCGCCGCCATTCAGCACGACGTCGAAGGTCGCGAATTTTCCACCCGGTCTCAGCACGCGCCTGATCTCGCGGTAGAGCAACGGCCGGTCGGCGATGTTCATCGCCACATGCTGCAAGAGCGCGGCATCGAAACGGCTGTCTTCGAAAGGCAGCGCCAGCGCGCTGCCGGCTTCGAACGACACTTTGTCGTCTTGGCCGGTGCGCGTGGTCAGATAGCGCGCGGCTTCGACGAAGGGTTCGCTGAGATCGACGCCGGTCACCGCGCAGCCATAGGTCTCGGCAAGAAACCGCGCCGGCCCGCCGACGCCGGATCCGACGTCGAGCACGGACATGTCGGCGGTGATGGCGGCCAGACTGGCGAGTTCCGCCGTCGCGGCCAGCCCGCGGGTATGGAACTGGTCGAGCGTCGCCAGTTGTTCGGGCTTCAGCCGCTGTTGCTCAGGCCCAAACACCGCCAGTGCGTTCTTCAATCGATCGGTCAAGCCGGTCGCGCGATAGTGATCGCGCACGCGATCGAGTTCATCGGTCATTGCCGTTTCCCTTCAGGCTTCCAAAGTCATGGAAGAAATACGGCCGCTTTCCGAGAACCGCTATCCACGATAATGTCGATGGGTCATGAAGCAGAACTTCACAGTCAGGCACGGCGCGCTCGACGGCGTCGAAGCATTCCTGAGCGTAGCAAGGCATCGCAATTTCCGTAAGGCGGCGGCCGAGCTCGCCGTCACGCCATCAGCGATCAGCCAGGCGATACGCACGCTCGAGGCGCGCATCGGTGCCGCGCTCTTCATCCGCACGACGCGCAGCGTCGGCCTTACCGAAGCCGGCGAGCGCTTCTTCGCCCGCGCGCGGCCCGCCTTCGAGGAATTGATCGCCGCGAGCGAGATCGCGCGCGGGATGGGCCAGCGGCCGGCGGGGCTCTTGCGCCTCTCGGTACCGCCGGCCGTGGTGCCGATGCTGCTGGAGCCGATGGTCGCCTCCTTCTGCCAGGCCTATCCCGAGATCGAGCTGGAGATCGTCGCCAGCGGCGAGCTCGCCGATCTCGCCGCCGAGGGATTCGACGCCGGCATCCGGATGGGCGACTTGATCGCGCCCGACATGGTCGCGGTCCGCCTGACGCCCTCCTTTCCGATGGCGGTCGTCGGCAGCCCGGATTACTTGCGCCAGCGCGGGGTGCCCGAGCGCATCGAGGACCTGCGCGACCATGCCTGCCTGCGCCTGCGCCGCTCGAATGGTTCGGTCGCGCCCTGGTCCTTTGTCGACGGCAACAAAGCCGTCGAGGCAATCGTGTCGGGACCACTCATCGCGCACGACTACCCGTCGCTGCTCGGGGCGGCGATCCAAGGCATCGGGCTGGCCCAGGTGCCGAGCCCGATCGCCGAAGCGCCGATCGCCGACGGGCGACTGCAGGCGCTGCTCGGCCGCTTCGCGGTAACCACGCCGGGCGTTTTCCTGTATTATCCGGAAAGGCACCAGGTGTTGCCCAAGCTGCGCGCTTTCATCGACCACATCAGGCAGCCGGGCGGCGCTGACGCCGCCCCGAAGCGATCAGGCAGGCGGGGCAAAGCTGACGCTTCGAAGGCCCGTGAAGGCGGTTAAGTCAGGCAATAATCCGCTCGACCGAACAGAGCGGCTTCGGCGATGCCGGCCGCATGCGCCGCGCCTTCATGAGGAGCTTCGGCCAACCACCACAAGCGATCCGGCGTGCAGGGGCGCGAAGGTAACGCTTCTAAACCCTTATCCCTTGTGCCACGCAAGCATTCTGCGGATCTCCTCGCGTTTTTCTTGCGACAGACCCGAGAGTAAGTCCTCGTCCAGATATCCTTGCCGGATGAGAGTTGCGAAAACGACGGTCAGTTGCGAATAGCGATAGTCGAACGTCCGATCCAAATCGCGACGTTGCTCCTTCAGATAGTCCTCGACCTCCCACATCTCGGAGGGTGTGGTCGCGGCGTTCGCCCGTCTTTTGAATTCGGTCATGATGCTGGCCAGTGCCCTCTCAAGGGCCTTGTCATATGCGGCGCGGGCAACTTTCTTTTCAGAGGGCGACCAACTAAGCTCATTCAAGGTCATAGGACATCTTCCACGAAGGAGTCGGGCGGTGGATATTATCCTAACCGGGTCGCCTTTGTGACCTGTTTTCCGCTTCGCCGCACCTTGGCGGAACACCGCGCATGGCGGCCATC
This sequence comes from Mesorhizobium sp. CA10, assembly GCF_020165285.1. Lineage (NCBI taxonomy): Bacteria > Pseudomonadati > Pseudomonadota > Alphaproteobacteria > Hyphomicrobiales > Phyllobacteriaceae > Mesorhizobium > Mesorhizobium sp. CA10. Next base: position 286,222 of record NZ_JAIUHV010000005.1, read on the forward strand.
ATTCTGCGGCGCGAGATGCGATCAGTGATCGAATACGTTCCGCATCCGACTGCGTGACGGGATTGTAGACGATCATGCCGAGTTCCGGGCGGCCGTCGACCGCGAAGACCGAGAACTCCAGCTCGATCAGTCCGATCTCGGGATGCCGCAGACGCTTCACGCCCTCGCCATGCGCCGCAACGACGTCATTGTCGCGCCACAGTGCCGCGAACTCGGGGCTGATCCTGGAAAGCTCCTCGACCAGTTCCGTGACCTCCGCGCCGGCGCCGGCGCGGACGGCGTCGGCTCTGAAGGATCCGACCACGAAACGCGCGACGCTCTGCCAGTCGTCCTGCGCGTCACGCACGCGCGAATTGCCGAACATCAGGCGCAGGATGTTGCGCTGCTCGCGCGGCAGCTTGGAATAGTCCGTCAGCATCGCGGCCGCCGCACGGTTCCAGGCAACCACGTCCCAGGTCGCGGTCTTGATGATCGCCGGGCTCGGGTCCAAAGCGTCGAGGACACGCTGGAGTCGCGGCGTCACGCTGTCCACGCTTTTGTAGCGAACTTCCGGAGGCCGCCCGAGACCCAGCATGAACAAATGCTCGCGCTCGGGCTCGGTCAGCATCAGCCCGGTCGCGATGCGGTTCAGCACGTCGGCGGACGGCGCGCCGCCCCGCCCCTGCTCCAGCCAAGTGTACCAAGTCGGGCTGATATTGGCGCGCTGCGCCACCTCTTCGCGGCGCAGCCTTTGCGTGCGCCGCCGCCCCGTGGCGAAACCGAAGGCGGCGGGATCGAGGCGCATGCGGCGATCGCGAAGAAAGGTGCCAAGCCTGTTGGTCGTCTCTTTGCTGGCGGTCCCTTGGGGCATTGCCATCCTATTGACTATTATACCATGATAAAGCCACTACTTTAACAGAATGAGTTATAGCGCAAATAAGGCCTCCGAACAACGACAGGAGACCTCCCATGCGTGTATTCCTTACCGGCGCGACCGGCTTCATCGGTTCCAGGATCGTGCCCGAACTTCTTGCCGCCGGGCATAAGGTGCTTGGCCTGACTCGCTCCGATGCAGGCGCGCGGTCGCTTGTCGCCGCAGGCGCCGAGCCGCATCGCGGCGACCTCGAAGACCTCGACAGCCTGCGCGACGGCGCGGCGAAATCGGATGCGGTGATCCACACCGCCTTCGACCACAATTTCTCGAATTTCGTGGCCAATTGCGAGAAGGACAAGCGCGCCATCGAAGCGCTGGGCGGCGCGCTGGCCGGCTCGGACCGGTTGCTTATCATCACGTCCGGTGTGGGCATGGGTTCCGCCGAGCACGGACAGCCGGCGAGAGAAGACGTGTTCAATACCGACCATCCCAATCCGCGTATCCTGTCGGAGCTCACCGGCGCGGCGATGGCCGAGAAGGGCGTCAAGGTGTCGGTGGTGCGGTTGCCGCAGGTGCATGACACGGTGAAGCAGGGCCTGATCACACCGCTGATCGCGCAGACGCACGCCAAGGGCGTGTCCGCCTATCTTGGCGAAGGCCGCAACCGGTGGTCGGCGGCGCATGTGCTGGATGTCGCGAAGCTATACCGTCTGGCGCTGGATAAGCAGGAAGCCGGCGTTCGCTACAACGCCGTCGCCGAGGAAGGCATCCCGGTGCGCGAGATCGCGGAAGTGATCGGTGCCGGTCTCAACGTGCCGGTAGTCTCGCTGTCGCAGGAAGAGGCTGCCGACCATTTCGGATGGCTTGCCATGTTCGCCAGCCTCGACATGCAAGCGTCGAGCGAATGGACGCGCGCGCATCTCGGCTGGCAGCCTACCGGACCCGGCCTCATCGCCGATCTCGAGCGAATGGATTACAAGCAGGCGGCCGCAGCCTAGCCTGGTCGTCCGGCGGTTCAGCGACCCGGCTGAACCGCCGTTCGCTCTAAGCTCGAAGCAGATCCGCCAAGCTGTCGGACTTCTCCACCTTGTCGGTAAGGTCGAGTCCGGACAGCAAGTCGACCAGATGGCTGTTCATCAAGGCCGCGGCGTCGGCACTGTCGCCGGCCTCGATCGCGTCGACCAGCGCGTGATGGGCGTGCTTCTCGCAGGTGGCGTCGCGGCGCTTCCAGTAGAGCGCGATGATCAGCGAGGAGTGCGAGACGAGGTCGCGCACGAAATTGGTGAACACCGAATGCGCGGCGATCTCGGCGATGCCGACGTGGAAGCGCGCCGACAGCATGATGGCGTCACTGTCGCGGCCGGCGTGCAGCGCGTCGTGCTCCTTCTCCAGGTGTGACCGCAATTGCGCGATATCGGGCGGCACCGCCGTCCTGGCGGCGAGCGCGGCCACCTTGGGTTCGATCAGCGCCCTCGCCTCGAACACTTCGCGCGCCTCGATCTTCGACGGCTGCGCGACAAAGGCGCCGCGATTGGGCTCCAGCCGCGCCAGCCGGTCATGGGCAAGGGCCTGCAGCGCGGACCGAACTACCGTGCGGCTCACCGAATAGATCGAGGCCAGCTCGTCCTCCGGCAATTTGGTACCCGGCGCGAGACGATGGCTGACGATGGCGTCCCTCAGCCCATAATAGATCGGCGACCAGCGCGCGGCCGGCTTGTCGTCGCGATCTTCTTCCTTGAGTACCGTCAACATACTTTCAATGCGCGGGCCCGAAATGGCCTGATCTGCCCCCCAAATCGCCGGCAGCCCGTCCAATCTAGTATCGCTCGCGCGGCGGTCAATCCCACCTGTCCGGGCGCCGGCCGGTCGTCCGGCAGCATGAAGCCGGCTAGACGATCTCGATTTCCGTGGGCGACAGCGGTGCAAACATGCCGGCGAACTGTTTGCCGCGCGGCGCGGCATAGCCACCGATCTTCGATGTCCTCAAGCCCACCTTGCACAGGCTCTCGGCCAGCGTGACGGCGCAGACGACGCCATCGAGCACGGGAACGCCATGTTCTTCCGACAGGCTGTTGGCAAGGTCGGCCATGCCGGCGCAGCCGAGCACGATGGCCTCGGCGTGATCCTCGCTTATGGCGCGCGCGATCTCCTGCGATATCCTGTGCCTTGCATTCGAGCCCGGATGTTCGAGCTCGAGCACGGGGACCTCCGACGAGCGTACCTTGGCGCAGCGCGAGGCGAGACCGTATTTCGCCAGATTGTGCTCGATCGCGGGCACCGAGCAGGCAAGCGTCGTGACGACGCTGAACTTGCCGGCGATCAGGCTCGCCATATGGAACGCGGCCTCGCCGATGCCGATGACGGGAGCTCCGCTGGCACAGCGCGCCGCGTCGAGCCCGGTGTCGTCGAAGCAGGCAATCACATAGGCATCGGCCGCCGGCGCCTTGCGCATCTCGGCAATGATGCCCGGCACGGCGAAGACCTCGTCGAAGTAGCCTTCGATGCTTGGCGGACCGTCGGCCGGATTGACCGCCATGATTTCGGTTCCCGCGGAGGCGACGCTTTGCGCCGCCTCGCAGATCTTGGCGGTCATCGAGGCGGTCGTGTTGGGATTGATGACGAGAATGCGCATTGAATCAGCCTCAGATCTCACCACCGAGATAAAGACGCTTGACCCGGTCGTCGGTCAGCAATTCGGCGGAGTTGCCGCTCAGCGCGACACTGCCGGTGGTCAGCGCATAAGCGCGCTGCGAGATGCGCAGCGCCATGCGCGAATTCTGCTCAACCAGGAGCACACTGACCTTCTCGTCGCGATTAATGGCGACGATGGAGCGGGCGATGTCCTGGACGAGTTTTGGCGCGACGCCGAGCGACGGCTCGTCGAGCAGCAAGAGCTTCGGCTTGGCCATCAGCGCGCGGCCGATGACAAGCATCTGCTGTTCGCCGCCGCTCATCGTGCCGGCGGCCTGCGAGAAGCGCTCCTTCAGCCGCGGAAAGCGCCCCAACACCATCTCCATCGACGCGGCGATCTCGGATTTGCTGGTGCGGGTGAAGGCGCCCATCAGGAGGTTGTCCCTGACCGACATGAAGGGGAAGACGCGGCGCCCTTCCGGCACCATGGCAATGCCCATCTTGACGATCTCGTCGGGGGCGGCGGCGTCGATGCGCTTGCCGCCGTAATGGATCTCGCCGGACCTGATCTTGCGCAAGCCGGTGATGGCGCGAAGGATCGACGACTTGCCAGCGCCGTTGGCGCCGATCAGCGCGACGGTCTCGCCTTCATTGACCTCGAGCGACACGCCTTTCAGCGCGTAGACATGGTCGTAGTAGAGCTCGACATTGGCGAAGTTCAGGATCCGGTTCATAGGCCGATCGCCTCGTCTTCGCTGCCCAGATAGGCCTCGATCACCTTCTCATTGGCTTGGATCTCCGACGGGGTTCCCTCGGCGATCTTTTGCCCGAAATTGAGCACGACGACGCGGTCGGAAATCTTCATCACGGCCGGCATGTCGTGCTCGACAAGCAAGATGGTGAGGCCGAGATCGCGCAGGCGTCGCACCATCTCCACCATGCGCATCGTCTCGTCATGGTTCATGCCGGCGAAGGGTTCGTCGAGCAGCAGGATCGAAGGATTGGTCGCAAGGCCGATGGCGACACCCAGCGCGCGCAAATGGCCGTGCGGCAGGTTGCGGGCGGTCTCATTGGCGAGCGAGGAGAGGCCGAGCAGCGCCAGGATTTCGTCGGCGGAGGCGCCGAAGGCCGCTTCGTCCGCCCTCGCCGCACCGGTGCCGAGGAAGAAGCCGAAGAGGCTCGCCCTGGAGCGCAAATGATGGGCGATGATGACGTTGTCGCGCACGCTCATGTTCTTGAAGATCGTCGTCTCCTGGAAGGTGCGCACCACGCCCCTGCGCGCGGCGATATGCGGAGCGAGACCGGAGATGCGTTCGCCCTTCAGGCGCACCTCGCCCGTCGTGGGCTTGAGGAATGACGAGATCAGCTTGAACAAAGTCGACTTGCCGGCGCCGTTGGGGCCAATGACGGACAGGATCTCCTTCTCGCGCACCGAGAAGGAGACGTTGTTGACCGCGACGAGACCGCCGAAGCGCTTGGTGATGCCTGAGACTTCGAGCATTTCGGCCATGGCTCAACCCTTCTTCCGGGTCGTTTCGGCGAGGCTGAGCAGACCATTGGGCAGCACCAGCATCAGGACGATCATCAGGCCGGAATAGATGAGCAATTGGAATCGGCCGGTCTGGAACAGGAGGTCCCAGCCGAAATAGAGCACGAGCGTGCCGAGCATCGGACCGAACACATAGCCGAGGCCGCCGAGGAAGCAGTTCAGCATGAAGTTGACGGAATCGGTGACGGTGAAGCTCGACGGATAGATCGATTGCGAGATGGCGGCAAAGATGGCGCCGGAAACGCCGCCGAAGAAGGACGAGACGGCATAGGCAATGACGCGCAGATAGGCGATGTTGACGCCGATCGAGGACGCAAGCTCCTCATTCTGCTGCAGCGACTGGCACAGCTTGCCGATGCGCGAATTGACCAGCCGGTACATGACCCCGAAGCAGACCACCATCAGCGTGACCGCCAGCAGATAGAAGGCGAGCCGCGAATTCTGCAGCGTGGCGAAATCAGGGATCAGCGTGATGCCGAAGACCGACAGTGCGCCGGGCAGCGGGATGCTGACGATGCCCTTGGCGCCGTTGGTGATCGGCAGCGCCAAAGCGAGCAACCGCGCCACCTCGGTCAGCACCAGCGTGACCATGGCGAAGTAGACGCCGCGCAGGCGCAGAATCGGCAGGCCGATCAGCACGCTGGCGGCGGCGCAGAACAGGCCCGCGACAGGAAGCGTCAGCCAGAACGACCAGCTATGGTTCATCACCAGTATGGCCGAGACGTAGCCGCCCATCAGCGCATAGGCACCCTGGCCGATGTTGATGCGGCCGATATAGAAGGTGAGCCAGACACCTGCGCTGGCGATGCTGAGCAGCGCCACCGAGGTCAACGTGTAGTAGAGATCAAAACGGCCGCTTGCCGAGATCGCGGCCGGCACGGCGATGAAGACGATCGCCACAAAGGCCACGACCGATGCGATTTTCATGTTGCGGTTGCGGGTCATGGCGCCATCAACCCCACGGCTTGCCCATCAGCCCGTTGGGACGGACCGACAGGAACACCATCAGGGCAGCGAATATGACAAGGTAGGTCACGTCGCCATATTCGCGCAGCACGGTGAGCCCGACCGACTCCATCATGCCCAGGATGAAGCCGCCAGCAATCGCGCCGCCGACGACGCCGGCGCCGCCGATCATCACCATCAGGAAGGCCTTGATCGAGATCGGCCCGCCAATGCCCGAATTGACGCCGGTGATGGTAACCAGCAGCCCGCCGACGACGCCCGCGAGCATGGCGCCCATGGCAAAGCCGATCATCGAATAGCGATCGACGCGGACGCCCATCAGCTGGGCCGCGACGCGATCCTGGGCAAGCGCGCGCATGGCCCGCCCAACCCGGCTGTACTGCATATAGAGCACGAAGGCGGCGATGAAGACGATCGCCAGCACGCCGACGACGATACGATCATAAGGCATGATGATGCCGGCATCGTTGAAGACGCCCTTGACTATCTTGGGAACGCCGCGCTGCTTTTCGCCGAACAGAAGCAGGATGACGGCGTCAAAGAAAAAGGCCGTCGCGGCAGCGAGCAGCATGGTGCTCTCCTCGCGGTGACTTCGCCTGATGACGGTGCGGAAGAGGAATTTCTCCATCAGCGCGCCGATGATGGCGAGCGTGACGCCAGAGGCGAGCAGCGCGACCACGAAAGGCAGGCCGAGCTGGCCGTAGACAGTGTAGGCGATGAACCCGCCCAGCACATACATCTGCCCGTGAGCAAAATTGAGCACGTTCATCAGGGCGAAGATCAGGGTCAAGCCCAGCGCGATCAGCGCGTATTGGGCACCGAGATACAATCCGTTGGCGATGACCTGTTCCATGGATACCTTCGATGTTCCGCGGGGTCCGGCCTATCGGACCCCGCGGCAAGCTGGAGGAATGACGCTCGAAGGTGGCGCTAGTCGACGGAACCGACGAACAAGGTCTGGAAAGCGCCGTCCTTATATTCGTTGACCACCATCGGCACCGAAAGCTGGCGCTTCTGGCCGAAGGAGGTCATGCCGACATAGCTGAGCTTCGCGTCGCCCTTCAGGAAGGGATTGGGCGCCGAGAAAGTGTCCATGGTCTTCTTGAATTCCTCGACGTTGTTGATGGCCGCCGGATTGGCCTTCAAGGTCTCGATGATGTATTCGAGCGCATAGACCTTGGTGTTTGACTCGTCGTTGTATTCGCCGAACATCTTGGTGTAGCGGGCGACGAATTCCTTCATCGCGTCCGAGGCGATCTCCGGCGTGGAGGCGCCGCCGACGGAGATGAAGCCGTTGGCGTATTCGCCGGCGCCCTCCTCCAGGACCTTGGCGTCCTGCGCGGTTTCCGTCGAGATCAGGCCTTCATAGCCGAGCTCGCGGGCGGCGCGGATGAGCAGCGGCGCGTTGGCCGGGGCCACGCCGGACAGGACGAGCAGGTCGGGCTTCAAGGCGACGATCGGCGTCAGCACTGGCGTGAAGTCGCGGGTGTCATTCTGGTAGGTGTCGTTCTGGGCGACGACTTCCAGTCCAAGTGCCTTCGCCGCCTCGACGCCGCTGTCGCGCTGGCTGAGCGGGTCGGATTCATTGGCCGCGACAAAGGCGATCTTTTTCACGCCTTTGTTTTCCTTGAGATATTTGTAGATCGCCGGACCGGACTGGTAGTTGGCGATCATGCCGAGCACCGCATTCGAGGCCGGCTTCTGGTAGAGCGCCTTGGGGAAGGCGTAGGGGAAATAAATGATGCCGTTGGCCTCGGCGACCGGGCGCACCGCGGCGGCGCCATCATCGACATTCGGCCCGACGACATAGTGCACGCCTTCCTGCGCCATCTTTTCCATGCCGGCGATGGCGCGCTTGGGATCCTTCTGGTCGTCGAAGGTGACAATGTTGATGTTGTAGGTGTCGTTGCCGATCTTGACGCCACTGGTTTCGTTGATCCAGGCGGCGCGGGTCTGCATCGAGCGCACGTTCGAGGTGCCCCAGGCGGCGGCGGGCCCGCTGGTAACGCCGACGAAGCCGATCTTCAGTTCCTTGTTTTCAGCCTGCGCGGACGAAACGCCGAGAGCGGCAAGAGCCAGGGTCGAGACGGCGCCGAGCGCCATTGATTTCAGAGTCGAGCGACGGTTGATCATAGCTTCAGTTCCCCTTGGTTATCGCGCTTTGTGTTTTGCTCATAAGCTGCGCGTATAGTGTAAGGGAAACCGGCCGAGATCGATTGTCAACATATTTCTCAATTATTGTATACAATGTCCGGGTAGAGTGTGCGCGATGACCGTGGACCCGTGACGGGATCGGCATTCAACCGCCGCGTCCGGCCAGCCACAGCCACACCGGCGATACGTTCGCAGGGACCATGAACGCAAAGAGGGTCGAGGCTCGTCGAACACTGATCCCGAGGAACGCCGGCCCGGGGATCTTACTTCCCGCAATAGTGGTCGTTGATGTCATTGACCGCGTCCGCATCCGGCCCGACGCGGTGATATGCGCAGGCGCCCGCCGACGTGGTGGGCATCTGCCGGTCGTAGTAACGCGGACCGCCGAACAGCGTCTCGATGATGTCGTCACTGGCTGGAACATAACGCTCCCGATTGACGACGCGGTAGCGATGCTGTTCGCCAGCGGCGGCCGGGCCCGCCATCATGGCTGCTGCGGCAAGCATGAGCGCGGCGATTGCAAAATATTTCGTCATGGCAGCGACCTTCCGGCAATTCGGATCTGCAGCATAGCCAAAATCGCCAGCGGAACAAAAGTTCCCGTTTCCCGCTTGCGGCCGGTGAGTTCCTCGACATCGAAATTTGTGCGGTGGGCTATGTTTGCGCTGGCGGTTGGCAAGCGTTGGAGATTGGCCGAAACGCGCATCGCCATCGTCATCCACGGGCGGCGCAAGAAGCGAAGCGACGCGCGCAGACCCGAGGATCTATTCTGTGACTTCAGAGTTCGCGCTCGAGGCGTCGATCGATCGCCGCCACGTTCAGCAGCAGCATTTGAGCGACCAGCAAGGATGGGGTGCGACAAAAACCGCAGCCGAGACCAAGACTCCTGTATGTTCGCCCGATTGCGATCAAGGAATTAGGAAGGAACTACCCAATGGACTTGTTCAAACTGGACGGCGACGTCGCGCTGGTCACCGGCGCCGGCAGTGGCATCGGTCAGGCGATAGCGGTCGGCCTTGCTCAGGCCGGTGCCGACGTCGCGTGCTTCGGTCACGCCTCGAAGGGAGGGCTCGAGGCGACGGCCCAAAGGATCACCGCGCTCGGCCGCAAGGCGCTTGCGATAACCGGCTCGGTGACGTCGGAAACCGATCTCGCCACCGCGGTCGAGCGTATCGAAAGGGAGCTCGGCGCGCTTACGGTTGCCGTCAACAATGCGGGTATAGGCGGCGCGCATGCAGCCGAGACATTGCCGCTGGCCACGTGGGAAGAACTTTACGGCATCAATGTCGGCGGTGTGTTCTTGTCCTGCCAGGCCGAGGCTCGAGTGATGCTGCCGCGCCGCAAGGGATCGATCATCAACGTGGCCTCCATGTCCGGCTCGATCGTCAACCGTGGTCTCCTCCAGACGCACTACAACTCGTCGAAGGCAGCGGTCATTCACATGACCAAGAGCCTGGCGATGGAGTGGTCGGACCGCGGACTGCGGCTCAACGTGCTCAGCCCCGGATACACGCTGACCCCGATGAACCGGAGGCCGGAAGTGGCCGAGCAAGTGAAGAACTTCGAGCGCGATACGCCCATGGGTCGCCTCGCGGCACCCGAGGAGATGATAGGCCCGGCGGTGTTTCTGGCCAGTCGAGCCGCGTCTTTCGTTACCGGCATCGATCTTATCGTGGATGGCGGCTTCGTGTGCTGGTAGCAGAAGCGATGCACGGCGCGCTTCGCACTTAAATCGAAGGACGTCGCGGCCTTGGCAAGGCCGCGGGAAACTCGCGGCGGTCCGACACGAACCGGGACCGCCGCTGCATTTGTGCCAGGTCGCCCGCCTTCTCAAGCGCAGCGGCCGGCAGTGGCTAGTTATGGTGGATTTCCGTGCCCAGCACCTTCAGACACTCACGAATGAAGGCGGCAAGTGCAGTCCATCCTTTGGCCGAAACCATCGTGCCGTCTACATAGGCGTCGGTGGGCGAGAGGTCGACATAGGTGCCGCCCGCAAGGGTGACCTCCGGCTCGCAGGCCGCCAGCGCACCGACCTTCTTGCCGCGCACGACACCGTCCACCGCTATCAGAATCTGCACGCCATGACAGATCGTGAAGATCGGCTTCCCGGTCTCGTGGAAGTGGCGGACCATGGCCTGAACGCGCTTGTCGGTGCGGATGTATTCCGGCCCGCGGCCGCCGGCGCAGTAGACCGCATCATACTGGTCGATCTGCCTTTCCGCCTCGGAAAACGTCTTGTTGATCAGCGCGTAGTGTCCGGGCTTCTCGGTATAGGTCTGGTCGCCCTCAAAATCGTGCAGCGAGGTCTTGATCCGGTCGCCGGCGTTCTTGTCGGGGCACACGACGTGGATGGTGTGGCCTACGGCCTCCATCGCCTGCTGATAGACGAAGATTTCGTATTCCTCGGTGAACTCTCCGGTCAGCATCAGTATTTTTTTGGCTGGCATGGTCTTCCTCTCGGTTGCGTGGCAGTGCAAGGCGCGCCTTGGGTTTTGGGCATCGGATTGTGGATGTCAGCAAAGGGCATGTTTTCACCCGCCTGGAGCGTCCGGCTGCCTATTCGAACGCAGGCAGGAGCCTGTCGCGCGAGTTCTCGATGTGCACCCGCATCGCCCTTCGCGCCGCGTTCGCATCGCCGGCTGCGAAAGCCGAGAGAATGGCTTCGTGCTCGTCGAGCGCCTCCTCGGTTACGCGCGAGTGGTACATGAGCCGGAAAATGTGAAAATGCGTGTGCTGGTGGTTCAGCGTCTCGCGGATGATCTCGTTCTGCGCGAACTCCATGATCTTGTCATGGAAGATCGCATCCTGGCGGGCGAAGTTGGAATAGCGAAGGCGCTCGTCCCTGCCGTCGCGGCGGGTCATGACCCCCGCCGCCTCTTGCAGGGCCGCCAGCCGGGCAGCGTCGAGGCTGACCGCTGCCTTGGCCGCGGCGGCAGGCTCAAGCAAAAGGCGCAACTCGTAAAGCTCGTCAAAACGTCGGCGTGTGATCTGCGGTGCGGCGCGATAGCCGATCAGATGGGTCTTGATCACCAGGCCTTCGCCTTCCAGGCGCCCGAGAGCCTCGCGGATCGGCGTATGCGAGACATCCAGTTCCCGGACGAGATTGTCCACGGTTATGCGCGACCCCGGCGCGATCTTGAGCGACATGAGTTGCTGGAAGATCGCCTCGTAGACGTCTCCCGCGAGGCTGTTTGCGCGCTGAATTCTGCCTGTCGGCCGCGCGTCGTCATCAAGCTTCACATCAGGGTTCTGCATCTTTTTGCCTCTTGACAGGAGGGACCACTAACACGATGCTCCGGCCAATTCAATCCTATATCCTATACGATTTTATAGCGGATACGCCTAAATAGGAGCGATGGATCGCCGATCCATACTGGAAGGGCTCACTCGATGACCTTGTTCGCCGCAGCGCGATTGCCGCGTGAGATCTTGTTCGGCAAAGGCCAGCGCCAGGTGCTGCCGCAGGTCGCATCCAGGCATGGCAAGCGCGCGCTCGTCTGCACCGACGAGCGCTTCGCGGCAACGGCCATATTCGGCGAGATGATGGCCGCGCTGAGCAATGCCTCGGTTGAAATCCTTGTCCATGACCGCACGCTGCCGGACGTGCCCCGGGACAGCGTCGCGGTCTGTGTTGCCGAGGCGAAGGATTTCAAACCCGACATGGTCGTTGGGATCGGTGGTGGAAGCTGCCTCGACATGGCCAAATGCGCGGCGCTGCTGATCAGTCATGGCGGCAGGCTTCAGGACTATTATGGTGAGTTCAAGGTCCCGGGCCCAGCACTGCCGCTGATTGCCGTGCCGACCACCGCCGGCACCGGCTCGGAGGTGACGCCCGTAGCCGTCATTTCCGATCCGGAGCGCCTGCTGAAGGTCGGCATTTCAAGTCCCCACCTCATCGCCGCCGTCGCGCTGTGCGACCCGGAGCTGACCGCGACCTGCCCGCCCGCGCTCACGGCAATTGCCGGCGCCGATGCCCTGACGCACGCCATCGAAGCCTTTACGGCGGCGAGACGCGGAACCGATCCGACACTGCCGCAGCAGCACGTCTTTGTGGGCAAGAGCGCTCTCACCGACCATTTCGCGCTATTGGCCGTCAAGCTTCTTGGCCGCAGCCTGGAAAGGGCCTACCGGGACGGTGCGGACGAGGATGCGCGCGCCGATGTGATGATGGGCGCCTTGGCGGCCGGCTGCGCCTTCGGCACGGCCGGGACGGCCGCCGCCCATGCCGTGCAATATCCGGTTGGCGCGCTTACCCACACGCCGCATGGATTGGGGGTGGCGACCATGCTTCCCTACGTGATGAACTACAACCTGCCCGCCGCCGCCGGCGAGTTTGCCGAGGTTGGTGCCGCGCTCGGTCTTCCCCATGCCGACATTGAACTCAAGGACAGGGCTTCCGCGACCATCGCAGAGGTCTCACGGCTTTTCGGCGCGATCGGCATCACACGGACGCTGGCCGAACTGGGTTTGCCTGCCGGCAAGATCGAGTGGACCGCCGAGCAGGCGCTTGGCATCGACCGCCTGATCAAGAACAACCCCCGCCCTTTCGACGCCGCCGCGATGCGACGGCTGGTGCAAGCGGCCTATGACGGCGATATGCCGGCCAGCCTGATGTGAAACAGGAGACACCTGATGAACGCTTCTCCAGGGCTTTTGGATGAGGAGGACGTCTCCGAATATGCCACGTTCTCACACGGGCTCTATATTGGCGGGCAATGGCGGCCCTCGTCGGACGGGCGCGTTATCGAGGTGGTCGATCCATCGACGGAATCCGTCATCGCGGCTGTTCCCGATGCTACGCTGGCTGACGCCGCCGCCGCCGTCGACGCCGCGGCCAAGGCGGCGGCTGCTTGGCGCGAAACCGCCCCACGCAAACGGTCGGAGATCCTGAGACGTTGCTTCGAACTGATGACCGAGCGGGCGGAAACGTTGGCCGTGCTGATTTCGCTGGAGAACGGCAAGGCGCTGCGCGATGCACGCGGCGAAGTCGCTTATGCGGCCGAGTTCTTTCGGTGGAACGCCGAGGAAGCGGTTCGCATCAGCGGCGAGTTCGGCCTTGCACCTTCCGGCGCAAACCGCATCGTCATCGACTACCAGCCGATAGGCATATGTGTGCTGATCACGCCATGGAATTTTCCAGCTGCCATGGCCACACGCAAGATCGCGCCGGCGCTCGCAGCCGGCTGTACCGTGATCCTGAAGCCCGCCAGCGAAACGCCGCTGACTGCCTATGCGCTTGCCGCGCTGTATGAGGACGCCGGCGTCCCGCCCGGTGTCGTGAACGTTCTCACCACGTCCAATCCGGGACCACTGACCGCTGCCATGCTGGCCGACCCGCGAGTGCGCAAACTCTCGTTCACCGGCTCCACAGGCGTTGGGCGCGTTCTTCTGGCCGAAGCCGCCAGGCACGTCATCTCCTGTTCGATGGAGCTTGGCGGCAACGCTCCCTTTGTCGTGTTCGACGACGCCGACCTGGAGGCAGCGCTCGACGGAGCGATGATTGCCAAGATGCGCAACGCCGGCGAAGCATGCACCGCCGCCAACCGGCTTTATGTCCAGGCGGGTATACATGATGCGTTCGCGGAGGGACTGCGCAAGCGCATGGCCGCCCTCAAGGTAGGCCCCGGCACGGACGTCGAGACCGAATGCGGCCCGATGATCACTCGCAAAGCCATCGAGAAAATCGACCGGCTCGTCAAAGACGCGGTTCGTCGCGGTGCAAAGGTGCTGTGCGGAGGCGCAGCCTCGGATGACAAGGGCTATTTCTACCCGCCGACGGTTCTTTGCGACGTTGCCCTGGATGCGGAGATGGCGCACGAGGAAATATTCGGTCCCGTCGCTCCAATCATGCGCTTCGACGATGAGGCCGAAGTCATCGCACGCGCCAACGACACCGAATACGGGTTGGCGGCCTACATCTACACGCGCGATCTGGCCAAGGGCATGCGCGTGGCATCAAGGATCGAGTCGGGTATGATCGCGCTGAATCGGGGCCTGATGTCCGACCCTGCGGCTCCCTTCGGCGGCGTCAAGCAGAGCGGCCTGGGACGCGAAGGCGGGCAAAAGCACGGCATCAGCGAGTTCCTGGAAGCCAAGTATATCGCCGTGACGATGTGAGGGTGCAGGCGTGACCAGGGATCCCTTTCGCATCCGCGACCACGTTGCGGAGTTCGACGATATCGTCGCCGAGATCGTTCGCCGCAGCGCGGAGACCCGGGCGAAAATCCCGATCGTCGCCGATGTCGCCTACGGACCGGACGCCGCCGAAACCGTCGATCTGTTCTTTCCCCTGGGAAAACGCGATCGCCTGCCGGTGCACATGTTCATCCACGGCGGCTACTGGCGCATGTTCTCCAAGCGCGATTATTCCTATGTCGCGGACACGGTGACGCGGGCGGGCGCGATCGCGATCATCGTCGACTATTCACTGATGCCCTCGGTGAGGATGGCCGCCATCGTCGAGCAGGTGCGCCGAGCCAAGCGTTGGGTGCTTGAGCACATCGCCGAGCATGGCGGTGATTGCGGCCGCCTGACGGTCAGCGGGCACTCCGCCGGTGCCCATCTGGCGACGATGCTGTTCAACGATGACGGCCGATCATCAAGCGTCAAGGGCGCGCTGCTGCTTGGCGGCTTGTACGAGCTGAAGCCTCTGCAGACCTCCTTCCTTGCCGCCGAGATCGCCATAACGGACGAGGAGGCCGCCAGCCTGTCGCCGCTGACACATCGCTTCGATCCCGCCGTAGAGGTCGAGATTGCTGTTGGAGCCGAGGAAACGCCGCCGTTCCACAGCCAGGCCGAGGCATTTGCGAAGCATCTGCGAAAACAAGGGCTGGCAGTCTCTCAAACCGCCCTCTCCGGTGCCAATCACATGAGCAGCGTTCGCGACCTTGGAGTGAATGGAACCGAGGCATCGGATCGTCTGGCCAAGCTCATCGCCACATAGAGCCCTATCCAGATACCGGGCCGCTGGCCTGCGAAGTGGAATGCTGCGCTCAATCCCGCTCAAGCGGCGCAGGCCGCAAGCGCGCCGGCTCCATGGGGCGGCTATGGCGACAAAAGCGTCAAACCGTAAGAGACCGTAGCCGCTCAAAAAGTTCCCCGCCTTGAAGGCTGCCGTCGCCCGAACCGTCAGATGCGCAAGCGTCTCCGGCGACCTGCCGCGCGTCAGTCGCGCGATATGGACAGCCCGGCGAGAAGCGGCGCGTGCGCGGCAAGCCTGCGGGATAAGACCTCGGTGAAGAGCCGCACGCGCTTCGTCTTGCGGGACTCCCCCTGAGAAGCCAGAGCGTTCCGTACATGTGCAGGTCGGTTGCCGGCACGCTTGGCGCGACAGAGAAACATTGTGCTCCTTCGAGCGCTTCATCCGCTCCTTGGGGACTGTCCACACCGCGGGCCCTTCCAAGGAAAGCAGCCAGTTCGACGAGGTCTAGCCCGGTCACCACGTCGCTGGCCGGCTCAGATCTCGAGCAGCGCATAGGGCCGGCCCGTCGGCTTCGCGACGTGCATGGCGACATTGTAGACTTTCGCGCCGCCGGGAGTTTGACCTTCGAAGGTGCCTCGATGCGCGTGACCGTGCACGACGGCGCTCACCTTGAACCGGTCGATCGTTTCGGCCAGCCGGGAAGAGCCGAGGAACGGGAAGATTTCAGGCGGCTCGCCAGCGACCGTTTCCGCGATCGGGGCGTAGTGAAGCACAACAAGTGTCCGCTTGGCGCGGACTTGCCGCATGGCATTTTCCAGCCGCATCGCCTCGCTGACGCTCTCGGCCACCATGGCCTTGATTGCCGGCTCACCGAAGGACCCGAGCATCCTCGAGCCGAACCCGCCAACAAAACCTTTGACGCCGACAAAGCCGACTTCCATCAGTTCTGTCGCCTGTCCGTCGAGGAGGTGAACGCCGGCCTGGCGAAGTGTCGCCGCTATCTGCTCGGCGCAACCGGATTCGTAGTCGTGGTTGCCGAGCACCGCGACCACGGGAATCGAGCAGGCCCGGAGATCCTCCGCCAAAAGCTCGGCCTCCTTCGGCTTGCCGAGATTGGTGAGGTCCCCGGTAAGCACCAGGACGTCGGCTTCGCGCGAAACCTCGCCGAACAGGTCGCGATGGGAGGTCTGGGCATCTTCCTGAACATGCAGATCGCCCACCGCGGCGACTTTGATTTTGCCGTTTCCGCTCGTTTTGCTTGCCCTGCTTTGTTCAGCCATCGTGAAATTCTCCAACGCCGCCGACACCGGCAAAGCCCCATTCCTTGACATCAATCTCATAGTCGACCTGCGACAGCAGTCGGCCGCGGCAGATCTTCATCCTCGGTGAAGGCAATTGCCGCTGCCTGGCGAGCCGGTCGAGCAGATCGTCAAGCAACCAGTCGGGAATGCGGTCGCGTTCGCTGGGATAGATCCAGCGGAAATTCAGCAACTGCATCAGCAGCACCTCCCAGTGGATGTCGAGATAAGACAGCAGCCTTTGCCAGTCGATCTGCTCATGTGCCTTGAGGATGGTATGGGCGATATCGGCACCGTCGTGCCGTCCCCTGTCCTGGATGAAGCATTTAGACCAGATAAGTTCCGTAGGTCCGATGATCCTGACCCGGCTGCCCAGCAGCTCGACCTGCCGCGCATGCTCCAGCCATTGGTCCTCGACCTGCATGGTGCCGTTGGCGGAAGCAAAGATCACGTCGAAGAAATGCGGACCTTCGAAGACCTTCCCCAGCCAGCGATCGTCCTCGATCACGACGGCGTAGCCGATATCCTTGAAATGGGCGAGGATGCGCGGACAATCGCCTGCCTTGCAGAAGATATCGAGGTCCTTGGTCTGGCGCACGACGCCGGTATAGGCACTCACCGCATATGTTCCGGCAACGAGAAAAGGAATGTCGGTGGCGGCGAGCTCGCGGATCGCGTGGGTGTAGAAAGCTTCCGCCTCCGCGCTCTTCAGCGTCGGCTCCGCCTTAGCGTCGATCACAGGCAGCGTCGCCAGCACGCCCGGCAACTCGTCATCGGCCATCGACCGTTGCTCCGAGCTCAAATCTTCATCCGGGATGTAAACAGCAACCTGACCGGCTGGTTCCGTTGCCGGCGACTGTGGGTGAGCCTCACCTCAGTCCCCTTGGTTGCGGTATAGGCGCTCGGTTGCACGATCGCTCTCGCGGCGTTCGGCCGGTCCTCGATGCCGGCGGGTCAAAAGAGCATAAACGAGCACAAACAGGAGAATAATCGGCCCGCCGATCACGACGAAGGCCCACAGATCGATACCGAGCATGGCTTTTCCTTCCCGGTTGGAGGCGGTCGGTCGTCCGGCTAACCGAGTTGGCGGCCAAATGTTCCGCCCACCGTCCCTGCGAGGCGACAGTTAAGCCGATCTCGCTTCACGGCGGCCCCCATGCTCGACGAGACGGAACGTAGCGGTCGCGTCCATGTTTACTGAAGAAGCGCGCTTTCCATGGAGAATGGGATCGCTAAAGGCCTTCCGCAGGCATTGCGGAGCCATTGAAAGCCCGGTCTGCTTATCCTCGTTGGTGACACAGGAGCGCAGACCGGGCCTGCCTCGGTGAGGGAACTAAGGCCGCCGCAGTCTGCGCCACGATCGGTCGCGCCGCCTTAACATAGGTTGTTGTCGCAAACGCCGATTGAAGGATGATGCCGTGTCCGATCACCGTTTCAGCGGCAAAGCGGCCATGCGCTATCGCAGCAAACGTTTTCGCAAACCGGTCGTGGTGCAGCCAGGTCGCATCGACCGTGACCGCGTCGTCGTGTCGGTGCTGGATGCGGCTGACGTGCTTTTGCACGATTGGCCCAAGCCTCATTTGAGGACACGGCGCCGCGCGATCCAGGCCTGCCTTGCGGTGTTGCGCAATCAGGAGCCGCCAAGGGTCGCACGCCAGGCTTTCATCGCTGCTGCCGAGGACGCCAGAATATTGCTTGGCGACCAGAGCTGAGATCAGACGCATCCCGGCGGGTCCGCCATGGGCGAGCCGAGATTTGCCCGCCCCGATCTGAGCCAGCAGCCCAGCGGGATCGTTCCAGCAAAAAGGCGGCTCCCCGCGATGGCCATGCCGTTTCTCCGATCAGGCGCTCGGTACGCCGGCGGGTGCGAGGGGGGACTTCCGAACCGCACCGAGCCGCATGTTCCGTGCAGCGGCCGACGGAACGTTTACCGGCGGACGTTGTTCTTCAACCAGGAGGAACGGTGATGGCCGACGACAAGAACAAGCGCGATTTCCGCGACCGCGACCGCGTATCGGGCGATGAGGAATATGAGGTCGCGTATTTCGCGCGGAAATTCCAGCTGACGATGCCCGAAGCTCGGGAGCTTATTCGCAAACACGGCAATGACCGCGCGACGCTTGAGCGCGAAGCCAAGGCGCTCGGTTCCCGTTAGCCCGGAATGACCTGGCGCGGATGCGTCTGGCTGAAGCCGCAGGCGAAGGGAATGCGCGCGCAAAGCCAGTGTGATTGATCGAAGCGCCAACGTCTCCAGACGTGTCGTTGCACCGTCGAAGCTTCAAAGAATTTTCCCGACTCTCTCTCATGGGTTAATGCGCGACCGCGAGACCGGGAGCATTCGTTGGCTGCAAGAGAATAAGCGCGGCTTAGGGAGGTGCGGCGTGATCAAATATCATCCTGTCCGGCTGAACGAACTCATCGAGCACTATATGGAAACGCGTTCCTCGCACCGCTCGCCGGTGTCGGTGGCCGCGGCCACGCGGGCCATCCTGACTGTCATGCCGGACTGCTCAATAGAGTCTCCTCAATTGAGCAACATGATCGCGCGGTCGGCCGTCAAGCACGGACACGCCGTCAGCTTCGACTTGATGTCGGTCTAATCCGGCGAGGATCTGTCAAGGGGCCGCAAGGCCGGCGCGTCATGTCCAACGGTGGCGCGCCGGATCGGTCGGCAGTGGGCTTGTCAAGCCCGCGATCTCGACAATACGAGAGGAACGCGGCTGCATCGTAGCCGTTGGCGGACACGCGCGGCAGCCGCTTCTCAGCGCTTGGCTCACGACGCATGGTCAATCGGCGGCTCCGGCCGTCGAGATCGGTCATGTCCATTTCGACGCGATCTTGACCTCTTGGCTGGCCGCAACGGGATCAATAGCCGTGAAACCGAGCGCGAAAATCGCGGCTGTGATATCCTGCTCAGGAAAATACGCGTCCAGGACGGTGCACGAGCATCGACGACTTTCTCGTCCATATGCGCTTCCTGCGCGCAGTCGTCCGCGGCAAACGGACGTTAACATAGGTAAGGTCGTTGCCCGATCGTTCTGTGTATCACCGACAAGAAGGATAAGGATGAGGCGGCCTCTGATCCGGAAGCTCGAGAAGTTCACGCGGCTCTCGCAGGCCGACAAGGACATGCTGCTCAGAATAGCGGCGCAACGGGTTCGACGTTTCGCCGCGCGCGAGGATATCATCCACGAGGGCGAGAAGCCCGAATTCATCAATCTGATCAGCGAGGGCTGGGCCTGCCGCTACAAGACCCTCGAAGACGGCCGCAGGCAGATCATCGCATTTTTCCTGCCTGGGGACCTGTGCGATCTGAATGTCTTCGTCCTGAAGGAAATGGACCACTCTATCGGCGCCATCACGCCGGTCGTGGTGTCGGAAATCTCGCGCACGGCCTTCGACGAAATGATGATCGGGCATCCGCGCATCACCCAGGCACTGTGGTGGGAATCGCTCGTCGCAGCGGCGATACAGCGCGAGTGGACGGTCAACCTCGGGCAGCGCGATGCACTGGAGCGCATGGCGCATTTATTATGCGAGCTGTTCATCCGGCTGGAGGCCGCGGGCTGCACGAGCAACAGCAGTTGCGAGTTCCCGTTGACGCAGACGGAACTGGGCGAGACGCTGGGCATGTCGACGGTTCATGTGAATCGCACACTGCAGGAGCTGCGCGCCTCGAACCTCATCGTGCTGAAGGACAGGACTCTGACCATTCCCAACCTTAAGGCATTGCAGGACGTCGCGCTGTTCAATCCCAATTATCTGCATCTCGATCGCGAAGGCAGGCATCTCGATGCCAATGAAGAGTGATGTCAAACGGTCCGCCCAAAGAGCCGCTTGAACGCAGCCTGGCCGAGGTTCAGGCGGCCCTGCACGAGCACGCGAGTGCCGAAGCCGGGCTGCGCGCAAGCGAGGAGAACCTGCAGGATTTCGGAGAGGCCGCCTCGGACGTGCTTTGGATTCGCAACGCCGAGACGCTGCAGTGGGAATATCTGAGCCCGGCTTTCGACGCCATTTACGGCATGAGCCGTGAAAAGGCCCTGGCTGGCGACAACTTCGCCAGCTGGATCGACCTTGTCCTGCCTGAAGACCGCGAGCATGTGCTGGCCCAGATCGAGCGCATTCGCGACGGCAAAAGCGTCACCTTCGAATACCGTATATGCCGGCCGGCCGACAATGAGATACGCTGGCTGCGCAACGCCGATTTTCCGATGCGCGATGAAGCGGGAAAGGTCGCCCAGATCGGGGGCATCGGTTACGACATCACGCATCAGAAGGAATGCGAGGAACAACACCGGGCCCGCTTCGCCGAATTGCAGCATCACGTGCGCAACACGCTGGCCGTCATCCGCTCGATCGTGCGGCGCACGATGGAGAGAAGCGAATCCCTGGACGAAGCCGCGGCCCATCTGGAAGGCCGCATCAACGCCTTCGCCCGGGTCCAGGCGGCCATCACACGCCGTCCGTCGATCGGTATCAGTCTGGCATTGATCGTGGCGGAAGAATTGCGTGCTGCGGGCGGCCGGGAAGGCGAGAACCTGACGATCGACGGTCCGCCCGTGACGCTTGCGCCCAAGGCCGCCGAGACAATAGGGCTGGCCATCCACGAGTTAGCGACCAACGCCCTGAAATACGGAGCACTGTCTAGCCGCGCAGGCCGCATCGACATCCAATGGCAGCTGGAAGAGGACCTGCTCCATTTCAAATGGATGGAGAGCGGATCCCACGATTTCAAACCCGTCGAGCGGCGCGGCTTCGGCTTGGAGGTTCTGGAGGGCACCTTGCCATACGAGCTCGGAGCGACGGTGGACTTGCGGCTGGCTCCGAGCGGGCTCAATTTCACGGCTGCCATCCCGCTTGAGGCCATCGGCGGCCAGTAGCACGACCACCGCCGTCGGCGACATGGTTGCCGCCCTCATCCGGACTAGGCGCGATGACCGTCAGCTGCTTCTCAAAAAGCGAGCCTCGTCCTCGTCCCTTTGCCGGCCGCCAAGCACTCCCGCAACGGCCGCGATGAAGGCGCCGATCACCAGCGACAAAGCGCCAACCAGAGCAGTGGTGGCGCTTGCCTTGCGGGCCTTGTCGGCGGCCGCCTTGGCTTTGTTCTTGGCATCCTCGACGCTAGCCAGGACCTCGTCCACCCGCTTCTGCGCATCGGCCTGTGGCAGGCCCGTCCGCGATGCCACCAGGCGGGCGAGATATGCCTTGTCATTCGCGCTCATTTCCCCGTTCGCAGCGCTGATTGCCAGTATGCGTGTTGCCTGCCCAGCGGCATCGGCATTGTTCTGAGGCGTGCCGGCCGGTGGTGTCGCAGCGGCTGCGTTATCGGCCGGCCGGAACAACGCGTCGACGAAATATCCAGCCAAATCACTGGCGGATGGCGACTGCGCCGACGAGGCCTGCGAAGCTGCACCGGCTGCGGCGCCGCTCAACAAGCCGGTCGTCGCCTGGGCGCCTGTGCCGACAATTCCCGAGATCGCCGTACCAAGGACGGTGGCCACCAGCAAGGTGGCAAGCGCCCAGGCCAGGAATCCGTGCGCGGTATCGCGGAAATACACCTCATCGGTATGAACGTTGACCCACTTGGTGCGAAGCCGTCCGGCAATATAGCCGCCAAGCGCGGATGACAGCCATTGCACTATGACCAGCCAGACCGCGGTCGACACGGCGAATGTCGTCAGCGAAGCGCTGCCCCAGGGCGACATCATCGTCAGACCAAGCCCGGAACCGACGAGCATGAGGACGAGCGTCAGAGTGGCCGCGGCGAAAGCGCCCGCCACGATAGGTCCCCAATTGACGGCAGACGAAGATGTTTCGATCGCGGCTTCGTCGACCGCGGAAAAGACATTGGTCATTGTCCGCTCCTACCGCGCGAAAAGCATCAAAAGGATGATGATCGGAATCGGAACGCCGAGCAGCCAGAGTAGAATACCTCGTCCCATTTCTTCCTCCTGCAAGTAATCTTCAGTGCTTGTAGGTAATTCCCGGATTCGGCTTTCGTTCCACCCGCGAGCAGAGCTCTGAGACAAAGGCCGGTTTCGCCTCGACTCCGAGCGCTTGATTGAGGCAAAGGCCTGTCCCCGTTGTATAAAAAGGGGGCCGATCCTCGTCGACGAATTCACCGGCTCCTCTCTTGCCCGCTGACCGGGCTTCGCCATGGTCGATCGATCAGAAACCCGCCCGGCCAGAGCTGGCGGATTCCATTTTGGCCTTTTGAAACGCCACAAGTCTGTCGCGGAACAAAGGCCGGGAATAGCGGTTCGGGCCCCATCAAACAGCAAGGAGCCTTCAGCCATGAGCTTGCGTATGTTGCTCGTTCCATCGACGGCCGTCGCGTTGATGCTTGCCCTTCCGGCCTTCGCGGCCGACGACGCGCAGACCTTCGTCGACAAGGCCGCCATCGGCGGGATGTTCGAAGTGGATTCCAGCAAGATCGCGCAAGACAATGCGAAGGATCAGCAGATCAAGGATTTCGCCAAGCGGATGATCACCGACCACGGCGCGGCGAACGCCAAACTGCAGAAGATCGCCGCCGAGCAGAAATTGCAGGTACCGACGGGATCCGATGCGGAGCATAAGAGCGATCTGGAACGGTTGCAGAGCACGACGGCCTCGCTGGATCAGCCTTACGTGGAGATGCAGCGCAAGGCACATGCGGACGCGGTCGGCCTGTTCGAGGCCTACGCCAAGGACGGAGACAATCCCGCGCTCAAGTCTTTCGCGGCGGAAACCCTGCCGACACTGAAAATGCATCAGGACATGATCGAGAAGATCGCCCGCGCCAGCGCGAGCATGCCGGCGGTCAAATCGGCATCGACACCCAAACCACCCGCTCCGGTTCCCGGCGCAAACAGCTTCACCGAGGCGCAGGCGAAGAAGCGCATCCAGGATGCCGGTTATGCGGACGTGTCAGCGCTCGCCAAGGACGAGCAGGGCATCTGGCGTGGCCAGGCGACGAAGGACGGCAAGGGCACCTCCGTTGCACTCGATTATCAGGGCAACGTCTTCGCCGGCCAACAATAGACAGGAGAACCGACATGCAAACGATCACCGCGCTGTTCGACGACTATGACGGCGCCGCTGACGCGGTAGGCGAGCTGGAATCCATTGGCGTCCCGTCATCCGACATCAGCATCATGGCCAACAATGCCCGCGGCTGGTATCGAAACACGCAATCGCCGGCCGCCGAGGATGCCGCCAGCGGCGCCGGTATCGGCGCGGTCGTGGGCGGCGCCGGAGGCTTGGCAACAGGTCTGGGCGCCATGGCAATACCGGGCGTCGGGCCGGTCGTCGCGGCCGGCTGGCTGGCGTCGACAGCCGCGGGCGCCGTCGCCGGAGCGATTGTGGGCGGCGCGGCCGGCGGCATTATCGGCAGCCTGACCGATGCCGGCGTGCCGGAGGAAGACGCGCATGTCTATGCCGAAGGCGTCCGCCGCGGCGGCACGCTGGTGACGGCTCGCGTCGAGGACGACCTCGCTTCGGAAGCCCGGGAAGTCCTTCACAGCTCCGCGTCGGTCAACATCGCCGACCGCCGCAGCGAATATGAAGCGGACGGGTGGGCAGCCTTCGATCCGGCTGCCGGCGATTACTCGGCTGAGGATGTCGAGCGGGAAGCGGCGCGCCGAAGGGCGACCTAACCTCGCCGTCGGCGGCCACAACAGACGCAAAGCCAGCCAGGAGTTCGACATGAGACGGGTGCTTCTGCCACTGATATTGGCTGCGGTGGTCCTGGTGCTCTGTTATTGGGCCTTCGTCTATGTCGGCACAGGCTGGCAAACAGCGCCCGTCAAACGGACGCCCGAGCAAAACCAGGGCGGGAACGCGCCGCAGGATACCTCGCCGGCCGCCGGCATCACGAAGAATCCACAGGATGCCAGCAAGATGCCGGGGGTTCAGTGACAGTTCGAGCGCGATATCCGCTCTTTCCTGGAGGCCTACTCGCGCGCGATGAATTTGTTGAAGCGGCTGATGGTACCCTCCGCGGTCATGTCCTGGTGGACGAACGCCAAATTGTCGTCGTCCAGCACTTTGAAGAAGTCTTCCCATTCGATCGGTCTCAGATCTTCGTCGCCTGCGCCGAAATCGACCCGCAGGATCGCGCCCTTCCCCGGCCCGGCGACGACGGCAGGCCTGCCCTCGCGCGCCTCGATCCAAGCTCGGATCACTTCGTGATTTGAGGTCGTCATAGCCTCGCTCATTGCGGCCTCCCGGTTGACAGTCCCCGCTATCTCAGAGGAACCCGAAGATATCCCGCTTGTTCCCCTTGCGTCCGGTTCGGGAGCCACGCGGCGATCCAGACGAAGAAGGCCCGCTGCCTGCATGCGGCAACGGGCCTTGGGCCTGATGGGACCCTGGATCGCTAGAGGGAGGGCGATCGGCTTTCGAACCGGCAGGCGACAGAAATGTTCCGGAGAAAGTTTCACGTTTCTAGCGCGTCGGGTACTGGGAAAACTTTCTTCGGCATTTTCGGTGTCGCCTCGCGCCCGCTGAAATGATGTTGCCGAACGGCAATCGGGATGAATGTTTCAGCCGGCGGAGCGGGCATGCCCTAGCTTGCGCTATCTTGGACCTTCATCCGATTCTTCCCCTGCCCCGGTCGCTTGGGAACTGTCCGATTTTAGCCGCGAGAACGCACGAACCGGCGCTTGCCTCGGTGCCGGGGCGCGAGATTTTCGGCGCCACCATCGCGGCAGAAACTCGGCAATCAGGCTTTGAATTATGCCCTTCATCCGATCGCCTCATGGAAGGTTTCGAGACGAACAACTGCCGGCCATGATTGTTCCGCATCGTCGCGATCGGAACGTCCCAGTTGACAATCAATTCGGGCGGGTTTTGCGCGTCCGCAACGCTATCGCGGCGTCGAGCTTACGCGCCAGTGCCAACATTCGAGACGGTGCATTCTCGCATCTCAGCGCCTCCAACGCGACGCTCGTCTCGCGCTCCGGCGTCGTGATCTTGGAGGGCTCCTCCTCCGATCCGAGCACTTGACGAAGCTTGCGTGTCACGGCCGCTCCCCTAACATGGGTTAATGCCTGCCCACTAACCCACTGACAGGAAAAAGGTTCCTGTCTCGCCAGTCTGCTGGACCGACGAACTTCCTCTCGGGGCAGCTGTCCCGAATATCGTCGGCGCAGCCTATTGCCTGCCGAAGCTTATCAGGAAGCTCTCCAGCGCCTCTCGGGTCTGCTCAGGCGCCTCGCGGGTCGGAAAGTGGCCGACGCCCGGCAGAAGCTCACGTTCGTAGCTTGCCGAGAAATATTCCTCCTTGCCTTCGGACGAACTCGGCAGAACGACGCGGTCGTCATCGCCATGAAGGACCAGTGTCGGCACCGAGATGACCTCCGCCTCAACCTGCTTGCGCGCGAGTTCAGCGTAGCGCGGATCGGGATCCGCCTCCCCCCAGCGCACGCGATAGGAATGCAGCGTCACGTCCGGCCAGTCCGGATTTTTGAAGGACTTCGCCACACGTTCAAACAGCGCGTCGTCAAACCAGCCTGGCGGGCTCCAGCTGCCCCACTGGAATCGCGCGAAGGAGTGGCCGTGCTGTCGCACGAACTCCTCGCCGCGCTCGGTCGCCATGAACCACTGGTACCAGAAGGCCCTCGTCTGCTCCAAAGATGGCGTCGGAAGCGAGCCGGGTTGCCATCCCAGCGAAAGCGCCGCGCAACATCTTATCCTCTGCGGAAACACCGAGGCGAGCAGGTAGGCGATGCGTGCCCCCCAGTCGTGGCCGACAACCGCGAACCGTTCGAGGCCGATGGCATCGGCAAAGTCGAGCGCGTCCTGCGCCATGGCGGCGATCTCGCCTGAGCGCATCGTTTCGCCGGAGTGGAACACAGTCCCTCCAAACCCGCGCAGCCATGGCGCGAAGGTGCGAAAGCCCGCGGCATGAAGAAATGGCGACACGTCTGCAAAAGTGGTCGCATCATCGGGCCAGCCATGAAGGAGCAGCACAGGCGCTCCGTCCTCGGATCCGCCGCTCACATAGGCGACCCGCAGCAGCGGCGTGTCGCAGAAAACAGGCTCTTCCACAGACCCTCCTCAGAGCAGCACATGGCAGTGGCCGCCACAACCCTTTGCAATCGGGTTTGTTCCTTGTGACCGCCGGCCCGGCCCGATCCGACGAGGGAACCAACGGTGGTCTTGCCGGTTCGGAAGCCAACAGCGGAGCCTCGCCATGCCCAACGCAGCCGAAATCCTCGTCGACACCCTGATTGCCTGGAACGTCGAAGTCGTGTTCGGCCTGCCCGGCGACGGCATCAATGGCGTCATGGAGGCGCTGCGCAAAAACCGGGACAGGATATCCTTCGTCCAGGTGCGGCATGAGGAATCGGCCGCTTTCATGGCTTGCGCCTACGCCAAATGGACAGGCAAGCTTGGCGTGTGCCTCGCAACGTCGGGGCCCGGCGGTACTCACCTTCTCACCGGCCTCTACGACGCCAAGCTCGACCAGGCGCCGGTGCTGGCAATTACCGGCATGCAGTTTCATGACCTGATCGAGACATTCACGCAACAGGATGTCGATCTCACCCGCGTCTTCAACGACGTCAGCGTCTACAACGTCCAGGTCTCGGACGCGGCGCATATGGAGAATGTGGCAAGCCTCGCCTGCCGCACCGCGCTCGCCCGCAAGGGCGTCGCCCATCTTTCAATCGCCAGCGATATCCAGGAACAGCCCGCCGACGCGGCCAAGCGATCCAAGCGCAACCGGCCGGCGCACACGCCGCAGGGCATGTTCGCTCCTCACTGCGTCGCGCAAGACGGGGAGTTGGACAAGGCCGCGGCCATTCTCAACGACGCAGCGCGCGTGGCGATCCTTGCGGGGCGCGGAGCGATCGGCGCAGCAGCCGAGCTTGAAGAATCGGCGCGGCTGTTGCAGGCGCCGGTCGTCAAGGCGCTGCTGGGCAAGGCGGTGCTGCCGGACGACCATCCTTACACCACTGGCGGCATCGGCATTCTGGGCACCTTGCCATCGCAGGAGGCGATGGAAACATGCGACGCCGTCCTCATTGTCGGCTCGACCTTTCCCTACATCGAGTATTACCCGCGGCCGGGCAAGGCGCGTGGCGTCCAGATCGATTGCGATGCGCAGCGCATCGGCCTGCGCTTTCCGGTCGAAGCCGGTCTGGTCGGCGATGCGGCGGAGACCTTGCGCGCCCTCAACAAGCGGCTGAAGCAGAAAGCTGACGGCGAGTTCCTGGCGACGGCGCAAGGCTCGATGCGCAAATGGCGCGAGATGATGCGCCAGTCGGAAGACGACTTGGCTCATCCTCTCAAGCCGCAACGCGTCGCGCGCGCCTTCGGCGAACGTCTTGCGGAGAATGCGATTCTGGCCACCGATTCCGGCCAGAACACGGAGCTTGCCGCCCGTCATGTCGATCTCCGCGCGGGGCAAGCCTTTGGCGTTTCCGGTGCGCTTGCCTCCATGTCCTGCGGCCTCAGCTATGCGATTGCCGCCGGCATAGCCTTTCCCGGCCGCCCTATCGCGGCGATCGTCGGCGATGGCGGGCTCGCCATGCAACTGGGCGAGTTTTCGACGGCCGTGCGCTATGGCATTCCGCTGAAACTCCTGGTCATCAAGAACAACATGCTGAACCAGATCGCCTGGGAGCAGATGATGTTCCTCGGCAATCCCCAATTCGGCTGCGAGCTGCAGCCGATCGATTTTGCCAAGGCCGCCGAGGCGATGGGTGGAAAAGGGTTCAGCATCGAGCGGGCGGAGGAGGTCGAGCGCGTGCTCGACCAGGCTTTCGCCGCCAGCGGGCCGGTGATCATAGAAGCGCTCGTCGACGCCTATGAGCCGATGATGCCGCCGAAAATGCCGCCCGATTACGCCAAGAACTTCCGCAAGGCGCTGCCTCGGACTCCGGGCCGCGACCAGATCGAGGAAAACGTCGCGCAGGAGCCAGCCAAGACGATGATGGAGGCCGGCGAATAGGCGGGAATTCTGACCCTCGACCTTTCCCGCCAGCGCCGTCGAATGGTCGATGTTCATCTCGGCGGCGGCGGCACCCCGGATCGGGAAATCCTGGCGGCGATGCGGCAGATTCCGCGTGAAGTCTTGATGGACCGGGCTACGAGGAATGGTCGTCAGGGAAACCAGCGCCCGAAAGCCAAAAATCCGAGCGACGCTGATATGGGAGAACGATCCCGCATCGGCACCTCTAAGGGCACTTTCAAGGAGCCATGGCGGGACACGGTCGAAGGCGATGTGAAACGACTCCAACATCGCGGCCGGCATCGACCCGAGGCAGAAAGTTCGAACAACAAATAAGCCTAGTTGTTCTATGACGCGCATTCGATATGGCAGCATTGTTGGTTTCAGGTGTAATCGACAAGAAGTTATGGATAGCGCCTGCCACTCTGGAACATCGACAGGGATTTCTTGTTTGAGACATATCGCAATCTGGCGATCAAACAGGAGACTTCCCCATGATTAGACTTCTCTCGGCTTCGGCTGTCGCAATTGTCCTGGCTACATCCGCAATGGCCCAATCCAGCGGCTCTGGAACCAGTGGCAACGGGTCTGGAACAGGCACCACGACCGGAACCAACGGCATGAACAACAACGGCAATGGCGGCACGGTCGATCCAAACGCCACAAACAGCACGACCACAGCACCGTCCGGCGGCATGGGCGACCGGTGCAAGGACGCGGCTGGCAACGATATCGACAACAATACCGCTAGCGGCAACACAACATCCAACATGCAGAATTGCAACAAGTAGGCGTTTCGCGCCTGTAGCTTTCGCACACCGAGGAGGTCCGCCTGTGTCGAGGACGGGCCTTCTTGGTCACGATTTGGGATACTAACCGCTGCGCCTCACATCCCGCGGTCCGGAACATAAAGGCAGAAGGAGTGCTGGGAACTGGTGTCGCCCCCGGGCTTGCACTCGTGAAAATATTCGTCGCGTGATCGCTTGATGCGGTGGTCGCTGTAGGGGATCAGCTCGCCGGTCGAGAGTTGGTAGCCGTATTTCGTCTCTTTCACGTCCGAAGGTGGAGCCTGATAGCAATCCACTCCGGCGCAGCAGGAAGGATCGTACTGCCAGCCCGCCGGCGCCTGGTGCGCCGATGCCGGGGCACAAAGAGAACCTGCCAAGAGGCTTGCCGGCAAAACCAGCCAAGCCGTCGTTCGGCGCTGAACGGGCGGGCGACACGTCATCGCGCCCGCTCGTTTCCGGAAATGCATGCTGGGGGCTTTTCTGTTCATCGTCGGTCCGCCGTTTTACAGCAACCGGATGGTCTCGGAGCCTGGCTACTCGCCGCCTCAATGCCGGAACCGGCGGAGACGATTGCTACCGAACTTAGAATTCAAAGCTATGTTCCAGGGGGCGCGCCGCCGTTCATTTCTTTACATACGCGCCGGGCTGACGGCCGCTCCTGGGCGCCTTGGCGTCCTTGGAATGCTCCGCGACAGCGGGACCGGCCCCTGAGCTCTTTTCCGTCGCCG
The DNA here is from genome assembly GCF_020165285.1 of Mesorhizobium sp. CA10. Taxonomy (NCBI): domain Bacteria; kingdom Pseudomonadati; phylum Pseudomonadota; class Alphaproteobacteria; order Hyphomicrobiales; family Phyllobacteriaceae; genus Mesorhizobium; species Mesorhizobium sp. CA10. The sequence continues at coordinate 316,049 of NZ_JAIUHV010000005.1, forward strand.
TGCTTGGCGTCGGCTGTCGCGGCGGATTGCGGCCCTCAGATTGACGGGTCTTGTCCTCGACCTCGCCCTGCTTGCGGCTGAGGCCCGGATCGACATGGGGCCTTTCATTGCCGGCGGCGTCCTGGGAAAATTCGTCGCTCGGATCCGGATCGGTGTTGGCGGGATATTTCGTGGCGCCGGTCTCGCGACGGTTCTGACTGTTCTTCATGACTCTGTCTCCGGTTGGATGAAAGATAACACCGGCGCGGGAGCGGCGTTCCCAACTGCCGGGCAGTCCGTTTCAAGTCCGGTGGAACAAACCTCCAGGCATTCGATTAGGCGCAGACAATGCAGTTCAGCCGTGCGAGAGGAGCCAGGCATGGACAGGGAAGAACGCATCAGGCAACGCGCTCATGAGATCTGGGAGCGTGAAGGCCGCCCCGAGGGCCGTCAGCAGGAACACTGGGATGAAGCCGTCCAGGAGATCGAGTCGGAAGGTTCGGAAGTCGAGCGCGGTCCGGTGGCACCCGATCCCGCGGTTGGCGCCGGCTCTGATCCGGCCGCCAACAGGCCAGGCGGCTGAAGCAGGTCGGCCCGGGGATGCGTCGTATCCTAATTGCTCTCGGCATTCTGGTGATCGTTCTGGTCGCCGTTTGGGTCTGGGCTGACCAAAACGGCAGGCGCCCGAGCGGCGGCGCCCAGCAACCCTCGCCGCACGCTATCGACCAGAACGGCTGAGAGGACAGCCAGCCTCAGCGCGTCGCCGTGTCGCCGGGCTCATGCCGCCTCGCCTTGTCAGGCACCAACCGGCCCGAGTTGGCGCGCAGGCCTCTGAAGAACTCCTCCACATAGGGCAGCAGCTCGAACAGCACGATCACGGTCATCACGGCGGCAATGTATATCACCGGCAGTTGCTGTTCTTTCCAGGTCAAGTCGAAGCGCGCCCTTTCCGTTCCGGCGCCGAACAGCGCCAGGAATTGGCCCCAATGCAGCGCCACCACGATGACCAGCCCCATCAGCGGAATCATTTCCAGAAAGCTGTGCACGTGCTGCTCGACGGGGCTCACCGTGCGGGCCGTGGTCGCATAGCGCACGTCCCATATCGCCGTCGCTTCGTGAATGAAGAAGGTGACGATCATCACGGCGATGACCAGGGCGTTCACCTCCAGGAACATTGCCGCAAGCAGCGGGATTCCAACCTCGGCGAACATCAGCAAGTGAATGAGCGATTCCTTCGCACCGGTCGTCGATTCGATGTGGGTGGCGCGATGGCAGAGCCAGTCGGCAAAGCCCGCAACCAGCCAGACCGGCAGGATGAAATACATCAGGATGAGGACCATGGGATCGGCCAGCACGCCGCAGCTCCCTGCCTGCCGCCGTTCGCGTCGCGCTTGAACTTTGCAGCCTCGCGATCGAGCACGTTCGGCTCGTTGCCGTATTCAGGATCAGCGCCAGCGCCAACCCGCTTGGAATTCTCGTTCTTTCGGCAAGGTCGCGGATACGGTCGGTATCTTGGCGCTCGCTGTCTTCCCCTGGAAGCTTCGCCCTGCGGCGTCATGGGTCATCGTTCCCGGCCGACTCCCGCCTGGTATCGAACCGCCGGTCTGCGGAATGGTTCCAGAGCTGTCAGATCCGGCGCAGCGAACCGCCGGAACGGTTCACCCATCGCCGCGTTCTACCAGTTGGCTTCCCTGTGACCTCATGGATACACGCGCCGGTATCGACGCGACATGCCCCGCGACTGAGGTCTCACCAACGTCAGAATATGAACTAAGGAGCTTCGTGTGCGAAACCTCAGGGGACTTCACCTCTTGATCGCGGAGGACGAGTGGCTGCTGGCCAGCGATCTGGCGACCTTCTTCGCTGGGATGGGCGCTATCATCCTCGGACCGGCAGCGACAGTGGAGCAGGCCGGGCGACATGCAAAAGCGGCGGACGCAGCGATTCTGGATGTCAACCTGCATGGTCGCCTCGTCTTCCCGGTCGCGGACGAATTGATGCGGCGCAACGTGCCCTTCGTCTTCTTCAGCGGTTATGACGAGATCGCCATCCCCGAGCGTTTGCGTTTCGCGAGCAGCCTGAGCAAGTCCTCGAACGGCGCCGTCGTGGTCGATGCGCTGTTCCCGCCGGAACCCTTTGCGGAGCCGGTGACCGTCGCGCAGCCGACGCCCCCGGCGGAGGACGTCGTTGCGCTGCTCCCCAAGCTCCGGCTCACCGCGCGTCTGCTGCTGGACGATGCCGGCGCTTCCGACCGCCTTGTCGAGCACACTTTGGAGCAGGCGCTTGAAGATATCGACAAAAGGCCCGCCGGGTCATCGATCGCCGACTGGCTGAACACCATCATGCGCAAGATAGCGCGGCTGCGCGGAGCTTGTCTGCTGCACTAATCGCAGGCAGCCGAGCCGCCGGCGACCTGCGCTCGCCTGGCGACCAGCATTCTCAATGCGTCAGGCGGCTTCTGAGCCAGGCAAGGATCCGGTTGCCTTTTATGATCCGACGGACCCGCGCGGCAGCCCAGCTGGCCTGCATCGTCGCGCCGGTATGGCAACTGCACACGACGTCATGCAATTGCCAATCGGACAATTCGAAAAAGCGCTTCGCCTCGCCGTAGGTGTCGGACTGCAAACCGGCCGCGCGCAGCAACGGATCATCGAAAGCAACCGCGAGCGGCGATCCGTCCGCCCGCACCTGTTCGCGAACCTCGGGATCGACATATTCGGTGCCCGTCAGCGCGGAGAGACACCGAAGCGGATTGCGGTCCAGCAGTTCCGCCCACCGCTCGATCCGCTGCGTTCTCGTGGCAAGGGGGATCAATCCAAGCCGGTCGACGACCGCCACCGATTGAAGTTCATATGAGGTTTGATGCTTCATTGCTGTCTCCTGTGGTTTTGGCGGCGACATCTGTACAGCGGCGCGGCAGGCCTGCCGGGCCTGAAGCCCGCGCTTGCAAGAGACAGGCGCAGACCGATCAGGTGTTGCCCACCGATCTTCGACAAACGCCTGGCATGGCGTCTGAGGCGAACCCCAACTGCCAGTCATCCCCTATGTTCCCGCCATCCTTCGCGACGAGCCTGGCCGGCAGCGAACGGAACTTCGTGCAGGTTGCAGGGTTAAACATCTGACCTGTCGCTGAACCGCGATGATGCCGTCACCCCAACGGAACACTTCTTACAGCCCAGTTTGGAGGCTCGTAGCGGAATGGCCCGTTCCAAAGAATCCAACCATAACATCATCGTCATCGGCGCGTCGGCCGGCGGAATCGAGCCGTTGAAGCAGATCGTCGCCAACCTTCCGGCCGATCTGCCGGCGGCCATCTTTGTCGTGTTGCATATCGGCCAGGTCAGCTGCCTGCCGGAGATCCTGGACCGCGCGGGCACGCTCAAAACGCAGCCGGCAACGAACGGCGAAGAGTTCAGGACCGGCTGCATCTATGTCGCGCCGCCCGGGTTCCATCTTCTCCTTCACGATGATCATATGATGCTGCGGCGCGGCCCGCGCGAGAATCTTGCCCGGCCGGCCATCGACCCCTTGTTCCGCTCGGCGGCGCTGAGCTACGGCGCGAGCGTCATCGGGGTTCTGCTGTCGGGCGCGCTTTCCGACGGCACCGCCGGGTTGAGGGCCGTCAAATCAGTCGGCGGGCTGGCAGTCGTCCAGCACCCCAAGGACGCGCTGGTGCCGGCAATGATTGAAAGCGCGCTGCGCTATGTCGAGGTCGACCACTGCCTGCCCGCTGCCGAACTCGGCCCTTTGCTGGCAAAACTTGCGGTCGAGCCGGCCGGAGTATCCTTTCCTCCCCCGCCGGCGGTTAGATTGGAAGCGGCCATTGCCGCGCAGGAGCATTCGACGATGCAGGAAGCGGATCGACTTGGCGAATTGTCGGTGTTTACATGCCCGGAATGTCACGGGCCGTTGTGGGAGATCGAAGACGGTGACATGCTGCGCTATCGGTGCCATACCGGGCATGCCTTCACCACCGACGCGGTGATGGAGATGCAGGCGGTGGAGGCCGAAGAGATCCTGTGGAGCCTGCTCCGCTCGCATCAGCAGCGGGCAGAGTTTGCCAAGCGTATGGCAGAGCGGGAGCGGGCGAAGCGCCGCTCCGGACTCGCCGCCGAAATGGGCAGGCGGGCGAAGGAATATGAGGCGGATGCCGCTGTGATCGAACGCATCCTCGAAAGCAGGCGGGTTCAGGTAAGGGGCAATGGCGAAGTCAGCGCGGAAGGCAAGTACTCACAAGGCAAGGGTTAGTTCGGGCGACGACGAAAAACAGCCGGCGTCCTTCCCCATTGTCGGCATCGGCGCATCGGCGGGTGGCATCGCTGCATTGCGGAGCTTTTTTCCCGAAGTGCCCGCCGACAGCGGCTTCGCCTATGTCGTCATCCAGCATCTCGACGCCGAGCATGAAAGTGCGCTTGCCAGCATCATCCAGCGCTCAACCGCGATCGCAACGCAAACAGTTGCCGAAAGCGTAGAGGTCAAACCCGACAACATCTATGTGATCCCGCCAGGTGTTTCGGTGAGGATTGAAGAGCGGCGCTTTCACTTGGTCAAGATCGCGGCCGCGCGCGACAGACGGGCGCCGATCGACGATTTCTTCATCTCGCTTGCGCAGGAGCAGGCCGAGAACGCCGCCGGGATCATTCTTTCCGGAACCGGCAGTGACGGCACCGTCGGCTTGAGGGCCATCAAGGAGCGCGGCGGACTGACGCTTGCGCAAGAGAGCGCCGAATATGACGGCATGATGCGCAGCGCCGTCCAGAGCGGCTTGGTCGACATGGTGGTTCCGGCTGAGGAGATGGCCGGCAAGCTGGTCAGCTATTTCACCCACGCGAGCCGCACCGAAACCGAGCGGGACCGGCGCAAGCGCGAAGTGACCGAACAGCTTTCGCGCATCGCCGCCCTGCTTCGCTCGCGCACAGGACATGATTTCAGCGGCTATAAGGACAACACCATTTTGCGGCGCATCCAGCGCCGCATGCTGGTGCTGCAGATCGACGATCCCACCGTCTTCTACCAGCGGCTACGCGAGGACCCGCAGCAGGTCGATCTTTTGTTCCAGGACCTGCTGATCGGCGTCACCAGCTTCTTCCGCGACCCGCAGGCTTTCGACGCTCTCGAGCGTGTGGTCATTCCCCGGCTGTTCGAGAACCGCAAACCCAGCGAGACGATCAGGGTATGGGTGCCGGGCTGCGCCACAGGCGAGGAAGCCTATTCGATCGCCATGCTCTTGAAGGAGAACGCGCCGCGCGGCGCCGCCTCGCCTAACCTACAGATCTTCGCCACCGACATCGACGAGCGCGCGCTGGAAGTAGCGCGCGCCGGCCGCTACTCGGCGACGATCGCGCCGGACATAACGCCGAAGCGGCTGAAGGAGTTCTTCTCGCGCGAGGACGGCACATACCGAATTTCCGCCGACCTGCGGGAGATCTGCCTGTTTTCGGTGCACAATCTCTTGCGCGATCCGCCCTTTTCGAAGCTCGACCTGATCGCGTGCCGCAACCTTTTGATCTATATGGGCCCGGAACTGCAGGAAAAGATCGTCCCGATCTTTCACTACGCCTTGCGCAACAACGGCTATCTCCTTCTCGGTTCCTCGGAGAACGTCACGCGCCATCCACAGCTGTTCTCGACGGTGGATAAGACAAGCCGCATCTTCCAGAGGCGCAACGGGGCCACCGCACATCGGTTGCCGGAATTCCCGCTTGTTACAGCGGCGAGATCGACGGATCCAAGTGCGCGCCGGCGGGCAACGGCCGGAACCCTGCAGGAAATCGCGGAGCGTTTGCTCGTCGAGCGCTATTCGCCGGCCTATGTGATCGTGAATGCCGCCGGCGAGATGATGCACAGCTCAGGCGGCACGGGCAAATATCTGGAGCTTGCTGCCGGCGCCCCCAGCCACAACGTTTTTTCCATGGCGCGTCGCGGGTTGCGCATGGATCTGAGGGCCGCTCTCCACAAGGCTGTAAGCACCGGACAGGTGGCGGTCCAGAATAAGATCAGCATCGGCACCAATGGCGGGCGTCAGACGATCAGCCTGGCTGTGCAGCCGCTGCCGGGCGATGGTTCTTCCGACCCCCTCTTTATGCTGGTCTTCCGGGATGTCGGCGGGATCAAGCCGGAAGCCGAGGACGAGGCCGTCCACACAACCGACGATGTCGAAAGCGCCAATGTCAGTCAGCTCGAAAGGGAGCTGAGGGAAACCAAGGAGCGTCTGCAGATTACGACGGAGGAGCTCGAATCCTCCAATGAGGAGCTGAAATCCTCGAACGAGGAGCTTTCCTCGATCAACGAGGAGCTGCAGTCGTCCAACGAGGAACTGGAAACCTCGAAGGAGGAACTCCAGTCGATCAACGAGGAGTTGCACACCGTCAATGCCGAGCTCAGTCTGCGCGTCGATGAGCTCACCCGCGCCAACAACGACATGGCGAACCTGCTCGAAAGTACGCAAATCGCCACCATCTTCCTCGACCGCGACCTCTGCATCAAGAACTTCACACCGACCGCGCGCGACCTGTTCCGGCTGGTGGAAAGCGATGTCGGACGGCCGCTGGCGCATGTCCGTCCGCGCTTCGCGGCCGACGGCCTGCAGGCCGACATGGAACAGGTGCTGCAAAGGCTTGGCACGATCGAGCGGCAGGTCGATGGCATGGACAACGGCCAAAGCTATATCATGAGGGTGCTGCCCTACCGGACAGTCGACAATATCATAGCCGGCGTCGTCGTCACCTTCGTCGACGTCACCCAGATCACGCAGGCCGAGAAAAGGATCGGCGCACTCTCGCATGACCTGCGCAACCGCGGCGAAAGCCTCGGAACCCTGCTCGATCTCGTGCCGATCGGCATCTTCATCGCCGAGGATGGCGCCGGCGTGGAGATCCGCGCCAACCGGCGCGCGGCGGAGCTGTTGGGTCGGCCCGCTACCGGCACCAAGCTGATATCCGTGCCCGCAATCCTGCCGCTGACGCTCAATGGAACCAAGGTCGGCACCGACGACCAGCCGCTGCTCAAGACAATGCGCACCGGCAAGGCAATTCCCGGCTATGAAGCGAGTATCCAGCATGAAGACGGTACCGCAATCGACGTCATGATGTCGGCCAACCCGCTGTTCGACGAAAAGGGCAAGGTCCGCGGCGCCATCGCGGCGCTGGTCGACATATCCAGCCACAAGGAGGCCGAGCGCAGCCAGGAAAGGCTGCTGCATGAATTGCAGCACCGCGTGAAGAATATCCTGGCCACGGTCACCGCGCTGACGTCCCGCATGGTTCGCACATCCAGTTCGATGAGCGATTTTTCCACATCCTTCCAGCAGCGGCTGCAGGCAATGGGTCGAACGCACGACGTGCTGTCTTCCTACAACTGGACAGATGCCGATCTCGAGCAGTTGCTGCGGGCAGTGCTGTCGCCCTACAGCAGCAAGGAGCGCCAGAATATCATCATCCTCGGAAGCCCTTTGCAGCTGGGCGCGAGCGCGGCCGCAACACTCGGCATGGTGTTCTTCGAACTTGCCAGCAATGCCGCGAAATACGGAGCCCTATCGACAGAGGACGCTCGCGTCGAAGTAGCCTGGAACACCGACAAACCGGGCATTCTGTCAATCCGCTGGAGGGAAATCGACGGACCTGTCGTCGAAGAGCCGCCAAAGCGGAATTTCGGAACGAGCTTCATCCAGCAAAGTTTGGAGTACGAGCTGGGAGGGAAGGTCGATCTGAGGTTCGAACGCTCCGGACTGGAATGCGACATAGAAATTCCGCTGGCGTCAGGCACAGGTCGCTGACATTTGCCGCTGAGCAATGAGGAGTGGACACAACATGCTCTTGTCCGGCCTGAATGTCCTTGTGGTCGAGGACGTATTTGTGCTTGCGGAGGACCTCGCCGACCAGTTGACCCAAGCAGGATGCACAGTGATCGGCCCGGCACCCACGGTCAGACAGGCGCTTGCACAAATCGAGGGCGTTGCTCTGGACGGAGCCGTGCTGGATGTGAATCTTCGAGGCGAGCAAAGCTTTCCCCTGGCCGAGCATCTCACGCTCGGCGGTGTCCCTTTCATTTTCCTCACCGGCTACGACAGCGTCACCGTCTTTCCCGACCGGTTTCGCGACAAGCCCAAGCTGTCGAAGCCAGTCGATTACAACCTGTTGATCGAAGCGGTGTCGCGGTTCCGCAAGAGCGATGCGCCGGACTGAGAAAGCCTCACCTACGACATGGTGCGATCGCCTATCAACCGGCTCGCAAGCTCGACCAGATGCTGGATCGGCGCAGGCTTCAGCAGAAAAGGCGCGCCATGGAAGACAGGCGACTGGAAGGCCGGATCGTAGCCCGAATGCACGACGAAAGGCACACCCGCCTCCTTGAGGCGAGCGGCGGCGGTCCCCCTTTGGCCGTCGAGCAATTGGATGTCGATGATGGCCAGATCGGGCTGGTTGTCATCCAGCCAAGTCGCGGCTGCCCGTTCCGAGGCCACGCAGGCCACCTCGTAACCGAGCGCCCTTAAGCCATCCGCCACATCGCAAGCGATCAGATATTCGTCTTCAATGATCAGTGCCAGGGGCGCTTGCATGACGATCTCCTCTGGCACGCTTACCTCCTCCTGGCAAACGGCTTGTTGTACTCCGCCGGCCCGGGAAGCGCACGAGGTTTCGCCCGCAAACGGCTGCGCGGCTGCCGATAGGATTCGGGCCGGCTTGGTCCAAGCCTGCGTCCTCGCTCCGGCCGAATTGAATCACGTCGAGGTCTGACAAGGCCGCGCGGGCCTCGAACAGGCGAAGAAATTCCGGCCTCAGCCCATCGCCCCGGGCGGCGGCAATCGCGTGCAGGGGCATAAAGGTCTTTATCGTCCGATCCTTCACTTACTTGCCTCCATCACAATGCGGCGGCCTTTTCCCGCCTTGCCTCATCGAAATCGACCGACAAGATTACATCGCCGTCGCCGCCGCGAACCCGAACCGCCCAGCCCTCCCGCCGAGCTTCGGCAGCCGGATCGTCGAGAAGATCGATCGCCGAGCGCAGCGCTTCATCGTGAACAGCTTCGAGGTTGGGCAATTCCACCCCTTCAAGCCGCCTCAAACTGCCACCGTCGCGATATTCGAATGTGTAGAGATCCTGGCCCACGTCGGTTGGCCTCTCGACGGCGGGCCGGACGGCATCCACGGACCCGTCCTGGCTGCCTTGCGCAGACCGGCCGCCGAACGCAGCGCACTGAATCATCAACTCTTTGGCGCGATGGACAAGCGCGGCATCGCCGGGCAACGGGTCGGACACAACCATGGTGACAGCGATCTTTTCCCCGCCCTCGCCGAGAAATTCGACCGTCACGTTTCCAGGACCGGCATGTATCGCTGTGTCGAGAACTTGCATTCCTGCCTCTTCGTCTTCCTGTCGAGGATACAAAGCTCCCCTGCTCCTGAAAGTTCCGCCGGAGTTCACGAATCGACTTGGATAGCAGCGCCCGACATCCCGCAACGCTAGCGATGAACTCGAAGGCAGCGCCCTGTTCGATATCCGTCTTAAAGGCGCGGTTGGAACAGCGGGGCCGGAAGCAGGTTTGGAAATAAAGGAGGCGCCGAATGTCACCCAACCAACGCACGCCCGCCGAAGCCCGCGGCGAAATCCAGGCCGGCAGGACGCAGGACAAGACCCCTGGGTTCGACCCTGCGGCGGCGCCGCAGGAGACGGATGCCGAGGCCGGCGATGTCCCGACTTCCGCCAAGCCGGCAGGGCTGCGCGAACCGAGCTTCACCAACCAGGCAAGCTTTGCCAACGCGATGCGGCCGCCAGAGAACGCGCCCGGCCTGCAGCCGCGCAGGAACGGCCCGGTGCTGGTGATCGTGGCGCTGGTCGTCCTGGCCGCGGTTGGGTTTCTGCTCGCCGCGATCTTCCGCCAGGTATGAAAGGAACATCGTTCCCCGTCCCAGGTTTGATAGCGCAAGGAGGTAATTGTGATGCCGCGCTTGAGAAGTTTGTTTCGTCATCTATGGCGCTGGAAAGCGCAGCCGACCACGAACCCGTCTCCGGTGGACGCCATCGTGCGGCTGCTCCGCGAAGCCGAAAAGCAAGGCAGATCCCGGCGTTCGGGATAATGGCTGAAAGCGTCCCTCGGCTAGTGCGTTTCACCGTTTCACGGAAACGGCGAAACGCCCTATCTCTTTGTTTTTTAAGCAATTCCGGACGGAAAACCGCTCACACTTTTCCTGTAATTGCTCTAGCGTCTCCGGCGGATCGAGCGGTCGCCGCAGTCAGTCCTCGTCATAGATATGCTCGTGGATGATGCCGAGGATCTGCAGCTTTACCGTTTCGCGGGCCTCCGGCCGCACGAAGGGCATCAGAAGGTCGACCGTCTCCTCCACCCGCCGCGGCAGGTCGGCGCTCGGATCGCTCAGATAACTGCCATGGGCGTACAGGTTTTCGGTCAGCTTCTTGTTCAGGTCGGAAAAGAGTCCCATGGTCATTGCTCCTTGCTGATCCAACAGCCGGAGCGCCCACGCGGTTCCCACTGCCGACGCCATTCGGGAACCACGCGCCGGGGATGGCTAAGATCTTGGAGCGACGCCCAGGCCGACGGCCAGTCGCTCGATTGAGCTCAGCGGAATATATGCGGCAGCCTGACCCCGCCTGCCGCGCGCCATTATAGGGCCTCCTCCCCTCCAACGGCGCCAGGTTTTCGGCCTCTCAACCTTTCTGGCTGCGCTCGACGAATTTGTTGAAGCGGCTCGTTCCACCGCTGCCGGCTTTATCCTGATGCAGGAAGGCGAGATCGTTCTCGTCGAAGATGCGGAAGAATTCGTCCCATTCGATTGGCTCGAGCGTGTCTTCGGGCTCGCCGAAGTCGATGCGCAGAATGCCGCCCTTGCCTTTCGTGCGAACGACAGCCGGCTGGCCATTCCGTTCTTCTACCCACTTGCGGATTTCGTCGTGGTTGGTGGTCGTCTTGGCCTCGGACATGGACTTTCCTTTCTGCAGCGGGGACCGATGAGCGGTCCTAACGGCAGCCAACAGGCAATGTTCCAGATGGTGGAATGGCTCCCTGTCGAAGCTGCGGCGCCTCCTGCGACGGGAACTTTGTTGAAGCAGGGAACAAACCTTTTGCCGCGCAGTTCGGGGCGCCGAAGCAAAGTCCGCAAGGGAGTCATCGTGAAACGTGTATTGGTTACGGGAGGTTGCGGCTTCATCGGCCGCCACGTCGCCCAGGAACTCACCGACCATGGTTATCAGGTGCGCCTGCTCGATGCGCTTGTCGATCAGGTGCACGGCGCCGAAGCCATCAACCTCCCTGCGGGGGCCGACCTGATCAAGGGCGACGTGCGCGACCGCGACACTGTCGCCGAAGCGGTTTCCGACGCCGATGCCGTGATCCATCTGGCGGCCGAGGTTGGCGTCGGCCAGTCCATGTACGAGATCGCCCGCTATGTCGGCGCGAACGATCTCGGCACCGCGGTGCTGCTGGAGACATTGATCAAGCATCCGGTCGAGCGGATCGTCGTGGCGTCTTCCATGAGCATCTATGGCGAAGGCCTCTATCAGACTCCGGACGGCGAGCGGATCGACAATGCGCGCCGAAAGCCTGCCGATATAAAGGAGGGCCGCTGGGATTTGGTATCGGCGACCGGCCAAGCACTGTCGCCTCTTCCGACGGACGAGGAGAAGCGGCCCGATCTCGCCTCGATCTACGCGCTGACCAAATATGCGCAGGAACGCGCGGTGCTGATCTTCGGCCAGGCCTACGGCGTCGATGCCGTTGCACTGCGCCTGTTCAACGTATTCGGCGCCGGACAGGCGCTTTCCAATCCCTATACCGGGGTCCTCGCCAATTTCGCTTCGCGCCTCGCCAACGGCAAACAGCCGACGATCTTCGAGGACGGCGAGCAGAAGCGCGATTTCGTCCATGTGCGCGATGTCGCCACCGCGTTCCGCCTGGCGCTGGAGCAACGCCAGGCAGCCGGCCACGCCATCAACATCGGCAGCGGCCGCGCCTATTCGATCAGCGAGGTGGCCCGGCTGCTTGCCAAGGCCATGGGCGTTCCGAAGCGCCCCGCCGAAATTCTCGGCAAGGCGCGCTCCGGCGATATACGCAACTGCTTCGCCGACATTTCCAAGGCGCGCGAATTGCTCGGCTTTGAGCCGAAGCATCGACTGGAAGATTCGCTCGGCGAATTCGCGGCATGGGTTCGCAACAGCGTCGTTATCGACCGCGGCGCGGACATGCGGCGCGAGCTGGAAGAGCGGGGATTGGTCTCATGACCCAGGGCCACCGGCATCCGCGCAAGGCACCGATAGCCGTCATTGGCGGCAGCGGCTTCATCGGCTCCAACCTGGCCGACAGCCTGCTATCCGACGGCGAGCCCGTGCTGGTCGTCGACAATCTCAGCCGCCCCGGCGTCGAGCAGAATCTCGACTGGCTGGCGCAAAAGCACGGCGACAGGCTGAGCGCCAAAATCGTCGACATACGCGATGCCGGCGCACTGGCAGCGGCGCTGGCGCCGGCAAAGGCGATCTTTCACCTCGCCGCCCAGACCGCCGTGACGACCAGCCTGACCGATCCCGCGCAGGATTTCGACATCAACCTCAAAGGCACGTTCAACGTGCTGGAGACCGCTCGCAGCACCGGCGCCCCGGTAGTCTTCGCCAGCACCAACAAGGTCTATGGCAGCCTGCCCCAGATCGCGGTGCGGCAAACGGACGATCACTACGAGCCGCTCGACGAGAAGGTGCGTGCGAGCGGGGTCGATGAGAAGGTAGGCCTTGATTTCTGCACGCCCTATGGCTGCTCGAAGGGCGCGGCCGATCAGTATGTGCTCGACTATTCCAAATCCTACGGGCTGCCGACAGCGGTGCTGCGCATGAGCTGCATCTACGGGCCGCGCCAATTCGGCACCGAGGACCAGGGCTGGGTCGCGCATTTTCTTCTCAGCGTCTTGTCCGGCCGGCCGATTACCGTTTACGGCGACGGCAGGCAGGTGCGCGACATCCTGCATGTGTCCGATGCCGTAGCCGCCTATCGCGGCGTGTTGGCCAGGATTGAGGCCCTCAAGGGCCAGGCGTTCAACCTGGGCGGCGGCCCGAGCAATGCGGTCAGCCTGCGCGTGCTGCTGGCGGAGATCGCCGACATGACAGGCAGCGATGTCGCGCTTCGCCACGACCGCGAGCGCGTTGGCGACCAACCCTTCTTCGTCGCCGACACGCGCAAGCTGCAAGCAGCGATCGGCTGGCAGGCGCGTGTCCCATGGCGCGAAGGCGTCAGCGATCTCGCCAGCTGGCTGCTGCGGCATCGGCTCCAACCGCACCCCGAAGCCACGAGGTACGTCGCATGAAGGTAGCGCTGGTCAATCCTCATTGGACATACGAGCACAGCATCTATTTCGGCTGCCGCCAGCCGCATCTACCGCTGGAGCTTGGCTACTCGAAGGCGATGCTGGAAGCCGAAGGGCACGACGTGCTGATGCTGGACGGCTTGCTGCAAGGGCTGGACAACGCCGCGCTTGCGGAAAGCGTTGCGGCTTTCGCACCGGACATGACCGTCGTGACAACCGCGCCGACCTATCTGTTCTGGCGCTGCGCGCCGCCCGAGCTGCGCGTGCCGGCAGAATTCCTCAATCATCTCGCCGGGCGCGGCGGACGCACGGTGGCGGTCGGACCGCATGGCTCGGCGACGCCGGCGCCGACCCTGCGCAAGCTCGGCGTCGATGTCGTCGTGCGCGGTGAATGCGAGGAGGTCGTGACGGAGCTTGCACGGCAGAGCGACTGGAGCAAGGTTGCGCATACGGCCCGGCTCCAGGACGACTTTCCAGTGTGCAATGGCGGGGTGCATGCCAGCCCGTTCGTCGATCATCCTGCGCTCGCCTGGCCGTCCGACTGGATCGCCGCGCATGGCCACCACCACCACAGGTTCGATGCCCACCAGAAGGGCGCCGGCGCCGAGGTGGAAGCGTCGCGCGGCTGCCCCTATAATTGCAGCTTCTGCGCCAAGATCGATTTCCGCGATGCGTACCGGCGTAGGAAGCACGACGCCGTCATAGCCGAGATCGACGGTTTGATCGCTCAAGGGGTCGGCTACATCTATTTCATCGATGAAATCTTCCTGCCGCAGAAGGCGTTGCTGGAAGCGCTGGTCGACCGCGATATCCAGTTCGGTGTCCAGACCCGCATCGACCTGTGGAAGCCGGCCCTGCTCAAGTTGCTCGGCGAGGCCGGCTGCGTCTCGATCGAAGCCGGCCTTGAAAGCCTGACCGTCGAGGGCCGTGCGATGCTCGCCAAGCGATGCCGGCTCGACACCGAGGATCTGGCCGCGCTTTTGGTCGATGCCCGTCGCCATGTGCCTTTCGTTCAGGCCAATCTGATCGGCGTGGTCGAGGACGACCCGGCGCTGGTGGACCATTGGCGCAAGCACCTCATCGATCACGGCGTTTGGGCGAACGAGCCCGTGCCGCTCTATCCCTATCCGAGCTCGCCCAGCTACCGCGAACTCTGGGGCGAACCCGACGATATTGCCTGGGAGCGAGCGCATGAGCACTACCTCGCCTCCTTCCGATCCTTCAGCGACATCCAGGACCAGCGTCCGCATGCGCTGGCTGAGTTGGAGTCCTCATGCTGCAATCACTGATCCATCGTCCGCGGCGCATTCTGATGACGACCGACGCCGTCGGCGGAGTCTGGCGCTATTCGCTCGATCTGGCGCGAGAGCTGGCGGCCAGCGGCGACAGCATCGTGCTTGCCGGGCTGGGACCCGAACCTTCCCCCGAACAGGCCCGGGAGGCGCGGTCCTTCGCCACGCTGGTTTGGCTGAAATGCCCGCCGGACTGGATGACGCGCGACACGAAAGATCTCGACCGGTTGCCCAGCGAATTGCAGGAGCTTGCGTCGGACTATGCAATCAATCTCATACACCTCAATGCGCCGGCGCAGGCAGCCGGTCTCGAACTGACTTGTCCGATCGTCGCGGTATCGCATTCCTGCGTGGTCACATGGCTGCACGCAGTGCGGGCGCAAATGCCCGAGGGTGATTGGGCTTGGCAACGAGAGCGCAACCGGGCGGGATTCGACCGCGCCGAAGCCATTGTCGCGCCGAGCCGAAGCCATGCCGCCATGCTCGGAGCCTGCTACGGCCCGATCGCGGGCTTGAGCGTCGTCCACAATGGCGCGCTCCCCGGCCCGGCAGGCGCGCATCGCGAGTCCTTCGTTCTCGCTGCCGCCCGCTGGTGGGATGAGGGTAAAAACGGGTTGGCGCTCGATGCCGCGGCTGCCTTGTGTGGCCCTCCCGTTTTCGCCGCAGGCGAAACGGAAGGCCCGGACGGACAGCGCCTGTTCTTCGACAATTGCATCTCGCTCGGCTCGATCAGCCATTCAGAGGTTCGGCAATTGATGGCGCGGGCCAGCATGTTTGTCTCGCCGTCCATCTACGAGCCTTTCGGGCTGGCCGCCCTGGAGGCAGCCTCTGCGGGCACCCCCCTGGTGTTGGCGGACATCGCCACCTACCGCGAGATTTGGGACGGAGCAGCGACGTTCTTCGACGCGCGCGATCCCCACGCGCTTGCCGGCTGCATCGCCATGCTCTCACGTGACGAAAGCTTGCGGCGCCATTTCGGTCAGCGCGCCGCCCGACGGGCGCGTAAATTCTCGCTCAGCGCCCAGACGGCGCGGATGCGAGAGGTCTACGATCGGGCGGCGACGGCCATGGCAGGGCTTTGACCATGCGCTTCCTGTTTTACACCCACTCCGCCGTTTCCGACTGGAATCACGGCAACGCGCATTTCCAGCGCGGCATCATGCGCGAGCTCGTCGCGCGCGGACATGAGGCGGTCGCGCTGGAACCCGCCGACGGCTGGAGCCGATCGAATCTGCTCGCCGAGCAAGGCCCTTTCGCTGTCGAGCGCTTCCGCAAGGATTTCCCGGAGCTGATGGCGCTGACCTATGGCCCCGGCTTCGCACACGAAGCCTGGCTCGCCGGCGCGGATGTCGTGATTGTCCACGAATGGACGGACAAGGATCTTGTCGCGCGCATCGGACAGGCGCGAGCCTATGGCAATTTCACGCTCCTGTTCCACGACACTCATCACCGCGCCGTATCGGCGACGCAGGCGATAGCGGCACTTCAGCTCGAGCATTATGACGGAGTGCTGGTCTTCGGCGAGGTGCTGCGCGAGAGCTATCTTCGCGCCGGCTGGGGCAAACGGGTCTTCACCTGGCATGAGGCGGCGGACGACCGGCTGTTCAAGCCGTGCCCGGATGTCGAGCCCGTCTCCGACCTCGTCTGGATCGGCAATTGGGGCGACGACGAACGCAGCGCCGAGATCGCCGAGTTCCTGATCGAGCCGGCGAGCGCTCTCGCGCTGTCGGGAACCGTGCACGGCGTGCGCTATCCGACCGACGCCCGAGCCGCGCTTGCCGAGGCAGGGCTGCGCTATGATGGCTGGATTGCCAATGCCGACGTGCCGAAGAGCTTCGCCCGGCATCGCGTCACCATGCACATCCCCCGCCGGCCTTATCGGGAGAGCCTGCCCGGCATTCCGACCATACGCATGTTCGAGGCGATGGCCTGCGGCATTCCGCTGGTCTCGGCGCCATGGTCGGATGTCGAAGGACTGTTCCGTGCCGGCACGGATTTCCTGTTCGCCCGGGACGGCGCCGAGATGCGGGGTCACCTTCGCGACGTGCTGAACGACAGTCAGCGTGCGGAGGCGCTGGCCGCGTCCGGTCGGGAAACCATCCTTGCGCGCCACACATGCCGGCACCGCGTCGACGAGTTGTTCGACATCCTCGCCGCATGCGGCAATCGCGGGGTCGCTGAAACCAAACCTGCAAGGGAGGCCGTCGCATGAAGATCGCCTTTTACGGATCGAGCCTTCTGTCGTCCTACTGGAACGGCGCGGCCACCTATTACCGGGGCTTGCTCAAGGCGTTGTCGAAGCGCGGCTATGACATCGTCTTCTATGAGCCCGATGTCTACGATCGCCAGAAGCATCGCGATATCGAGGCGCCGGACTGGTGCAGCGTCGTCGTCTATGAGCCGACAGCGCATGCGCTGATGCAGGTCGCCTCGCGCGCCGCGCAGGCAGACGTCGTGGTCAAGGCAAGCGGCGTCGGTTTCGAGGACGAGGCGCTGCTGCATGCGGTTCTCGACAACGCTCGCCCGGATGCGCTGACCGTATTTTGGGACGTCGACGCGCCGGCGACCCTAAGCGAGTTGCGCAATCATGCCGAGCACCCGCTGCATGAGGCGTTGAAGAGGATCGGCCTTGTGCTGACCTATGGCGGCGGCGATCCCGTGGTTTGGGACTATCGCGCGCTCGGCGCCGCGGAATGCGTGCCGATCTACAACGCGCTCGATCCTGAGACACATCATCCGGTCGCCGCGAATCCGCGCTTTGCCTGCGACCTGGCTTTCCTCGGCAACCGGCTGCCCGACCGCGAGGCGCGCGTCGATGCCTTCTTCCTCGATCCGGCCCGTGTGCTTGGCAGCCAACGCTTCCTGCTCGGCGGATCCGGCTGGGGCGACAAGCCCTTGCCGGCGAACGTTTCGTGGCTCGGCCATGTCGGTACGCGCGATCACAACGCCTTCAACGTGACGCCGAAGGCGGTGCTCAACATCAGCCGCGACAGCATGGCGGCCAACGGGTTCTCGCCCGCGACACGTGTCTTCGAAGCGGCGGGCGCGGGCGCATGCCTAATCACCGATGCGTGGCTCGGCGTCGAGTTGTTCCTGACCCCAGGCGAAGAGATCCTGGTCGCGCGGGACGGTGCCGACGTCGCCGAGATCGTGCGCACGCTGACCCCGAAACGGGCGAAGGCGATCGGCGCCGCAGCGCTGCGGCGCGTTCTGGCCGAGCATACCTACACGCTAAGAGCCCGCCTGGTGGACGACATCTTCAAGGCGCATTTCGAGCGCCGGGCAATGGAGGCCGCGGAATGACGAAACCGCTCGACATCGTTTTCCTCGGACTTTCGTTATCCTCATCCTGGGGCAACGGCCACGCGACGACTTTCCGGGGACTGCTGCGCGCGCTCAACGAGCTCGGCCATCGCGTCACCTTCCTCGAACGCGACGTGCCCTGGTACGCGCATCACCGGGACCTGCGCGACCCCGATTTCTGCGACTTGCGCTACTACCAGACAGTCTCGGAGCTGCCCCGCAATCATGGGCAGGAGTTGCAGCGGGCCGACGCGGTGGTGATAGGCTCCTTCGTGCCGGAAGGCAGGGCCATCATCGACGACCTCGCTTCGCTGTGCACTGGACAGTTCTGCTTTTACGACATCGACACGCCAGTGACGCTGGCGCGGGTTGCCGAGGACGATTGCGATTACCTTGCCCGTAGGCAGATCCCCTATTTCGACGTCTACTTCTCCTTCACCGGCGGACCGACGTTGCAGCGCCTCAGATCGGAGTTCGGCGCCCGCCGAACGGAGCCGCTCTACTGCTCGGTCGATCCAAAGCGACACCATCGCACCAGAGACGCGATCGAATGGGATCTCGGCTATCTTGGAACATACAGCGCCGACCGGCAGCTCGCCCTCGAAGCGCTACTGCTGGAGCCGGCGCGCCGCCTGCCGGAGCGCCGCTTCGTCGTCGCCGGCTCGCAATATCCGTCCGATATCGCCTGGCCGGACAATGTCGAGCGGATCGAGCACCTGCCGCCCACCGAACATGCCGCCTTCTACAGCCGCCAGCGTTACACGCTGAACCTTACGCGCGCGTCGATGATCGCGGCAGGATGGTCGCCCAGCGTGCGGCTCTTCGAGGCCGCTGCCTGCGGCACACCGATCATCAGCGACCGCTGGCCCGGTCTCGATAGCTTCTTCCCGGAATCGACGATCGAGACCGCAGCCAGTGCCGGCGACGTGCAGGAAATCCTCACAGCCAAATCGGAGCGGGCCAGACTCGATATGGCCCGTTCGGCACGCGAGGCGGTGCTTGCAAGCCACACCGGCGGCGCTCGGGCGCGTGAATTCGTTCAGGCTTTGACTCAGTCTGTCCATGCGCGCGCGGCGATCGATCTGAACGTGGAAAGTGCAGCATGAATAGCAGACAGGAGACTTTGCAGATGCGGCGATCAAGAAGGGTTCAGCAGACACAGACGGCGCTTGTCGCCGGCGGTGCCGGTTTCCTCGGTTCGCATTTATGCGAGGCCTTGCTTCACGAAGGGTATCGCGTCATATGCGTCGACAACTTTCTTACCGGCCGAATGGAGAATGTCAGCTCGCTGATCGGCCAAGCCCGGTTCCGGCTGATCGAGCAGGACGTTTGCGTCCCGCTGGAGCTCGGCGAGACTGTCGACCGCGTTTTCAACTTGGCCTGCGCGGCATCGCCGCCCCGCTACCAGGCCGATCCGGTCCACACCACGCGCACCTGTGTGATCGGAACGCTCAATCTGCTCGAGCTCGCCGCAAGCAACGGCGCCCGCTTCCTGCAGGCGTCGACCAGCGAAGTCTACGGCGATCCGGAACAGCACCCACAGCGCGAGGACTATGTCGGCCACGTCAACTGCACAGGGCCGCGCGCCTGTTATGATGAAGGCAAGCGCACCGCGGAGACGCTCTGCTTCGATTATCTGCGGGCCGAGATGGCCGATATTCGCATCGCCCGCATCTTCAACACCTATGGTCCCAGAATGGACCCGGCCGACGGCCGCATCGTGTCCAACCTGGTCATGCAAGCGATCGAGAAACGGCCGCTGACGATATTCGGCGACGGCCGGCAAACCCGGTCATTCTGCTATGTCAGCGACATGATCGAAGGATTGCGGCGCCTTATGGATGTCGATCCCAATCCGCGACAGCCGGTCAATCTGGGCAATCCCGGCGAGTTTTCGATCCTCGAACTGGCAAGGCTGGTTCGGGAACTGACCGGCACCAAATCGCCCGTGAAATTCCTGCCCTTGCCGCAGGACGACCCGCGCCGCCGGCGGCCCGACATAGGCCGCGCAAGGGCGCTTCTCGGCTGGTCGCCCAAGGTGCCTCTCAGGCAAGGCCTGCTGCAAACCATAGCCTTTTTCTCGAGCCTCGACGACCTCGCGATGGAGCCCATCGCTCCGGTCAACAGGACTGAGGCCGGAAAAGTTCGGAACCTTCAGCTCTGAGGCGGTGGCTTCTTTCGCCGTAGCGGAACAACCGACCGGGATTGCGGTTGGACATGACAACCGTCATGGAGAAGAACTGTGCAGCCGAAGCGACCAATCAAGGACATCGACCAGATGGCGGCCGCCGAAACCGCCGCGTTCCTGCGGCGAGCCTCCATCACCTATCTCGAATGTTGCGTCAGCCTCATGATGACACATCTGCAGCGCGAGGAAGTGGCCACAATTCTGGAACAGGAAGCGGACATGCTGCGCAGGCTGGACTGATCAGGTCCTCGCGCGCTCGATAAAACGCGAAAGCCCGGTTTCGTAGCGGTCGGCGGCGCGCGTGGCCCTTACCCGCTCATCGCCATGTGTCGACTGTCCGGCCATCGTCCATAGCCCAAGCTGAAAGGCGAGATAGCAGGGCTCCATGTAGTCCACCAAAGAAAGATCGACGGCACGCGACATTTGTGCCTCAATGCCTTGGATGAGCCGCGAAAGCTCGGCGGCGGAAAGCTCATATTCCACCGTCGCGCCTGCAATGTCCCAGGCTATGTCCTGACAGCCGACAATGTCGTGCGAGCGGCAATGGTCGACGGCGTCCGTCTTGAGCAGGGTTCCGTCCGGCCTAACCAGAAATTCCCACGGGTGCAGGCGTCCGTCGATCTCGATCCTCCGCAGGAAGGGATGTGAGGAGTGGCGGGCGAACCAACCCTTTAATGCTTCGGCCGGCCCTTCCCCCAAGGCTTCCCTGCAGTTTTGCACGGCCATGTCTGCAAGCCTCTCCAGCAACGCGCCGGCCTCTTCGGTCTGCAACGCGGCAGCGCGCCAGCCGAGATAGCGTCCAAGCCATTCGACCAGCAGGTCCCTGGCCAGCTCTGTCCGATCCAGCCTGTCCGCCTCTGTCCAACGCTCGATCAGGAAGCCGTGGCAGAGTCCGGCGGGCTGCGTTCCAAAACCGGCCCTGTGCACCGACCTCGCCGTGTGCAGCTTGTGCTGGCCGGTCCCGCCGAGACCGGCGAACTTGACCAACCAACGCTCCGTGCCCGCCCGTGCCATGAATTTTCGCCGCTCAAAGCCGGCAAACACCGGAGGCCAATGCTCCGGTGGCGTGGAAATATGCTTGCGCCATTCGCCGCCGGAAATCTCGCAGAGTTCGACATCGGCCTTGCCGAGCAGGTTCGCCACCCAGTGGCGAAGGTTCGGCGCGACGCATCCATCGAAGGCCGCTTCGAAATCCGCGACATGGCGCGAGCAGTGGCTCCAAATAGCCTGCATGTCTGCCGAAGCTTGCACGCCCGGCCCGCCGCGGTGGCTCGGGAACAGATGAATGCGCTCCTGGTCGATGCCCTGCCGGCGCAGCCAGGCAACGACAGCATGAAAGGAACTGCCGGAGAGGCCCGGACCTTCATCAACGATGGCAAATTTGGCATGAGGTCTGTCGCGCCAGCCGCCGAGGAGTTCGGGCGCGGCGCATATGTGGCGGCTAAACGGGTGCCCGATCGGCCGCACACTGACGGGCGGCGGCGCATGCAGCGCGGCGGCGACCATCGCCGCGAGGCCGAGACCGATGCCGCGGATCCCGATGACGCAGGTGTTTGCGTCGAGACCCGACTGCAGCGCCGCAAGCAGATAGGTTTCCGGATATAGCGCATAAAGCGCGTAGCCTTCGGCCGGGCCGGTAACAATTTCGCTGCTACAATCGATGGTGGCAAGCTTCGCAAGCAGCAACGGGTCGAGCGCTCCGCTCCGGACAAATCCTTGTCGCCAGGATCGCAGCACTTCCCCCGACAACTCGACGAGAATTTCCGACCCCAGCTTCTGTGTCGACGAATGGCAATCGGCACCCCTGGTGTCGAATTCCGCATCGGCAAGGCCTTGCACAAGTTCGGAGGCGCTGACGAAAAGATCGACCACGGCGGCGTGACGTTCGATACCGGCGGGCAGATCGCCGAGTGCTGCCGCTGCGGCCAAGGCAGCTTCCCTCAGCTGTTGTGCGCTGCGCGTTCGCTTGTGGTCGCCGAAGACGATCATGCGGCTCCTATCCCGCTGTCTGGCCGCCAACGCGAAGCGGCGCCTCTTTGATCCGAGATCCGGCTCAGCAATTTTTCGCGGCGCGAAGGAACATTCGAGGTCGCTCCCGGTTCGGCGCGAGGAACTTACCTTCAGCAAAGAGGCAGCGGTTTCGTGACATCGAAGAAAGTTCGCATCGGCATCGTTGGCGTGGGCAATTGCGCGTCATCTCTTGTGCAAGGTCTCTCCTACTATCGCCACGCCAACGGCAACGAGCCGATCCCCGGGCTGATGCATGCCGACCTCGGCGGCTATCATGTCGACGACATTGAGGTCGTCTGCGCCTTCGATGTCGCGAAAAACAAGGTTGGGCGCGATGTGGCGGAAGCGATCTACACCGCGCCCAACAACACCTTCCGTTTTGCTGATGTCGCGCCGACCGGCGTCCGTGTGGAGCGCGGCCCAACACTCGACGGCATCGGCAAATATCTCCGGGACGAGATCGAAGAGTCGGATGAACCGGTCGCAGACGTAACCGGCCGGCTGCGGGGGAGCGGGGTCGAGGTGCTGATATCCTATCTTCCGGTCGGCTCCGAACAGGCGACGCGCTTCTATGCCGAATGCGCGCTTGAGGCCGGCTGCGCCTTCGTCAATTGCATTCCTGTCTTCATCGCCTCGCGGCCGGAATGGCGCCAGCGCTTCGAGGAGCGCGGTCTTCCCCTCGTCGGCGACGATATCAAGAGCCAGGTCGGCGCAACAATCGTGCACCGGCTGCTCGCCAATCTCTTCCGGGAGCGCGGCGTGCGCATCGATCGCACCTATCAGCTCAACTTCGGCGGCAACACCGACTTCCTCAACATGCTTGAGCGCGAGCGGTTGGAATCGAAAAAGATTTCCAAGACGCAATCCGTCACCAGCCAGATCGATGTCCCGCTCGAGGCCGGCAACATCCATGTCGGCCCCAGTGACCATGTCCCGTGGCTGACTGACCGCAAATGGGCCTATATACGGGTCGAAGGCACCACCTTCGGCGGCGTGCCGCTCAATGCCGAGCTCAAGCTGGAGGTCTGGGATTCGCCCAATTCCGCGGGCGTGGTCATAGACGCCGTCCGCTGCGCAAAGCTGGCCCTCGACCGTGGCATTGCCGGCGCGCTCACAGGCCCCAGCAGCTACTTCATGAAGTCGCCGCCCCAGCAGTTCACCGACGCCGAGGCGCGCCTGCGCACATTGGCCTTCATCGCCGGCGGGGACGAGCCGTTGCTCGATGCCGCCGAATGACCACGACTTTCTTTCTCATCCGCCACGCGGCTCATGATCATGTCGGGTGCTACCTGGCCGGGCGGCTCGATGGCGTTCGCCTGGGCGAGGCCGGACAGGCGCAGGCGCTGCATCTCGCGCGCCGCATGGCGCGCGAGCCGCTCGCCGCCATCTTGAGCAGTCCGCGCGAACGCACGCTGGAGACCGCGAAGCCGATCGCGATCGCCTGCGAGGTCGAGAAGATCGCGATCTGCAAAGAACTGGATGAGATCGACTTCGGCGAGTGGTCCGGCAAGACCTTCGAAGAACTGAACGGCGACGCAAGCTGGCGGCTTTGGAACGACCAGCGCCAGAGCGCCCGCACGCCGAGCGGCGAGACGATGCTGGACGTCCAACACAGGATCGTCGGCCTGATGGACGCGTTGCGCGAGAATGGGCAGGGTCAGTGCATCGCCCTTATCAGCCACGCCGACGTCATCAAGGCGGCCGTCTGCGCGATTCTCGGCCTGCAGCTCGGCGACTGCTTCCGCTTCGATATCGCGCCGGCCTCGGTCACCACAGTCGTTCATGGCGACTGGGGTTCCAAGCTCATCCGCCTCAACGAACTCCCCTGACGGAGCGGCCGGCGATGCGCATGGTCATATTCGGTCTCACCGTCACGTCCTCATGGGGCAACGGCCATGCCACGCTCTGGCGCGGGCTGATAGGCGCTCTGGCCCCATTTGGCTGGTCGATCAGCTTCTTCGAGCGCGACACGCCCTATTACGCCGGTGCCAGGGACCTCGACCGGCTCGATGCTTGCAACATCATTCTCTACCCGGACTGGGAGAGTATCCGCCATGAGGCTGAGGCCGCGATACGGCAGGCCGACGTGGTCATAGTCACCTCTTATTGTCCGGACGCCGTGAGGGCCTCGCGGCTCGCCAACGAGAGCTGCCGCGGGCTGAAGGTGTTCTACGATCTCGATACACCGGTAACGCTGGCGAGAATCGAGCAAGGTGACTATCCTGCCTATTTCGAGCCGGATGGCCTGCGCGATTTCGACCTGATCCTGAGCTATACCGGAGGATCGGCGATCGATGCGCTGAAGGGTATTCTCGGCGTGCGCCATGTCCTGCCGCTATACGGACATGTCGACCCCAACCGGCACCAGCCGGCCCGGCCGCGGTCCGAGTTCGCCGGCGATCTCTCCTATCTCGGAACCTATGCCGAGGACCGGCAGGCGGCCGTGGAAAGACTGCTCGTAGCTCCAGCGGCCCAACTGCCGAACCGCCGCTTCATCATCGGCGGCGCACAATATCCAGCGGACTTTCCATGGAGCGGCAATATCTTCTTCGTCAGGCACCTGCCGCCGGCGGATCACCCCGCCTTCTTTTCCTCCTCGCGCCTGACGCTGAACGTCACCCGCGAGGCGATGGCGCGCAAGGGCTGGTGCCCGTCAGGCCGGCTGTTCGAGGCAGCCGCCTGCGGCGCCGCGATCATCTCCGACGATTGGGCCGGCCTCGACAGCTTCTTCACGCCCGGCAGCGAGATTCTGTTGGCACACACTACCGGCGATGTCGTCGCCGCGCTTGGCCTGTCGGACAACGAAATCGAGACGCTTGGCCGCCGCGCCCGTGAACGCGTCCTCGACGAGCACACGTCCGCGCACCGCGCCGCCGAACTCGATCGCATCTTGAACGCCGCCGCGTCCATGGCAGGTGGAGCAATGGAGGAAGCCGTCTGATGTTGGGGATCGTGCCTGCCGCGGGCCGCGGCAGCCGCATTCAGCCGCTGGGTTTTTCCAAGGAGCTGCTGCCGGTCGGCAGCCGGCTGGACGGGCAGACCGAGCGCCCCTGCGCGGTGAGCGAATATCTGGTGCGGCGGATGGTCCGAAACGGCGTCGACCGCATCTGCTTCATCATCGGTTCCGGCAAGTCGGACATTCTCGAATATTATGCCGCGGGCTATGACACCGCCGCAGCAATCTTCGTCGCGCAGCCCTCCCCGATCGGACTGTGCGATGCGATCTTCCGTGCCGAGCCGCTGGTCACGCCGGAAGAAACGGTCCTGATCGGCCTGCCGGACACGATCTGGTTCCCCGAGGACGGCTTCTGCCGGCTGGCCGACGACCGGCTGTCCTTTCTGATGTTTCCGGTCGATCGCCCGGAACTGTTCGACGCCGTCGTCCTGGATCAGAGCGGACGTGTCGAGCGAATCCAGGTCAAGCAAGCTGATGCCGCAACAAACTGGGTCTGGGGCGCCTTCAAGATGCCTGGCCGTATCTTCCACCAGCTCGCGGCATTGTGGCGCCAGCGCGACGGCTTCGACGAGTATTTCGGCACGCTGATCAACGCCTATCTCGCAGCCGGAGGCGAGGCTTACGGCGTCAAGGCCGGAACGGCCTATGTCGATGTCGGCACTTTCGATGGATATCGCACGGCGCTCAGGCTGCTCGAAAGCAACGATGTCGTTGAAGATGAGACCCCGCCGATGCTCGCATCGCAAGATCTCTCAACGGTGCCAACCCTTCCAGGCGAAGGAGCTTAGCCATGCTGCATTCCAGCACGGAAATACGCCGCCGCATCGACGCACTGGGACCGTGGTTCCACAATATGGAGCTTGCGGGCGTGGAAACCGCGCCGGATCATTTCCTCGGCAACTATCCGCTGATCAAATGGCGCAAATTCGCGGATGCCATTCCGGCTGACCTTTCGGGAATGTCCGTGCTCGATATCGGCTGCAACGCCGGTTTCTATTCGATCGAGATGAAGAAGCGCGGCGCCGATCGCGTGCTCGGCATCGATTTCGACCAGGCCTACCTCGCCCAGGCGCGCTTCGCCGCCGAGATCGCCGACTGCGATATCGAATTCCGGGAAATGTCCGTCTACGACGTCGGGGCGCTTGGCGAGCGCTTCGACATCGTGCTGTTCATGGGTGTGCTCTACCACCTGCGCCATCCGCTGCTGGCGCTCGACCTGATCCGCGCGCATGTCGCAGGCGACCTGATGATCTTCCAGTCGATGCAGAGGGGCAGCGGGGACGTCCTGCCGCTCGAACAGAACTACCATTTCTGGACACGCGACCTCTTCGATCAACCTGAATTTCCGAAACTGCACTTCATCGAACATCGCTATGCGGACGACCCGACCAACTGGTGGATTCCAAACCGCGCCTGCACCGAAGCGATGCTGCGCAGCGCCGGCTTCGAAATCGTGCTCCACCCCGAGGACGAGGTCTATTTCTGCCGTGCGGCCGGCAATCCGGCCGACGGCGCCGCCGTCTATCCCGCGAAAGGAGAGGCCGATGATTGAAGCCGCGATGATCTGGAACGAGCCCAACAACAAATCGCATTGGGATCCCGAGCTCGATCCGGACTGGAGCCGTTTTGCCTCGATGGCAATCCTGGCCGCCGATGCGATCGACCGGGAAAACCCGGCCGTCACAAAGGTGCTGGGCGGTATTTCGCCGATCGATGCCGGCTTCATGACGCGCATGAAGGATTTCGGCGTGCTCGACCATGTCGACGCCGTCGCGGTGCATGGCTTCCCGCTCGATTGGAACCTTTGGCAGATTCATGAGTGGCCGCAGAAGCTCGGCGAGATTGCCGCTGTCACCGATCTGCCGATCTGGGTCAGCGAAGTCGGCGTCTCGACTTTCGGCGCCGAGGAGATCCAGCTCTGGGGCCTGCGCCGCACTGCCGAGCTGCTGCTCGATATCGCGCCGCAGGTGCAGTGGTACAGCCTCTATGATCTGCCGCGTTCATGGGAGGCGACGACGCGCCATCGCGAGGCGGAAGGCTCGTCCTATTACAGGCACTTCTACATGGGCCTGCTGCGCGAGGACGGCACGCCCAAGCCGGCGCTCGAGGAGTTCGTGCGCCACACCCCGCAAATGGGCTTGGTACAGTGGTTCCATTTCGAGGACCATCGGCTGGATGATGCCGTAGCCTGGATGCACCGACTGGGCGTGACGCACCTGCGCACTGGCCTGTCTTGGGCGGACAGCTTCCGGCCGAACGCGCTGGACTGGTTCGATCGCCAGATGGAAGCGCTCGCCGACTTCAACGTCACGGTGACCTTCTGCTTCACGCCCGAACATCGCGGTCTCCAGCCCCACCACACAAGTCCGCCGCAGGTGCCCGAGGAATTCGCCGAATTCTGCGCCGCGATGATCCGCCGCTACGCTCCTGCGATCAGCGACGACATGACACGAACGCGGCGCGTGTCGGCGGCATGGTGAATTCCGGCTCGATCGGCGATGACACTGACTGTCCTCAACGTCGCCTACCCCCTCGCGCCTGTCGGGCCGGATGCGGTCGGCGGCGCCGAGCAGGTGCTGTCGGCGCTGGACCGGGCGCTGGTTGAGAAAGGCCACCGGTCGGTTGTCGTCGCCTGCCATGGGTCAAAGACGGCCGGCGTCCTGGTCGAAACACCGGCCGAAGCAGGCGTGCTCGACAAGGCGGCGAAGGACCGGGCCCAGCAGGCGCATCGCGACGCGATCGCGGCCGCCCGGGCGCGCTGGCCTATCGACGTCGTTCACCTCCACGGTATCGACTTCGACGCCTATCTGCCTACCGACGGCCCAACCTTGGTGACGTTGCACCTGCCGCTGGGCTGGTATCCTTCCGAAGTGCTTGCTCCGGCGCGCGAGGAGCTGTGGCTGCACGCGGTCTCAGAGGCGCAGCACAGGACGGCGCCGGCAGGGTCTAGGCTTGCGAAGCCTATTCCAAACGGCGTCGATATCGATGCGCTGAACGAGCCCCGGTTGCGGCGCAATTTCGCTTTGGTGCTCAGCCGCATCTGTCCCGAAAAGGGCATCCATCTCGCGATCGAGGCGGCCAAGCGCGCCGGCACTCCCCTGGCGATCGCCGGCCAGGTCTATCCCTATGAGACCCATTTGCGCTATTTCGCCGACGAGGTCCGTCCTCGCCTCGATCGGCAGCGGCGTTTCCTCGGGCCGCTGGGGTTCCGCGCCAAACGGCGGCTGCTCAACGCCGCCCGCTGCCTGGTCGTCCCCAGCCTTGCCGCCGAAACAAGCTCGCTTGTCGCGATGGAGGCGCTTGCCTGCGGCACGCCGGTCGTCGCTTTCCCGAATGGCGCCCTTCCCGACGTCGTCCAGCATGGCAGAACCGGATTTCTGGTCAATGAAATCGAGGAGATGGCTAAGGCCATCGTCCATTCTGGAGCGCTGGACCATGAGACCTGCCGGGCAGAGGCGCGCCGCCGCTTCTCGCTTGAACGCATGGTCACATCCTACATGGATGCTTACGAAGCGCTGGCCAAGCTTGGCACCCGCCGCACCTTGCTGGGAATCGCCTGATGGGCGGTCTGCGCACCGAGATCATTCGCGATCCAGGGACGCTCGAGGACCTCGAGCCGTGCTGGTGGCAACTCTGGGGGCGGAGCATCTCGGCCACGCCGTTCCAGTCTCCTGCCTGGCTCATCCCCTGGTGGCGTACATTCGCGCCGGGCGATCTCACGGCAATTGCCGTGTGGAGCGGAGACAAACTCGCCGGACTGGCGCCGCTCTATATCGAAAGGCATGATGGCGGTCAGCGCCTGCTCCCCATCGGAATTTCGCTGAGCGACTATCTCGACATTTTGTGCGCGCCGGAACTGGAGGCGGAGACCGAGGCCGCCATAGCCGAAGCGGCGCTGTCGCTGGAATGGTCGCAGTGGATCCTGCCCGATCTCTCGGCCGACGCCATATCGCTGAGCCTTGAGCTGCCGAATGCCGAAGAGCGCCGGTCGATGGCGCACGCGGCCTGTCCTGTGCTGTTGCTCGACGGCGATCGGACTCTGGCCCGCTCGGTTCCCGCGAGACGGAGGCGTCAGTTGCGCCGCGCCGAGAGAGCTGCCCGGCGAAGAGGAGCCGTCATTGTCAGCCGCGGCGAATCCGATCCGCAGACATTTCTCGACAGGCTCATCCGACTGCATGGCGCGCGCTGGACCGGCCATGGCGGTGGCGTCCTGTCCGACACGGCTGTGGAATTTCATCGCCAGGCCCTGCCGCGGCTTGCCGATAACGGCATGGCGCGATGCTTGACGATCCAGATCGACGATGCCGTCGTCGGCGCCTATTACGGTTTTCATCACCGCGACCGGGCCTATGCCTATCTTGGCGGTTTCGATCCGGCCTATGCCGACGAAAGCCCCGGCGCGATTCTGATCGGGCATGCCATCACCGGAGCCGCCAGCGAGGGCGCGCTCGAGTTCGATTTCCTGCGCGGCAGGGAAGGTTACAAATATGGCTGGGGCGCGAAGGACCGCTGGACGGCGCGGAAGGTCTGGACCAGGAGCGCCTCGCCGTGAACATCGCGAGCCAACCCGGCGCGATTGCCAGGCGCCTGCTCGAGGATTGCATGACGGACGGCCTTTCCGTCGACAACGCGCTGGCCAGATTGGCCGTTTATACCGAGAAGACGACCAGCGCGGCGCAACTGGCGGATATCGCGCTGGACATGCGTCCAAGCCATGCTCTCCGGCGATGCTGGCTGGAGGAGGTCGCCACGATGCTTCGTGGCAAGGCGGACGCCTTCGACAAGGTCCGCAGAGCGGCTGCCTGCGTGTCGCATGACCGGCCGGATAGCGAACCGACCGCCATAACCGTCAAAAGGCTGGCCGGCAGCTTCGATCGGGCGGCCGCCATATCTCCCGCGGCCAGCGTCCAGTTGTCCTCGCTTGGCGACGAGCACAGGCTGTCGACTACCACCGCCGAGATTGTAGCATGGCTGGAACAGCAGGGCTTCGTTGGTGCCCATAAGCACATACTCGACATCGGCTGCGGCATCGGGCGTCTCGAACATGCGCTCGGCACCCACGCAGGATATGTCGTCGGCATCGATATCTCGTCGCGAATGATCGAAATCGCGCGCCGGCGATGCGCCGGCCTTGCCAATGTGGAATTTCACCTGACCTCAGGCCTTGATCTCGGTGATTTCGCCGATGCAAGCTTTGATGGCGTGCTGGCCCTGGACAGTTTTCCTTACCTGGTGCTCGCCGGGGTTGCCGAGCGGCATTTCATCGAGATCGCGCGCGTGCTGCGGCGGGGAGGAATGGCAGCGATCCTCAACTATTCCTATCGGACATCGCCGGGCATCGATTCCGGCGACATCAGCCGTCTTTCTCATGCATGCGGCATGGACCTCGTGGTCGACGGCGAAATGCCGTTCGGCAGTTGGGACGGCATGGTCTTTCTTGTCCGTCGTGACGGCGGAACATAACGCACCGGCGGCAGTTCGGTCACCGAACAGTTCCAGGCCAGCAGAACAGGGAGAAGCAGATGGCATCCGGCGGTAAGAAACAGATGGGCCGCGGCAGCCAGGGCAAGGGTTCCGGAACCGGAGCCAAGACGACGCTTGCAAAGGACATGGTCGGCGAGAACGACGTGCTGTCCAACCGGGACAAGAAGCAGCACACCGAGCAACGAGGTCTGGACGGCAACCGGATCAAATCCGATCAGTATCAGGATCACGCTGCGAACCGCCTTCCCAAGGATTGAGCTGATGTTTCCAGATCACCTCTTGCCGCAAAATCCGGGGACAACGGACCGGAAACCCCACAGCCTGCGGCAAGCGCCTTGCATAGGCCGGTCGGCTATGCCTCTGTGAGATTTGAAGGGGCCTCTGTTTGTTAAGAGAATGCCATGTCTCACAGGAGTCAGCGCGACCTTTGCGCCCAGGTAATCCAGAGCTTGGACCAGGAGATCGCATCGCTGCTGAACGCTATCGAGCGGGAGGAGGTCCCTGACCGGCTGACAAGGCTTGCACTCGAACTGCAGAACGCTCTGATCGAAAAGCGCAAAGGCGACATAACGGGTGAGCGCGGTTGAAGATGTCACCAGCAAGGATGCGGCATTCCTTGGAGTCGGGAAGGCATCGATATCGCCCGCCGTCGCGTGATCGGTGGAACCTTAACATAAGTTAGTCGTTGTAGCCGATTGGGGATCATCCCGATGGCTGGCAGAACTCCGGAAGTGGACGAACTCGTTCGGCGTCTGGTCGCGCAGACGGGCATCACCGAAGCGCAAGCGCTTGAACTTGTTTCTCTGCTCGGCCTGAATTGGGCCTCGTTGATGAGAGAGGCCAAAGTCATGACGGCAGCCCAGCGCCGGTAGGATTTGGCCGGGCTTAGCGCCTCGCGCCCTCTGTATCCCAATGGTTGTCCGAAAGTTGACGTCGTGGCTCGATCAGCGCTTGCGGCGAGCTTTCTCCGAGGAATTCCAGAACGCCGGCACGGGCGCGGTTGAGGCGGCTTTTGACGGTGCCGACAGCGCAACCGCATATTTGCGCGGTTTCTTCGTAGCTTACGCCCAGTACGCCGATCAGCATCAAGACCTCACGCTGATGGGACGGCAGCTTCTGGATGGCTTGATGCACTTCCCTGCTTTGCACGGACCAATCCTGGGACGGTTCCGAAATCGGCCGGCTGGAGGCGCAGTCGAGCAGCCCGGGGGCCTCCCTGGCCGCCGCTTTGACACGCGTGTAGTGCGTGTTGCGCATGATTGTGAAGAGCCAGGACTTCAGGCGCGTGCCGGGCTCGAATTTGTCCAGGTTGGAGAGCCCCTTGGTCAACGTTTCCTGCACAAGATCGTCGGCATCGTCGGGCACGCGACAGAAGGTTCGCGCAAAAGCCCGCAAGGCAGGAATGAGGTTGACGATGGAGATCTCCTCGGTGCTGGGGTTCGGCAGATTATGCTCTCTGAATGACAATGTTCCGGCCCCAGCAAGTAGGAATTACGCAGTGCAGACTAGGGAGAATGTTTGAGAAATCGGAACGTTCCTGTTTTCCATCGCTCGGCCAAACTTTTGGTGAGGTGGCGTGATCGAAGGGAGCGGCAACATTCAACGGGCCGCCTCGATCTTCGGTTCCTCGATATACCAAGGCATGGAAATGATCACGATGTCCGATCCGCCGAACTCGAGCAGTTTGGCGTGCAATCGGCGAGCGCGCTGCGTATGCAGCATATATTGCCACCAATTAGGGGGCACGACCTCTGGGAGCAGCACTGCAATGGTGCGGCCGTCGAACTCGCCGCGCAGCGCCTTGATCTCCTTCAATAACGGCTCGTACATCAGCCGGTAGTCGGCATTGAGGAGAAGCAGGCGTGGCGGGCGCAGGCCAGCCGCCCTCGCCGGCGCTTCCACATCCTGCGACCACCTCCCGCGAATTGCGCGCTCTTCGTCGCTCTCTTCACCCGACAGCCGCGCCACATGGACGGCGATGACATCTTCGGACAGGTGAAAGGCAAAGCTGAGCGCCTTGTCCGCCATCCTGTTCCATTGCTGGGTCACGACAAGAACGACAGGAGGCTCGGTGCTGCTCAAATCGACTTTCCCGGGCTCGCGCAGACTTGCCTCGAGCTGGTCGTAATAGCGCCTCACCAGCCGCAGCAGGAGGATCACAACCGGGATGACGATCACCGTGATCCAGGCGCCCTCCCTGAATTTGGCGACGACGATCACGATGAGCGCCAGCGCGGTGACTATGCCGCCGAACGCGTTGATCGCCAGATGCATCCGGTTGCCCGTCCGGCTCGTGTCTTTGCTTGTGCGAAGCGCCCTTACCCAGTGCATCACCATCCCGGTCTGCGACAGCGTGAAGGTCAGAAAGGCGCCGATGGCGAAAAGCGGGATCAGATGGTCGGTGATGCCGCCGAACACGACCAGCAGCAGTCCCGTCGACGAGGCGAGGTAAAGGATGCCGATGGAGAAAACGAGCCGGCGGCCAACCATGGCGAAGGGCTTGGGAAGATATCCGTCTTCCGCCACCATGCGGCAAAGGCGGGGGAAATCGACGAAGCTTGTATTGGCCGAAAGCGCCAGCACGCAAAGCAGGCTACCGATGGCGACATAGTAGAAGACCCCGTCGCCAACGACGGCATGCGCAAGCTGCGACAGCACGCTCTGATAGCCGTCCTTCTCCTGATCCATCGCACCGATGCGGTAGCGTGCCGACAGGAAGGCGATGCCGCCGAGGAGCAGTCCAAGGGTCAGACAGATCGCCGCCAGCGTGCGCCGGCCGTGCCTGACGGGCGGATCCTTGAATGCGGTCATGCCGTTGCTGACCGCCTCTACGCCGGTCATCGCCGTGCAGCCGCTGGCAAAGGCGTGCATCAAGAGGAGCAGGCTTACCGTTTCGGACGGCTGCTGCAGGGGCGGCGGTGGAATTGCCGGCACCGGCTGACCGCCGGAGGCAAGCGTGTTCGAGACGCCGATCGCCAGGATCGCCAGGAAGCTCGCAACGAACAGATAGGTCGGCAGGGCAAACAACCGGCCGGCATCGAGCGTGCCGCGCAGGTTGACGACGGTTACCAAAAGCAGGATCCCGAGGCAGATCCAAAGCGTGTAGGCATGCAGCGAAGGCAGCGCCGACACCAGCGCGCCGACGCCGGCAGAGATGCCTACGGCGACATTGAGCACGTAGTCGACCATCAGCGCGGCGGCGGCAAGCAGGCTGGCATTGCGGCCAAGATTTTCGCGCGAGACGATATAAGCGCCGCCATTGCCGGGGTAAGCGGCGATGGTCTGGCGGTAGGAAAGATAAAGGACCGCGAGCAAACCGACTATGGCGCCCATGATCGGACCGATATAGCCGAGACCCGCCGCGCCGAGCGGGATCAGGATCGTGAGCGCCGCTTCTGGCCCATAGGCCGACGAACCCAGCCCATCGAGGCCCATTGCCGGCACGCCCTCGAACACGCCGATCTTGCGTTGCGACTGTTCCTGATTTGCCAGGCGCCGGCCGAGAATCCAGCCCAGTATCGACATGTCGTTGTCCCGAGAAACTTCTCCCGAATAGCGCGGGGAGAAGAATGTTCCTCGACTGCGCCTTCCGATTCTGAGGGCGGGCGCGAATGGGCCGGTCGCTAGTGCGCTTCACCGTTTCACGGAAACGGCGAAACGCCCTATCTCTTTGTTTTTTACGCAATTCCGAACGGAAAACCGCTCACACTTTTCCTGGAATTGCTCTAGGATCACCGGCCGCGAGCGGATCTCGTGGCGCTATGAGCGGTCGCGCAGCGCGAGGGCTCGGATTGCTTGTCTGCTTGGTTTCAGCGACTGTGGCATCAAGGCGGTCACGCACTTCAATGCCAGCCGGGCAGATCCCTTAGCTACATTCGCTCGGACTTGCGAAGCGCATGAACATGAACGTCGTTGTTGACGATCTGCGCGCACTCATTTCTTCTTGAACTCAAACAGCTCAACCAGATTGCCCGACGGATCTTCCAGAAGTCTGGCGCGACCAGCTCCCGCCTCGCTGATTTCTCCTTTGAATTTGACGCCTGCATCGTTGAACCGGCCGACGACGACATCTATGTCCTCCGTGACGATCATAAATCGGTTCCACCCGCCAGGTTCTGGTTTGCCGCCAGCAGTTCCTCCACTGCCTGCCCCCGGAGCGCTAAGGTAAAGCGTGAGATCATCGCGAATGAGCGCTGCGAACTTGCCAGGGTTGTGCATGTCAACCTCGAACTCGAGGTTATCGCGATAAAACGCGACCGAACTGTCAACGTCTGTCACAATGTATCGGATGGATGCCATGGCCCGTGCTCCTTTCACCAAAGAAAGTGAACTGGCCGATAGGAATGTGGTTCCTTGGCGATCACGGCCAACAGTCCGCCAGTCGGCTGATGAGGACACGACCTGGGCTTCTACCGCCTGCGGAGCAGCGTCGCTCGATTTCTATCTGTCGCTGGTCTCCAATTGCTTATACATCCTCCTATCCCATGCCTACTTCATGGCGATCCCCTTCACTCCCACTCGATCGTCCCGGGCGGCTTCGACGTCACGTCGTAGACGACGCGGTTGATGCCGCGCACCTCGTTGATGATGCGGGTGGCGGCGGCGGCGAGGAAGTTCATGTCGTAGTGGTAGAAATCGGCCGTCATGCCGTCGACCGAGGTGACGGCGCGCAATGCGCAGACGAATTCATAGGTGCGGCCGTCGCCCATCACGCCGACCGTCTGCACCGGGAGCAGCACCGCGAAGGCCTGCCAGATGGCGTCGTAGAGGCCGGCCTTGCGGATCTCGTCGAGATAGATGGCGTCGGCCTCGCGCAAGATCTCCAGTTTTTCGCGCGTGATGCCGCCCGGGCAACGGATGGCAAGACCTGGGCCGGGGAAGGGATGGCGGCCGATGAAGCTTTCGGGGAGGCCGAGCTCCTTGCCGAGCGCCCTCACCTCATCCTTGAACAATTCGCGCAGCGGCTCGACCAGCTGCATGTTCATGCGCTCGGGCAAGCCGCCGACATTGTGGTGCGACTTGATCGTCACCGACGGACCGCCGGAGAAGGAGACGCTTTCGATGACATCGGGATACAGCGTGCCCTGGGCCAGGAAATCGGCGCCGCCGAGCTTCTTCGCCTCTTCCTCGAACACCTCGATGAACAGCCGGCCGATGGTCTTGCGCTTCTTTTCGGGGTCGGCCTCGCCTTCCAGCGCCGAAATGAAGCGGTCGGACGCGTCCACCAGGATCAGCGGCAGGTTGTAATGCTGGCGGAACATCTCCACGACGCCCTTGGCCTCGTCCTTGCGCATCAGACCGTGGTCGACGAGGATGCAGGTCAGCTGGTCGCCGACCGCCTCGTGGATGAGAAGCGCCGCGACGGAGGAGTCGACGCCGCCCGAAAGCGCGCAGATGACCTTGCCCTTGCCGACCTGCTTGCGGATCGTCTCGACCGCGTGCTCGCGATAGGCGCGCATCGTCCAGTCGCCCTCGATGCCGGCGATGTTGTGGACGAAGTTCCGGAGTAGCCTGGCGCCGTCCGGCGTGTGCACCACTTCCGGGTGGAACATGATGCCGTACATCTTGCGCTCGATATCGCCGAAGATGGCGAAGGGCGAGCTTTCCGATTTTCCGAGCACCTTGAAGCCCGGCGGCAACTCGATGACCCGGTCGCCGTGACTCATCCACACCTGGTGGCGCTGGCCAGGCGCCCACAGGCCTTCGAACAGCGGGCTCTCCTTCTCGATCTCGACGAAGGCGCGGCCGAATTCGCGGTGGTTTGAGCTTTCGGCGACGCCGCCCATCTGCACGCAGAGCGCCATCTGGCCGTAGCAGATGCCGAGCACCGGCACGCCGGCGTCGAAGACGATCTGCGGCGCACGCGGGCTGCCGATATCGGTGGTCGAGGCCGGGCCGCCCGACAGGATCACCGCTTTGGGCTTGATGCGCTTGAAGGCCGCTTCGGCCGATTGGAACGGCACGATCTCGGAAAAGACGCCGGCCTCGCGGATGCGGCGGGCGATGAGTTGCGTGAACTGGCTGCCGAAATCGACAATCAGAACGGTGTCGGGATGATTGGCTGTCGTCGTCATGGCGAGCCTTTAGAGAAAGAAACGAGTCGGCGCAATGGGTTGGCGCGGTCGCGCCGTTCACTTCGATGCTGGTGCTTCTCCCGATGCATCGCCCTGCCCGGCGTCAAGTGAGCGCAAGGCGTCCATCAGCGCCGCGAACCGCTGCTCGCCGATGCGATCGATATAGCTGCGTTCGATCTGAAGCTTGATGCGATCGCCGTCGCGCAAGGCATCCAGGCCTTTGCGCGTATAGCGCACGAGCTTGCCGCGCCCGTCCCGTGGATCGGGCAATCGCTCCAGCACGCCTTCCGCCTCGAGCCCGTCGAGCAATTGCTGAACCGCTTGCTTGGAGGTCGCCGCGCGCTCGATCAATGCCGACTGGCGCGTGCCGTTGCGCGGGATGTGTCCAAGCAGGCCGGCGCGCGCTTCGCTGAACCAAGCGTGGCCGGCGGCCCGCATGGCAGCGGCGAATTCCGCCTGCCAGGCACGGCTCGCCTGCCACAGCCGCCAACCGACGTGATTGGGCAACCCGTCAGTTTTTTCGTCAAGCTCCTTGACCATTTAGTTCGAACTCCGTATAGTCAAGATACTTGACGATATTCTTGGCGTCGAGGCCATTCGAGAAACGCAAACCCCGCGGACAGGAACAATGACGATACTGAACAGGGACACGCTGGCCATTATCATGGTCGGAACCACGCATGTCATCGACATGGGCGGCAAGAACGCCTTCATCCACTATGAAACCGACGATCGGGCGCACATGCTCCTGCCGGATGGCACGCGCTTTCACGGGACCTGGACGCTGCTTGACGACGGCTACAAGGTCGAATGGAAAAACGGCCCCGCCGGCGCGTGGAAACTCGATCATACAGCGGGGGCAATCGACTATATCGATGCGACAGGCGCCTCCCGTGGACGCATTTCACGCATCGATTTCGGCGATCCGCAACGCCTTGCTGCCTGATCCAACCGGCAGTCAGCCACCAAGCAGGCCGCCGCCGATCGCCTGTTCCAGCAGGGCGACGGCCGCGGCGAGCTTCTCGTCGATGACGTGCAGATATTCCGTCCAGTCGTTGACGTGCCTGAGATCGGCCGCGCCGTCGGAAATGCCGCGGAGCCCAATCAGCGGCAAACCGAACAGCTGGCAGGCACGCAGGCAGGCAAAGGTCTCCATGTCGACCATGTCGGCCTCGATGGTGTCATAGGCAACGCCGGAGACGATCGCGCCGCCGGTCGAGAGCGTGGCGGTCTTGATGCCTGGAATGACGAAGGGCAGCGGCACCGACACCGGCAGTTCGAGGAAAGGCGTCGTGCCCTTCTCGAAGCCGAGCGGCGAAGCATCCATGTCGCGATAGCTCACCGACACGGCCTGGTAGATCTCGGTCTGCTCCAGCCTGCGGCTGCCGGCCGAGCCCAGCGAGACGACCAGGTCCGGAAGCGCGCCTTCAGCCTTCAACGCCGCGAGCTCGGCGCCCAGCCTGACCCCGGCCTCGACCGGACCGACCCCGGTCATCAGCGGCGTGAACAGGTTTTTCAGGTGTGGGCCGTATTCGGCCTCAGCCGCCATGACGAAGAGAACGGATTTTTGCGACAGGCGTGACACTTCGACAGTCATGAAGCTTTACCCCTATTTGCTACGACGACGCGAAAGGGACACCGTGCTCTCGCCGCCTGCCCTTCACTATGGCTCCGGGCGTTCGTCGCTCGAAAAGCCCATTTGGGGGCTTTTCGACCGCTGCGTGGACCGCTCCTCACCCCTCTATCCCGTCGCGGCCGACCACCGTCATCATCGTGCCGGTCATGGTGGCGATCAGCTTGGCCTCGCCGTCGGCGGCGAAGGCGTAGGCCTGGCCGTCGGCGACGATGATGGTGCGACCGGGTTTGGTCACGGAGCCGCGGAACAGGAACCGCTCGCCCCTGCCCGGCGCGAGCAGGTTCACCTTGAACTCGATGGTCAGCACGCCCGAATTCTCCGGCATCAGCGAAAAGGCCGCGTAACCGCAGGCGGAGTCCAACGCGGTGGAGATGACGCCGGCATGCAGGAAACCGTGCTGCTGGGTCAGCGAGGCGGAATACGGCATCTCGATCTCGATGATGCCGGGCGTCACCAGCGTCAGTTCGGCGCCGATCGTCGCCATCGCCTCCTGGCGGGCAAAGGACGCCCTGACGCGTTCCTCGAAATCCGGAGCGGGTACGATCTTGGCTGCCGCCATGGCGCTTTTGCCTCACATTGCTGGCGAAGTTTATTGCAGAGCCAGGCAAGACAGGCAATCTTTTATGCTGCAGCGCAACAAAAGCCGGCTGTCTTCAAGAAGCAGTCCTGCGCAAGGCGTGGAGATAGAACCCATCGGTGCCGC
This sequence comes from Mesorhizobium sp. CA10, assembly GCF_020165285.1. NCBI lineage: Bacteria > Pseudomonadati > Pseudomonadota > Alphaproteobacteria > Hyphomicrobiales > Phyllobacteriaceae > Mesorhizobium > Mesorhizobium sp. CA10. Next base: position 354,978 of record NZ_JAIUHV010000005.1, read on the forward strand.
TGAGCGCCGGCGACAGCGAGATGCCGCCGCTATCGGCAATGCGCGCGGCCCCTTCATGGTCCGGGAAGCGGCTGTCCCAGAGCTGGCGATGATCGACCGGCGCGAAGCCTTCATGGCGTGCGCGGAACGCGGCGACCTGCTCGCCGTTCTCGGCGTCGAACACCGAACAGGTGATGTAGACCAGCAGGCCGCCCGGCTTGACGAAGGCTTGCGCGGTGTCGAGGATCGCCTGCTGCTCTGCCTTGCGGGCATCGAGCTGCCTTTCCGTCAAACGCCATTTGGCGTCGGGCCGCCGCCGCCAGGTACCGCTGCCGGTGCAGGGCGCGTCGATCAGCACGATGTCCATATGGTTGGTGAGCGGCGCAAGCTCCGCGGGCTTGCTGACGACCTGGACGTTGCGGTTGTGTGAGCGGCGGATGCGCTCGAAGATCGGCGCCAGCCGCACCTTCTCCGCGTCATGGGCGAAGAGCTGGCCCCGATTGTCCATCTCGGCCGACAGCGCCAGCGTCTTGCCGCCGGCGCCGGCGCAATAATCGAGCACCTGCATGCCGGGCGCGGCGCCGGCAAGCGCGGCGGCAAGCTGCGAACCCTCGTCCTGCACTTCGAACCAGCCTTTCTGGAAGGCAGGCTCGGCCTGGACGTTCGGATGCCGGCCGTCGCCGTCGATCGGCGGGATGCGGATGCCGTGCGGCGCGATCGCCGTTGGCGCGGCACCAGTGCCCTGGAGCTCGGCCAGCACCTTGGCGCGATCGGCCTGGAGCGTGTTGACCCTGAGATCCAGCGGCGGGCGCTGCGCCAGAGCGGCGCCTTCTTCGACCCAGGCGTCGCCATAGGCTTGATCGAGCAACGGCGCGCACCAGTCCGGGATATCGGCCCGCACAGCATCGGGCGCGTCGGCCAGACTACGGCTGGCGGCTGCCTTCAGCTCGGACGCGCTGAGCAGCGGCGGCGCGAATTTGTCGCCGTCCAGCGCGTCGTTGAGCGACTGCGCCGTCTGCCCCCACTCCAACAGAAGCGCGCCGAAGCCGATGGCGCGCGGCGTGTCCTCGCCGAACAGCCAGCCGGCTGAGCGTTTGCGGCGCAGCGCATCATAAACGATGTTGCCGATCGCGGCGCGATCGCCGCCGCCGGCGAAGCGATGCGACAGGCCCCAGTCGCGCAGGGCGTCGGCCACCGGCCGGTGGCGCCGGCCGATGTCTTCAAGAACCTCTATGGCCGCCGCCAGCCTTCCGCCCAGTCGCATCCCGTTTTCCGTAGCTGTTACAAATCGGTTCCAGCCCGCTCATAAAGCCTTTCCGGCCAGGATTGAAACAGTTCCGTTCGGTTTGCCGATGAAATGGCGTTTCAAGACCGGCCCATTTGGCCGAACGATTTTTCCGTTGGTGGGAGCCCGAGTCAGGAAACAAGAACAATCGATCAGAACATGAAAGACTTCTAATGTTTTTGATTGACGCCTGCAAGAAAGCAAACCGGCTTAACCTCCAAGCTTTTCAAGTGTTTCCGGCAGGAATACTCTTCCGGTAGTGATTCGCGACGCAGGAAACGCGGTTTCGACGGATCCTATGAGGAGAGGACAATGAAGACTTATCTGGCAGAAGTTCTCGGCACGTTTTTGTTGGTGTTCATCGGCACCGCCTCCGTGGTCACGGGCGGCTTCGGCGGCGCGCTGCCGCTCGGACAGGAAGGCATCGGCCTAGCGTTCGGCATCGGCCTGATCGCCGCGGCCTATGCGATCGGCCCGATCTCGGGCGCGCATCTCAATCCGGCGGTGACGCTCGGCGTGTTCCTGGCGGGGCGGATGCCGGCCAAGGACGTCGTCCCCTACTGGATCGCGCAGATCATCGGCGCCATCATCGCCTCGCTGGCGCTGTGGATCATCGTTTCCGGCCAGGTCGGCGGCCACACCGGCGGCTTCGGCGCGAATGGCTGGGACGAAACGAAATGGGGCATGAGCTCAGCCTTCCTGTGGGAGCTGATCGGCACCTTCACCTTCGTCACCGTGATCCTCGGCGTCACCAACGCCAAGCACACCACCGTCTTTGCCGGCCTGGCCATCGGACTGACGCTGGCGGGCATCCACTTCGCCATGATCCCGGTGACCGGCACCTCGGTCAATCCGGCGCGCTCGATCGGCCCGGCGCTGTTTTCGGGCGGCGCTGCGCTCAGCCAGCTCTGGCTGTTCATCGTCGCGCCGCTGGTCGGCGGCGCGATTGCCGGCGTCGTCGCCAAGGCCGGCGTCTTCGAAAAAGACTGACCGCAGTTCGATAAAGTAAAAGGCGCGGGCATGACCCGCGCCTTTTTTGCTTGGGAGGTACGACCTTATCTCGCGATGTCGAAGCGGTCGGCGTTCATCACCTTCGTCCACGCCTTGACGAAATCCTTGACGAACTTGGCCTTGGCGTCGGCCGAGGCGTAGACTTCGGAGAGCGCACGCAGCTGCGCGTGCGAGCCGAAGATCAGGTCGGCGCGGGTGCCGGTCCACTTGACCTCCTTGGTCTTGCGGTCGCGCGCTTCGTAAACCTCGTCCGAGCCCGGCTCTGACCCGGCCGCCGGATCCCAGACGGTCGCCATCGAGAGCAGGTTGACGAAGAAGTCGTTGGTGAGCTGGCCAGGCCTGTCGGTGAAGACGCCATGCTTGGAACCGCCGGCATTGGCACCGAGCACGCGCAAGCCGCCGACAAGTACCGTCATCTCCGGCGCGGTCAGCGTCAGCAACTGGGCGCGGTCGACCAGCATCGCTTCGACCGACATCGGCAACCTGCCGCGGGCATAGTTGCGGAAGCCGTCTACCTTCGGCTCCAGCGCGGCGAAGGAGGCGACGTCCGTCTGCTCCTGCGAAGCGTCCATGCGGCCCGGCGTGAAGGGTACTTTCACCTCGGTGCCGCCGTCCTTCGCCGCCTTCTCGACCGCGGCGACGCCGCCAAGCACGATGAGATCGGCGAGCGAGACCTTCTTGCCGCCGACCTGCGCGGTGTTGAACTCCTTCTGGATGGCTTCCAGCTTGGCCAGCACCTTGGCGAGCTGAGCCGGCTCGTTGACGTCCCAGTCCTTCTGCGGCGCCAGACGGATGCGGGCGCCATTGGCGCCGCCGCGCTTGTCCGAGCCGCGGAAGGTCGAGGCCGAGGCCCAGGCGGTCGAGACCAACTCGGAGACCGACAGGCCGGAGGCCAGGATCTTGGCCTTGAGCGAAGCGATGTCGGCCTCGCTCACCAGCTCGTGGTCGATGGCCGGGATCGGATCCTGCCAGATCAGCTCTTCCTTCGGCACGAGCGGACCGAGATAGCGCACCACCGGGCCCATGTCGCGGTGGGTAAGTTTGAACCAGGCGCGGGCGAAGGCGTCGGCAAACTGGTCCGGGTTCTGGTGGAAGCGGCGCGAGATCTTCTCATAGGCCGGATCGAAACGCAGCGCGAGGTCGGTGGTGAGCATGGCCGGCGCGTGACGCTTGGAGGGATTGTGCGCGTCCGGAACGGTGCCGGCGCCGGCGCCGCCTTTCGGCGTCCACTGATGCGCGCCGGCCGGGCTCTTCGTCAGCTCCCATTCGTAATTGAACAGGTTGTCGAAGAAATTGTTGCTCCATTTGGTCGGCGTCGTCGTCCAGGTGACCTCGAGGCCCGAGGTGATGGCGTCGCCGGCAATGCCGGAGGCATATTTGCTCGACCAGCCGAGGCCTTGCGCCTCGATGCCGGCGCCCTCCGGCTCGGCGCCCACCAGCGAGGCGTCGCCGGCGCCGTGCGTCTTGCCGAAGCTGTGGCCGCCGGCGATCAGCGCCACGGTTTCCTCGTCGTTCATCGCCATGCGGCCGAAGGTCTCGCGGATGTCGCGCGCCGCCGCAACCGGATCCGGCTTGCCGTTCGGGCCTTCCGGGTTGACGTAGATGAGGCCCATCTGCACGGCGCCGAGATGGCCGCGAAGCTCACGGTCGCCCGAATAGCGCTCGTCGCCAAGCCACTTGGTTTCGGAGCCCCAGTCCACGTCCTGCTCCGGCTCCCACACGTCGGCGCGGCCGCCGGCGAAGCCGAAGGTCTTGAAGCCCATCGATTCCAGCGCGACGTTGCCGGTGAGGATCAGAAGGTCGGCCCAGGAAATCTTGCGGCCGTATTTCTGTTTGACCGGCCACAGCAGCCGGCGCGCCTTGTCGAGATTGGCGTTGTCCGGCCAGCTGTTCAGCGGCGCGAAACGCTGCTGACCGGCGCCGGCGCCGCCGCGGCCGTCGCCGATGCGATATGTGCCGGCGCTGTGCCAAGCCATGCGGATGAAGAGCGGGCCGTAATGGCCGAAGTCCGCTGGCCACCAGTCCTGCGAATCCGTCATGACCTTGTGCAGGTCTGCGATCACCGCATCAAGGTCGAGGCTTGCGAACTCCTTGGCGTAGTCGAAATCTTCATCCATCGGGTCCGAGAGGTTCGACTGCTGGTGGAGAACGGAAAGGTCGAGCTGGTTCGGCCACCAGTCGCGGTTGGTCCGTGCGGATCCATGCGCCACCGGGCATTTGCCAGCGCTGTTGTCGTCGGTTTTCGCGTCCATCTTAGTCTCCCGATTCTGCCGAGGTTTTGCCGTGGTTGAATTTTGCCGAGGTTGATTTTTCCCGAAATTTCGGGGGCAGCCGCTGGCCGCGCCAACCTGGAACGATTCCAGACTAGGCCGGCCTGCCGATAAAGACAAATTGCCTTTCCTGTTTCGTTTGATAGGGTTTTCTTATGATTGGCCTCACCGTCCGGCAAATGCAATATTTCGACGCGCTGGCGCAGACGCTGCATTTCGGCCGCGCGGCGAAGCTTGCCGGCGTCAGCCAGCCGGCCCTTTCCGCGCAGATCGCAGAGATGGAAGAGCGGCTGAACTGCCTGTTGTTCGAGCGCGGCGGCAAGGCGGTGCGCATGACCGACGAGGCGCTTGCCCTGCAGCCGCGTATCGAGCGCATTCTGGCCGACATACGTGACGTCGAGACGACTGCCCGGCGCGGCCGGCCTACCATGCAAGGACGCTTCCGGCTGGGCATCATTCCGACGGTCGCGCCCTATCTCCTGCCGCATGTGTTGCCGGAGTTGAAGAAGCATTACCCTTCCCTTCAGCTCGAACTGCGCGAAGCGGTGACCGCCTCCCTGGTCGAGCATGCGACGTCCGGCCGGCTCGACGCCTTCATCGCGGCGTTGCCGCTCGAGCAGCCGGCGATCGTCACCGAAGCGCTTTTTCCAGACCGCTTCTTCCTTGCCGTTCCCGCCGGCGATCCGGCCTTCGCCTCACCGCCGGTGCCGCCCGAAAGCCCGGCGCTGGAGCGGCTGATGCTCCTGGAGGAAGGCCACTGCCTGCGCGAGCAGGCCTTGGCCGTCTGCGGCAATGTGCGGCCGGTGGCGATGGCAAGCTACGGCGCGACAAGCCTGACAACGCTCCTGCAGATGGTGGCGCATGGGCTCGGCGTCACGCTGGTGCCGGAAATGGCGGCAAGTGCGGCCGGCGTCATGCCGGATCTGAAGATCGTGCCGTTCCAGGAGCCGATGCCGCAGCGCATGATCTGCATGGCCTGGCGGAAGAACAAGGTGCGCCAGGACGAATGCGTGGAGCTGGCGCGGATCATACGCGGGCTGGACCGGGCGGTGCTGGGGGTGTGAAGTCGCACGTTGGTCATGGTCAGCTTTTTGACCCGAACTAGAACTTCAGTCGAGATCCGCTAAATAGCCGCAATCGCTGAAATGCGACATTACATTGAACAACTGCTAACCGGATTACAGAGTATGGTCGATCACGTAGACTCGGTGCGTCGGAGCGCTATTATGGCGAGTGTCCATTCAAAGGACACAAGGCCGGAGTTGATCGTTCGCCGAACAATCCATGCACTCGGGTATAGATTCCGCTTGCACAAACGCGATCTCCCCGGAAAGCCGGATTTGGTCCTGGCCCGCCACAGACTTGCGGTCTTCGTCCACGGCTGCTTTTGGCATCGACATCCGGGATGCAGCAAGGCTTCTCTCCCCAAGACGCACCAAGATTACTGGCGTGAAAAATTTGCTGCCAATCGTGAGCGCGATGAGCGTGTCTATGCGGAGTTGACAACAGCAGGCTGGCGCGTCGAAGTCGTTTGGCAGTGCGAGACGAGGGACAAAGCGCGGTTACGACAACGATTGGCGGAAACGATCGGACGTTATACGAAGCCCTGAGCCTCACACGATCTCACAAATTCAGCATCCCCAGGGCCGCTTTGCCCAAAGATGCCCCCCGCTTCCTAGCAGTCCGAAGGGCCTTCCGTTCCGCGTCACTAAGCTTGTTGGCAGCTTCTCGCCTAGAAGGATCGCCGGCAAGTGCCGCCGCATCGAGTTCCCAGCCCATTTGATCGGCTAAGCATTCGGCGAAAGCACGCGCCATCGGCGGCGGTACGGCGTTCCCGACTTGGCGATATTGCTGCAAGCGTGGGATGCGATCGGGCCACAAGAAGTCATCGGAGAAGCCTTGCAAACGCGCGCTTTCGCGCACCGTTATGACGCGGTGATATTTGTAGTGGACAGGCCTCAGGGGGCTGAAATTCCCCGACCCTGCGCGCAATGTGTAGGACGGGCGGCTCGGGTGCAACCGATCATGGAACGAGCCGCGCTCGCGCTTGCCCGGTTCTAACACGCTCAGCCGCTCGATCATGTCCGTCGAGTGCGCTGTCGGTTCATGATTAAAGATTCCTGTTTCGCCGAATTCTCCTGCATCGGGCAAATCGCCAATCGCTTCCGCAGCCGAGCGGTAGGGTCGCTGAGGCGTTCCATGCGTAGGTCTCGGGAAACGTACTTGTTGCTTCCCCTTTAAGCCAAGAATCACCAAGCGTTTGCGATTTTGCGGCACACCGTAATCGGCAGCAGAGATGACACGGTGATCGACCATATAGCCAAGTGCACGCAGTTCAGCCTCCACTTGGTCCAGAAACTCGCCGCCCGAAATCGCGACAAGATTCGGCACGTTTTCAAGCATGAACGCCGAAGGCTTCAGTTCATCCACAATCCGAATGAAGTGCCCAACAAGATCGGCGCGAATGTCTCGCTTGCCCTGCCGCTTGCCTGCAATAGAAAACGGCTGACAGGGTGGGCCGCCGATGATGAAATCGGCGCGTTCGATCGCCGCGCGCTTCAGCAGCTCGGTCCCGGACGCAACGTTAAGGTCAGCAACGAAGCCTCGACTGCCTCGATACACGTGGTTGTAGTTATATACGTCAACTGCTCGCGTATCGAGTTCATAACCCGCCGCGACACGAAGGCCCGCGTCGAGAAATCCCGTCGACAGCCCACCACATCCAGCGAACAATTCAATTCCTGTCGGCATCGTCGTCATTGCTTCGGTACACCGGTTGCGCGAATCATGGCGATTTGAGCCTCCGACGTATTGATGGCGTAACTAGCCGATCGGACGATACGAAGTTCGCCTGGCCGGGTCGCAACATTGAATTCGATAAGATGAACAGCTGATTGGTAGTCTACCTTGAGCGCCAATGGCCGAACTTTAAGGCCAGGATAATAGTGCGCGGCGTACTGGATCATGTTGAAAATCTGCACGCGATTGAGTTCATCAGAAACCGCCTTCGCCTCAATCGGAAAGATGACGGGGACTTCATCTTCGCCTGCTGCTATGCCTACATCAATCGCGTCAAGTTCGGCTTGCCCCACGCCAGGTACACTTTTCCGAACGTGCGAGCGCAGGCGGTATATCTTCATGCCTGTGAAATGATCGAGCAAATTGCAATAGCCGACGACGGACAGCAGCGCCTGTTCGTCCATTTCGGCCATGGTTTCCGGCAGCAATCGCCGTACCGGCATCGGAGTCTGATCGATCGCTGGCGTTAGTTCGTTGATCGGGGTGTCGATGATCCCGCTCGATGCCTTTTCGAATTGATAGCGTCCGCGCCCCACGGCGCGCAGCACATGAAAACCTTTATCGAGAATCTCTTTTGGAAGAACGGTCCGCGACCGCATACGATAAACCACATCGGCCGGATTGCGGGAGGATATAGCGTTGGGAGTATTAGAGACAGCTCGGACGGCTTCGACGGCCGTGCGAACATCGTCAAGCGAAAACACCACGGTTGCCGCGCCCGGCCGCCAACGATCCTGAAAGAGTTTCAAGATGACAGGTACGTAAACTTTCGAATTGCGACCATGGGTTTGGCGGCTCTTCCCTTTCGGCTTGGCCATGGCGGGCGTAACGGCGTCGGCCTTCGTGGCTCGGCGCCGTTTCGGTTCTGTTGTGTCTAGATCTTCCCCATTGCTCATCTATCCCTCATACAACATTCGGAACAAAATAGGAACATGCCTTTCTGCAAATGGTCGCACACGAATCAGAAACTGCGACCGTTAACATAACGACGGTTTTTCCTGCGTTGTGAAGCGGACGCATGTTTCCATCGTGCGACATCCGCCGTTGGCACGAAGTGAGAACTCCGCTCCTTCACGCCGTCTTCTGCGCCACCAATCCCAATTCCTCGAACACCGCCTTGTGCATCAGAAAATTCCGCGGCCTGCCGATTGCTCGGCAACCGGTGTGGGTTAGCAGCCTTCACGGCACAAAGATCAGAAACACATAGGTGAAAAACACCACGACATGCACCATGCCGGTCAGGAACGTCGTTCTTTCGGTGCTGAAGCTCACGCTGCATATGAAAAGCGCCAGCACCAGAAGCACGGCATCGGACGCCGGGAGCCCCAAGGTCAACCCCCTGCCCGTCAGCAGGCTAGCGGCGGCGACTGCCGGTATCGTCAAGCCGATCGTGGCGCAGGCCGAGCCCATCGCGACGTTGAGGCTGCGCTGCAGCTCATTCTTGAAGGAGGCGCGGATCGCCGAGATCGCCTCCGGCATCAAAACCAGCGCCGCGATCATTGCCCCCACAATGCTGTCGGCCTGGGTCACCTTGTAGGCAGCGAGCGCATCCTCCACGCTCGCGGCGACCTGCTCGGCGAGCAGGACAATGCCGACGAGCCCGCTCAGCAGCAGCAGGGTGCTGATCAAAATGCTTCCTTGGGTTGCAGTTCGCGTCGGAGCGTCGTGCGCCTGTCCCTGGACGAAGTCCTCCCGGTGCCGGACGGTCTGGGCGAATACGAAGCTCGCATAGAGCAGCACAGAGAGAACGCTTACGAAACCAAGCTGAGCCGCCGAGAACGTGCCGGGATCCGTGGCCTGGGTGTAGGTCGGAAGAATAAGCGTCATCACGGTCAGCGCGATCAGAACCGATAGGTATGCGCTGGTGCCTTGCCGCAGGATCGCCTGCTTGCGGTAGCGCCAGCCGCCAAGCGTGAGACAGATGCCGACGACGCCGGTGGAGGTGATCATCACCGTCGAGAAAACGGACTCGCGCGCCAGCGTCGGGTTGTTTTCTCCATGCAGCATCATGGAGACGATGATCGATACTTCGATTGCCGTCACCGCAAATGTCAGCACCAAAGTTCCATAGGGCTCGCCCACGCGCAAGGCGACTGCCTCGGCGTGGTCGAGCACGACGAAAATGGTGGTGAACATGATGGCGCTCGACAGCACCCCAACGAGTATCCTGGCGTTCAGTGACCCTTCGTCGACCGAAAGGCCGCTGCCCCTGACCGCGAAAGCCATAGCCAGCGCCGCCAACGGCATCGTGTAGGAAATCACCGATCGCCCGTAGCCAGTCATCGAAGCCCCCGAATGCCAGGCGTTTGCGCGAACTTAGCGGAAAAGCGCGTGGGGAGCACCTCTCACGGGCATCCTTGCAGCATTCAAAACATGATTGGAGACCGGGCGCCGTTCATGGCGTCGAATGTCTCGATGGCGTTGCGAACCGCCCCACAGAATTTTTCCAGAAGTTCCGGCTCGTTGCCCAGTCGGTGGCGCAGCGAGAAAGGCACTTCCAGCTGCGCTCCCTTCCCCGTCAGCCCGCGATTCACGATGTTCGAATCCTGGATACCGGGAAAGGGATGATTGTCTCTTTTTGTCTGGAAACCGGCCTCCTGCAGACGCCCGGCTATCTCTGAAACCAACGCGGCGTCCTTGCCGCCCAGATAGACTGTCGAAAAATCGTCGCGATCCTGACGGCCGTGGATAGCGACGACGGTGGACTTCGTCCGCAACAGTTCGAGCGCGGTTGCCTCGTCAAAGTTCCTGGACGTTATGTGCAGCTCCCGGTTGCTTTCCGGCATGAGCCCTTCAAAGCAATACATATCGAGATCGGCCCCTGCTATCGTCTCGGTGATCAGGGAGGTGCGAGGCTCGATCTTACCGCCATGCGGGGCCATGACGATGGCACTTCCGGTTCGCGCGCCCCGCCGGACGACGATGCGATAATCCACGTTTTCAATTTTGGCGGCTCTCAGCGCCGCGAAATTTGGAAACTCGTTGTCCATAGATGCCGTTTCACGCCGTCTTCTGCGCCACCAGCCCGAGCTCCTCCACCATCGCCTCGCGCATCAGGAACTTCTGCGGCTTGCCGGTCACCGTCATCGGCAGCTCGGCGCGGAAGCGGATGTAGCGCGGCACCTTGTAATGCGCGATCTGGCCGGCGCAGAAGGCCTTGATCTCCTCGGCGGTGGCGATCTGATCGGGCTTCAGCACGATCCAAGCGCAGAGCTCCTCGCCATATTTGTCGTCCGGGATGCCGAAGACCTGCACTTCCTTTATTTTCGGATGGCGGTAGAGGAATTCCTCGACCTCGCGAGGGTAGACGTTCTCGCCGCCGCGGATGACCATGTCCTTCACCCGGCCGACGATGTTGCAATAGCCCTCGGCGTCGATCGTGGCGAGGTCGCCTGTGTGCATCCAGCCGTCGACGTCGATCGCCTCACGGGTCTTTTCGGCGTCGTCCCAATAGCCCTTCATCACCGAATAGCCGCGCGTGCAGAGCTCGCCCGGCTCGCCGACCGCGACGGTGCCGCCGTCGGCGCCGATCGCCTTGACCTCGACATGGGGGTGGATGCGGCCGACGGTTGAGACACGCTTTTCCAGCGGATCGTCTACGCTGCTCTGGAAGGAGACGGGACTGGTCTCCGTCATGCCATAGGCGATGGTCACCTGGCTCATATGCATCAGCGACACCACCTTCTTCATCACCTCGATCGGGCAAGGCGAGCCGGCCATGATGCCGGTGCGCAGGCTGGAGAGATCGAAGCTCGAAAAATCCGCATGGTCGAGCATGGCGACGAACATGGTCGGCACGCCATAGAGACCGGTGCAGCGCTCCTGCGCCACCGCTTTCAGCGTCACGCCGGCATCGAAGCCTTCGCCCGGGAAGACCATTGTCGCGCCTTTCGACACGCAGCCCATCGTGCCCATCGACATGCCGAAGCAGTGATAGAGCGGAACCGGAATGCAGAGCCGGTCTTCGGTGGTGAGTTTTATGGCCGAGGTGACGAAATTGCCGTTGTTGACGATGTTGGAATGCGTCAGCGTCGCGCCTTTCGGCGCGCCGGTCGTGCCTGAGGTGAACTGGATGTTGATGGCCTCGCCGGGCTTCAGCCCTTCGGAGATGCGGTCGAGGCTGTCATGCTCGTCGCGACCGGCCATCGCGAGCACGTCGCCGAAATTGAACATGCCGGGCGAGTTGTCGTCGCCCATCCGGATGACTATTTCCAGCGCCGGCAGTTTCTTAGCCTTGAGCTTGCCGGGCTCCGCCTTGGCGATCTCCGGCGCCAATGTCTCGATCATGCCGAGATAGTCGGAGGTCTTGAACTGCGCGGCGGTGACCAATGCCTTGCAGCTGACTTTGTTCAGCGCGTATTCGAGCTCGGTCAGCCGGTAGGCCGGGTTGATGTTGACCAGAATCAGGCCGATGCGGGCGGTGGCGAACTGCGTCACCAGCCATTCCCAGCGGTTCGGCGACCAGATGCCGACGCGGTCGCCTTTTTCGAGGCCAAGCGCCAGGAAACCGGCGGCCAAGGCGTCGACCGCATCCGACAGCTCGCTCCAGGTGAAACGCTTGTCCTGGCCGACGAAAACGGCGGCGTCGAGCGTCGCGTATCTGCTCACCGTATCGGAAAACAATTCCGGAATGGTCTTGTCGAGCAGAGGCACCGAGCGGTCGCCCGACACATGCGCCTTGCCGCCAACCGGAGCAATGAAGCTGTTGCGCGTCTTGCGCAGATTGGTGGCGTTCATGAGCTCGTCGAGTTTGATCGCCATCGCCGTTCTCCTCCCGGGATAAGCCAGCCTATCAGCCGATGGGGACGGTGGAAATCCGTCAATGGTCCCCCCTCTGCTTGAGGGCGCTCAGGGAGGAGGCAGGACGCTCATCTTCGCGGCGATGTCGCGCAAGACCGCTTCGTCGGCCGCATCGCGCTGCTTCTTCGAAGCAACCAGACAGGCCCGCGACTTCAGGATCACACCGTCGCCCAGCACTTTGAGGTGGTTGGCGCGCAGGGTCGAGCCGGTGGTGGTGATGTCGACGATGACGTCGGCCAGCCCCGCCGCCGGCGCGCCTTCGGTGGCGCCGAGGCTTTCGACGATGCGGTAGACCTGAATACCGTGCTTGAGCGAAAAGAACTGCTGCGTCAGCCGCCAGTATTTGGTGGCGATGCGCAAGCGCCGGCCATGGCGCTGGCGAAAATCGGCGGCGACGTCATCGAGGTCGGCCATGTTGTCGACGTCGAGCCAGATGTCCGGCACCGCCACCACGACATCGGCATGTCCGAAGCCGAGGCTCGCGACGATCTCGGCGCGCGCCTCCCAGTCGGCGAGGTTCTCGCGCAAAAGGTCCTCGCCGGTGATGCCGAGATCGACCGCGCCCTGGCCGATCTCGCCGGCGATCTCGGACGCGGACAGGAAGGCCACCTCGACATTGTCGAGACCGTCGATGCGGGCGCGATACTTGCGGTCGTCTTCAGGCAGGCTCACGGCCAGGCCGGCCCTGGCCAGCACTTCGAGCGACTGCTCCTTGAGACGGCCCTTCGAGGGGATCGCCAGCGTGATCATTTGGCGCTCTCCCGCAAGGTTTCGATGCGATCGAGCCAAACCGAGAAGCCGACCCCTGGAATCGGCTTTTTTGCTCCCAGCAGCGTCAGCAGCCGGTCGTAGCGGCCGCCGCCGACCAGCGGGCGATCGCCATCCTGGACCGCGATCTCGAAGACAAGGCCGGTGTAGTAATCCAGCGGGCGGCCGAAGGCGGCGTCATAGCGGATTTCTGCCGCCGACAGCCCATGCGCCTCGATCGCCTTGGCGCGGGCGGCGAAATTCTCCAGCGCCGGTCCCAGCGACAGGCCGGCATCGGCGGCGAATTTTTCCAGCGCCGCGGTCGCGTCGCTGAGCGCGACGTCGATCTCGAGAAAGCCTTTCAACGCCGAGAACGCCTCGTCGGACAGCCGCACGCTGCGCAACTGCGCTTTCTCGATCAGCCGGCGCGCGATGTCGGCAGGCGCGCGGCCGGATGACGCCGACAGCCCGGCTTCCTCCATGCCGTCGGCAATATGCGCGGCAAGGCCTTCCGCATCGCCGTCGAGCACCAGGAGCGCCACCGGACCGGAAAGCTGACTGTTGCGCGGCGGATTGGCGAGATCGGCAAGGGCGGCCTCCAGCATCGGCGCCGAGCCGAAGGCGCGCGCCAGGCGCATGCGCCAGCCGCGCGGCAGGCCGAGCGCGGCCAGCACCGCCTCAAACAAGGTCTGGTCGCCGAGCGTGACGGCGAGCTTCCGGCCGGGCAGCACTAGCGACAGCAGCGCATGCGCGTCGGCCAGCGAGCGGGCATCGGCGGCGGCCGTGTCGCGGTCGCCGAGATCCTCGATGCCGGCCTGGAAGAACTCGTTGTCGCCGTCGCGGCGCTGGCGGAACACTTCGCCGAGATAAGAATAGCGGCGCGGCGTGCCAGCCTGGCTGGCGATATGATCGAGGCAGACCGGAATGGTGAATTCGGGCCGCAGGCACAGCGTCTTGCCGGTCTCGCTTTCGGTCAGGAAGATGCGGCGGCGCAGGTCTTCACCGGCCATGTCGAGGAACGGGTCGGCAGGCTGCAGCACGGCGACTTCCACGGCGTGGGTTTCGCGGGTGGCGAATAGTTCGACGATGTCGCCGGCGATGGCGGGGCGGGTGGTCATAAAGCGCCACCTCCCCTTCCCCCCTTGCGGGGGAAGGTGTCGCCGAAGGCGACGGATGAGGGGTGCTCCAGCGGAGTGAGACGTTGGCGTACCCTGGAACACCCCTCATCCGTCTCGGCGCTCCGCGCCGATCCACCTTCTCCCACAAGGGGAGAAGGAAAGGACAGCGCAGTGCCCGTCACTTCGCCCGCTCCTCAGCCTGCGCCGCGAGTATCTTCTTCACCTCGCCAACCAGTTCGCTCTCCGCCACCGTCACCTGCGCCGGCCTTGCCGCGCGCCATTCGGCATTGTCGGCGATCTCGGCCGACAGGCGCGCGCCTTCGATCAGGTCCTTGATCTGCACCTCGCCTTTGGCGCGCTCGTCGCCACCCTGGATGATGGCGACCGGGCTGCCGCGACGGTCGGCATATTTCAGCTGCGCCTTCATGCCGGCGCCGCCGAGATACATTTCGGAGCGGATGCCGGCGGCGCGCAGGTCGGCAACCATCTTCTGGTAGCGGCCGAGGCTTTCGGTGTCCTTGTCCATGACCAGCACCACGACCGGCGCGATAACATCGGAGGCGTCGAGCTTGCCGAGGTTCTTCAGCGCCGTCATTAGCCGCGAAACGCCGATGGAGAAGCCGGTCGCCGGCACCGGCTCGCCGCGGAAGCGCGAGACCAGCCCGTCATAGCGCCCGCCCCCGCCGACCGAGCCGAAGCGCACGATTTGGCCTTCGTCATTGGGGATCTCGGCCAGCAACTCGGCCTCGAAGACCGGGCCGGTGTAGTATTCGAGGCCGCGCACGACGGAGCGATCCATCACAATGCGGTCTTCGCCATAGCCAGCGGCTCTAACCAGCGCCTCGATCGTTGCCAGTTCGCCGACGCCTTCCTGATAGACAGCGTTGGCATTGACGCTTGCATCCTGGGCGGCCTGCCCGTTCCTTGCCGTTGCCAGAAGAACCGCCTCACCTTGCGTGTCGTTCAATCCGGCGCCCTTGGCGAAGTCGCCCTCGCCTTCCTTGCCGCCATCCCAACGGCCGGGACCAAGCAGGAGTCTGACGCCTTCCGGCCCGAGCTTGTCGAGCTTGTCGATGGCGCGCAGCACGGTCAGCCGGCGGCCGGCATTCTGGTCGCCGCCAAGCCCGATCGCCTCCAGCACCCCATCCAGCACTTTGCGGTTGTTGACGCGGATGACATACTCGCCGCGCTTGATGCCGAGCGCTTCCATGACATCGGCCATCATCATCGCCATCTCGGCGTCGGCGGCGACGCCCGGCGTACCGATGGTGTCGGCGTCGAACTGCATGAACTGGCGGAAGCGGCCGGGACCAGGCTTCTCGTTGCGGAACACCCAGCCGGAGCGGTAGCTGCGATAGGGTTTTGGCAACCTGTCGTAATTCTCGGCGACGAAACGCGCCGTCGGCGCGGTCAGGTCGTAACGCAGCGACAGCCACTGGTCGTCATCATCCTGGAAGGAGAACACGCCTTCGTTCGGCCGGTCCTGATCGGGCAGGAATTTGCCGAGAGCATCGGTGTATTCGATCATCGGCTGGTCGGCCGGCTCGAAACCGTAGAGTTCATAGACCGAGCGGATGGTCGCCATCATCTTCTCGACGGCACGAATATCCTCGGCGCTGCGGTCGGCAAATCCGCGCGGCAGCCGCGCTTTCGTCTTTTCCGATTTGTCGGCCATGGGATCGGTCTTTCTGGTCAATGGGCGCGCGTTTCCTAAACGATGCCGCTTGGAGCGGCAAGGGTTAGCGCCTCTCCTTCGCCTTGCGGGAAAAGGTGGATCGGCGCGATAGCGCCGAGACGGATGAGGGGTGTTCCAGCCGAGCGAGACGTCGGCATTCCCTAGAGCACCCCTCATCCGGCCGCTTCGCGCCACCTTCTCCCACAAGGGAAGAAGGAAAAACTGAAACAAACCACGCGAAAAACGAAACAATTCCGCCGTCGGCGCGGCATGCTGCCGACACAATCGGCGACCATAAAGCGCGTCAAAACAAGGGTTCGGGGACCATGACGACGGCTAACGACATTATCGAGAGCGGCACATCGGCCAGGCTGCGGCCGGCCGGCGGCTTTATGCTCAAGCCGGCCCAGCAGCCGGCCGGGCCGTTCGAGGTCGCGGCCGAGGCGCGCAAGCCGACCGTGCGCGACGCGCTGGTGACTGGCCTGCTGGTGATCTATCCGGCCTTCGCGGCGGTGGCGGCGATCATTGCCGGACTGTTCCTGGCCGGCGCCGGCAGCGTCTGACTTTCACTCAACGATCGGGGATCATCATGCATCTGCAATTCGCGTACGCGCTTGCCGGCGCGCTAGCTGTTGGCGCGACGAGCGCGGCCAACGCCTGCCAGCCGGGCGATGCCCGTCTTGCCGGCCATATTACCTGAACGGCGTCATGGAGGTCGGTTCAGAACTGCTGTTGAAGAAAGACGGCAGCTTTGAATTCGCGCTCGCCTATGGCGCCAACGACCAGTACGGCAAAGGCTGCTGGGTGCGGAAGGGCTCGACTGTCGAGGTCATCCCGGCAGGCCGCAGCTCCGCCTCCACGCATCATACGCCCGACGACAGCGGCTTCAGCGGACTGGTGCTGACGGTGTCCGGCTCCAGTCTGGTCTGGGACATCAACGGCAGCGGCCATAAGGGCAGGTTCGAGAAGTAGCCTCTTCTCCTTCTCTCCCTGTGGGAGAAGGTGGATCGGCGCGTTAGCGCCGAGACGGATGAGGGGTGTTCCAACGAAGTGAGACGCTGGCAATCTTGCCGTCTCTTCCGGCGGAGTGAGACGCTGGCATTCCCTGGAACACCCCTCATCCGGCCGCTTCGCGGCCACCTTCTCCCGCAAGGGGAGAAGGAAGAAAGCACCCCTACTTCGGCCGCTTCAGCTTCTTGCGCTCTTTCTCCACCTCTGCCCGGCAGTAGCAGCCTTCGAGATGGTCGTTGACCAGGCCCATCGCCTGCATGAAGGCATAGACCGTGGTCGGGCCGACAAAGCTCCAGCCGCGCCTCTTCAATTCCTTCGATATCCTGACCGACACCGCCGTCGTCGGGTTAGCGCGCAGATGCGCCAGGTCGACGATTTCGGGCCGCTCGGCCGGACCCGGCTCGAACTTCCAGAACCAGGCGGCAAGCGAGCCGAACTCGTCGACCATCTCGCGGGCGCGTTTGGCGTTGTTGATGGTCGAAACGATCTTGCCGCGGTGGCGGATGATGCCGGCATTGCCGAGCAGGCGCTCGACATCCGCGTCGGTGAACGCCGCCACCTTGTCGAAGTCGAAACCGGCGAAGGCCTCGCGGAAATTCTCGCGCTTGCGCAGGATGGTCAGCCACGACAAGCCCGATTGGAAGCCTTCGAGGCAGATCTTTTCGAACAGCCGGCGATCATCCGTCACTGGCCGGCCCCATTCGTGATCGTGGTAATGAAGATAGTCCGGCAAATTGCCGTGCCAAAAGCAGCGTGCCTTGCCGTCGGGGCCATCGAGAATACCGGCATTTTCAGTCGCCATCGTCAGCAGATCCATTTGTTAATGCGCTTCAGCGCCGCTTTTACCGTGGCTTTACCAGATTCCTGAACCGGCCGGTAACCACACCAAAAGGTTTACTGACAAAGCGGCATTTTACGCATTCCGATTCATGTTTTGCTTGCCGCTCCGCGCCAAGGATCGCGAAACCGAGGGCGCCCTCGCCGCCCCGGATGAGTTCGATCAAGGTGCGTTCCCATGAAGACAGCGTTTTGTTCCCTGCTCGGCGCGGTGGCCATTCTTGCCGCCGGCGCCACGACTTCCCTTGCCAATGACCGCTATGCCGATGTGCCGCCGGTGATGGTAAGCCCCGATCTTTCGGCGCCTTGGGTGCTGCAGCTTGGCCACGCGCCGGGCATCGTGCGCCCGACGCGGCAGGCAACGCAGCAGTCGCTGAGGCGCCTGTTCCAGGCGCAGCCCGACCGGCAGAAGACGGCGGCCGTGCAGCAGCCGGCCAAGCGCATGGTGATGCGGCCGCAGATCAATCCGGTCTACCTGCCGCAGGAAGTCGCCTATGACGGCCCTGCGAAGCCGGGCACCATCGTCATCGATACGCACCAGAATTTCCTCTTCCTGATCGAGAAGAACGGCAAGGCGCGCCGCTACGGCGTCGGCACCGGCAAGCCCGGCTTCGAATGGTCGGGCACCCACAAGATCACCGACAAGAAGGTCTGGCCGGACTGGCGCCCGCCCGCGGAGATGATCAAGCGCGAGGCGGCCAAGGGCCGCTACCTGCCGACCTATCTTGCCGGCGGCATCGAGAACCCGCTCGGCGCGCGCGCGCTCTATCTCGGCACCACCGAATACCGCATCCACGGCACCAACCAGCCCTGGACGATCGGCGGCGCGGTGTCTTCCGGCTGCATCCGCATGCGCAACGAAGATGTCGTCGACCTTTACGAGCGCGTGAATGTCGGAACGACGGTCGAGGTGATATAATCGCAGCGAATCAGCTGGTTAGACGGCGCAGTACTTTTTGTCTGATGCTGTTGCAGCCAAGTCATAGTGCCATCCTGCGGGATGTGCTTTAACCAGCGAAGGGGTTTACGGGGGACGGGCCGTGTGGGGATACGGCCAGTCGCGAAAAGGCAGCGCAGGGAAACCGCGCTGCCTTTTTCGTTTTTTGTTTTTTTCCATGCATGAGGTGGCAAGTCGCCCCGAAAGCAGGGCATTTCGTTTCCGGGGCTGATTTCCCGGCGCTCCTCTGCTATTGCAGTGCACAAATCTTGATAGTCACGCAATTCCGGACGGCAGTGCGCCCTTCCTTGAATTGCCTCAGAAGGCAGAGGTGCCAGCCATGACCCGGACCGACGACAGCCGCTACCTGAAAGGCGGCCCGGTTGCCCAGCGCATCATCGCTTCGGTGCGCGACGATGCAGCGATCGCCACGGCCGAAGGTTTCCCGCCGAAGCTGGTCTCGATCACCGTCGGCGATACCGCAGCGGTCGATGTCTATGTGCGCAACCAGCGCGCCAAGGCAGCCCTTGCCGGCATTTCCTTCGAGGAGCGGCGCTTTTCCGCCGACATCACCGCTGGCGAGCTGGAAGCGGCGATCCACGGCCTCAATGCCGATCCGCGCGTCACCGGCATCATCATCCAGCGGCCGGTGCCAGCGCATATCCCGATCAAGACGCTGCAGGCGGCGGTGCATCCGCTGAAGGACGTCGAAGGCATGCACCCGGCCTCGATCGGCAACATCGTCTACAACCAGCTCGACCTGGCGCCCTGCACAGCGGCGGCCTCGGTCGAACTGCTCAAGGAGACCGGCCTCGAACTCAAGGGGCTGGAAGTTGTCGTTGTCGGCCATTCCGAGATCGTCGGCAAGCCGATCGCCTTCCTGTTGATGAGCGAGGGCGCGACGGTGACGGTGTGCCACCACATGACGCGCTCGCTGGCCGCCCATGCGCGGCGCGCCGATGCGTTGTTCGTCGCCGTCGGCAAGCCGCGGCTGATCAAGGCCGACATGGTGAAACCGGGTGCCGCCGTCATCGACATCGGCATCAATTCCGAGGTCGGGCCCGACGGCGAAACCCGTATTGTCGGCGACGTCGACACCGACAGCGTCAAGGAAGTGGCTTCCTGGATCACGCCGGTGCCGGGCGGCGTCGGCCCGCTCACGGTCGCGATCCTGTTGCGCAACACCATGGTGGCGCTCAACCGCCAGCGCGCGCTTTACCGGGCGACCTATGGCGTGCCGGACCAGCTCGCGGCGGAGTAATTATTCGGCAGCGATCAAACCGCTGTCAGAAACACCTTCCGGCTTCGAACCGCCATAGGCCCAGTCGAGCAGCTTGATCGTGTGCACGACCGGCAACTTCGCGGCGGACGCGATCTGGGTGATGCAGCCGATGTTGCCGGTGGCGACGACTGAAGCGCCCGTCGCTTCGATGTTTTTGACCTTGCGGTCGCGCAATCTAGCCGAAATGTCGGGCTGCAGGATGTTGTAGGTGCCGGCCGAGCCGCAGCACAGATGCCCCTCGCGCGGCTCGCGCACAACGAAGCCGGCCTTGGCCAGCAGCTCCTTCGGCTGGCGCGTGATCTTCTGGCCATGCTGCATCGAGCATGCGGAGTGATACGCGACGACCGTGCCCGGCCTGCGCGCCGGCTCGGGAAGGTCGAGCGCGGCGAGGTATTCGGTGATGTCTTTGGCCAATGCCGAGACGCGCGCCGCCTTTTCGGCATAGGCGGAATCGAGGCGGAGCATGAAGCCATAATCCTTGATCGTCGTGCCGCAGCCGGACGCGGTGATGATAATAGCGTCGAGCCCGCCCTGCTCAATGGCGCGCATCCAGGCGTCGACATTCTGTCTGGCCGAGGCAAGGGCCTGATGCTCGCGGCCCATGTGATGGACGAGCGCGCCGCAGCAGCCCTCGCCCTGCGGCACCACGACCTCGACGCCGAGCCTGGTCAGCAAAGAGATGGTCGCCTCGTTGATCGCCGGATCGAGCACGGACTGCGCGCAGCCGGTGAGGATCGCGACGCGGCCGCGCCTTGTGCCTTTCCCGGCATGCGCGGCCGGCTTCGCCGTCGGCGATGCCGGCGGGATCGCCGATGGCGCGAGCTTCAGCATGGCCGCCACCGGCCTCAGCGCCGGCAGTTTCTCGAACAGGCCGATGAACGGCCGGCCGAACCCGGCGAGCTTCAGCGCGGCGCGGAAGCGGTTCGGGTAAGGCAGCACGAAGGCTAGCATGGCGCGCGTCAGCCGGTCGAGCAGCGGGCGCTTGTAGGTTTCCTGGATATGAGCGCGGGCATGGTCGACCAGATGCATGTAGTTCACGCCCGAGGGGCAGGTCGTCATGCAGGCAAGGCAGGACAGGCAGCGGTCGATATGGGTGACGATCTCCTTGTCGGCCGGCCGGCCGTTCTCCAGCATGTCCTTGATGAGATAGATGCGGCCGCGCGGCGAATCGAGCTCGTTGCCCAGCGTCACATAGGTCGGGCAGGTGGCGGTGCAGAAGCCGCAATGCACGCATTTGCGCAGGATCTTTTCCGATTCCGCGACATGCGGGTCGGCAAGCTGCGCGGCGGAGAAATTGGTCTGCATATCGCCGTCTCTGTTAGACGCAATTCCGGACGGAAAACCGTTTCACACTTTTCCTGGAATTGCTTTAGGCCATGCGGCCGAGGTTGAGAATCTGCTTCGGGTCGAACTCGGCCTTGAGCCGCGCCGAAAGCGCGGCCAGATGCGGCGGCTGCGGCTCGAACACCGGCAGCGCCGCGCGATGCGGTGCGGCGGCGCGCACCAACGTCGCATGGCCGCCGCCATGCTGGCGGATCAGTCCGCGCAGCAGCCCGGCTTCCGGATCGTCCTCGCGCATCGACAGCCACACCAGACCGCCCTGCCAGTCATAGAAGGCGTCGGCCGCCGCCTGCATGCGCAGCGCCATCACCATATGATGCGCCTCGGACGGGGCCATCGAGACACGCCAAACCGGCCGCGCGCCGCCATCGACGAAGGGCCGGCAATCGCGGATGTCGCGCCAGATCGCCTTCGAGGCCTCGCCGGCGATCTCCTCGAGCGGCCCGGCCTTGCCGAGCAGCCGCTTCAGCGCCTCGATGCGATAGACGACCGACGGGCCAAATCCCTCGACGCGCAACAGCGTGGCAGCATCGCTGCCATGCTTGCCGCCGGCAACCCTCGCGGCGATCCGCTCCGGCAGATGCGCGGCGCTCGAAACCTCGGCGCTGGAGCCGAGCGCCAGCGCCATGGCGGCGACGGCGGCATCGTCGAGCAGGCCGCGTATGGCCAAGGTCACTTCCGTTTCCGCGGCCGGCAGGACCTTGAAGGTGACGTCGGTGAGCACGGCCAGCGTGCCCCAGCTGTTCGCCATCAGCTTGGAGAGGTCGTAGCCGGTGACGTTCTTGACCACGCGCCCGCCGGACTTGAAGGCTTCGCCGCGGCCGGAGACGGCGGCGACGCCGAGGATGTGGTCGCGCGCCGCACCTGCCTTGAGGCGGCGCGGGCCGGACAGGTTCGAAGCCAGCACGCCGCCGATGGTGCCGTTCCTGTCCCCTTGGCCCGGCTCGCCGCCGAGCAACGGGCCGTAGTCCATCGGCTCAAACGCGAATTGCTGGCCGTTTTCGGCAAGCAATTTTTCGATCTCGGCGAGCGGCGTGCCGGCCCTGGCCGACAGCACGAGCTCGGCCGGTTCGTAGAGGGTTACGCCGATGAGGTGCGACAAGTCGAGTGTGTGTTCGGTTTGTAATGGGCGGCCGATGCCGCGCTTCGAGCCATGGCCGAGGATCTCGAGCGGCGTTTCCTCGGCGGCTGCCCATTGGATGGTGGAGAGGGTTTCGGCGGCAGTGGAGGGGGTGAAGGTGGTCATGAGCGGGCGCCTTTCCTCGCCCCAGCGAGGCCAGGGCAATCGCATATGGCAGCGCTGCCCCCTCTCCGTCCGCTACGCGGACACCTCTCTCCCATTTCATGGGGGCGAGGAAACACCGACCGCCGACGTTGCGACCTTGGAAAGCTTGGGTTCCTCGCCCCCGCAACGCGGGGGAGAGGTGGCTCGGGCGCAGCCCGAGACGGAGAGGGGGCCATCATAGAGCGCTATCTCCCGTCTTCCTGGCTGCGAAAATAAACCTGAGGTCGGCAGCAACTACGTCTTCGGCAAGCCGTCCTTCCAACGCCGCAAAGATCGTCTCGCAAACGCTCCTCTTGTTCTTCAAGACATCGAAGCTCCAAAACCGCAAAACCGAGAAGCCCTCGCCCCGCATGAATTCATCCCGCCGCCTGTCGTACGAACTGTCCGCGTGCTGGCTGCCATCCAGTTCCACAATCAGCTTTTCGCTCCTGCACGCAAAATCCGCGAAATACGGACCGATGGGCATCTGGCGAACGAATTTGTATCCGCCTAGCCTTCTTGCCTTCAGTTCGTTCCAGAGGATCGCTTCCGCATGGTTGTCGCCGCTACGAAGCGCGCGGGCGCGGGCAATTTTCTCGGGCGAGCGGCGGCTTGGCTGATGGGCCGCCCCCCTCTCCGTCTCGGGCTTCGCCCGAGCCACCTCTCCCCCGCTTTGCGGGGGCGAGGAACTTTGATCCTGACTCTTCATCAAAACCTCGGAATATCCGGAAACGCCACCTGCCCGCGATGCACATGCATTCTTCCCAGCTCCGCGCAGCGGCGCAGCTGCGGAAACACCTTGCCGGGGTTGAGCAGGTGGTTGGGATCAAACGCGCACTTCACCCGCATCTGCTGGTCGAGGTCGACCTGGTTGAACATTTCCGGCATCAGGTCGCGCTTCTCGACGCCGACGCCGTGCTCGCCGGTCAGGACGCCGCCGACCTCGACGCAAAGGCGCAGGATGTCGGCGCCGAAGCTCTCGGCCTTGTCCAGCTCGCCCGGCACGTTGGCGTCGTAGAGGATCAACGGGTGCAGGTTGCCGTCGCCGGCGTGGAAGACATTGGCGACGCCGAGGCCGTATTTCTCGGAGAGATCACGCATGCCGGCAAGCACGCGCGGCAGTTCCTTGCGCGGGATGGTGCCGTCCATGCAGTAATAATCCGGCGAGATACGGCCGACCGCCGGAAAGGCCGCCTTGCGGCCGGCCCAGAAGGTCAGCCGCTCCTGCTCGGATTGCGAGATGCGGCAGGTGGTCGAGCCGTTCCTGTAGGCGATCGCCTCGACGAGGCCGATCAGGTGGTCGACCTCGACACTCGGCCCGTCGAGCTCGACGATGAGCAGCGCCTCGACATCGAGCGGATAGCCGGCCTGGACAAAATCCTCGGCCGCGTGGATCGCCGGACGGTCCATCATCTCCATGCCGCCGGGGATGATGCCGGCGCCGATGATGTCGGCGACGCACTGGCCGCCCTGTTCGCTGGTCGGGAAGCCGATCAAGAGTGCGCGCGCCGTCTCCGGCTTCTTCAGGATGCGCACCGTCACCTCGGTGACGACGCCGAGCAGGCCCTCGGAACCGGTCATGACGCCGAGCAGATCATAGCCTTCCTGATCGAGATGGCTGCCGCCGAGGCGCACCACCTCGCCGTTCATCAGCACCGTCTCGATGGCCAGCACATTGTTGGCGGTGAGCCCGTATTTCAGGCAGTGCACGCCGCCGGAATTCTCGGCGACATTGCCGCCGATCGAGCAGGCGATCTGGGAGGATGGATCGGGGGCGTAATAAAAGCCCTCCTGCTCGACGGCGGTGGTGATGCCGAGATTGGTGACGCCCGGTTGGGCCACGACAACGCGATTGGGATAATCGATCTGAAGAATGCGGTTGAAGCGGCTCATAACCAGCAGCACCGCATCCTCGAGCGGCAGTGCGCCGCCGGACAGCGAGGTGCCTGAGCCGCGCGGCACGACGCGGATGTTGCGCTCGTTGCAGTATTTCAGCACGCGTGAGACCTGGGCGACCGTTTGCGGCAACACCACGACCAGCGGCAGCTGCCGGTAGGCGGTCAGGCCGTCGCTCTCGAAGGCGCGCATTTCATTGGCCGCGTCGACGACGCCCTCGCCCGGCACGATGATGCGCATGTCGGCGACGATCTCGGCGCGCCGGCGCATCGTTTCGGCATCTGGCTTGGGCATGGCTAAGCCGGACATCGGGCAGCCTCATCCGCTCTTGACTGGTCAAAATCTTTTACCAGCCCGACAGTTTTGTTGCAAATGCTGCTTTGCTTGCATTCGGCGGCGAGCGTGACGCCAAGCTTCCGCAGCGGCAATCTGCCGCTGCGGACAGACCCGCGCATGAAGATGGTTGTCCGCTACTCGCCCGGATGCTTTGCCGGCTCGGAATGCATCTTCCGCACGCGGCGCACGCCCCACCAGACGAGCAGGATGGCGACCGGCACGGAGGCCGCGGTGACCACTTCGGGCGCGAAAGCGTGACCGAAGACCGAGGCGCCCTTGGCCACATAGCCGATGAGGCCGACGACATAATAGGACACGGCGGCGACCGACAGGCCTTCGACGGTCTGCTGCAGACGTAGTTGCAGCCGGGCGCGGTTGTTCATCGAGGCCAGCAGGTCACGGTTCTGCTTCTCCACATCGACATCGACCCAGGTGCGCAGCAGCGTCGTGGCGCGGGTGAGTTTTCGCGACAGGTTGGCCTGGCGCTCCTCGACCGAGCGGCAGGTACGCATGGCGGGCGCCATGCGCCGCAAGAGGAAGCCCGCCCAGGTGTCGTAGCCTTGCACCGGCTCTTCATCCAGAGCTTCCAGCCTCGCGGTGACGATGCCGTCATAGGCGCGGCTGGCGCCGAAGCGATAGAGGCTGGACGCGGCGTCGGCTTCGAGCTCGGCGGCGAGTTCGGTGAGGTCGGCGAGCAAGGTCTGGCTGTCGCGGGTCTCGACCGCCTTCATTTCCAGTGTGGTCTGCGCCAGGCGGTCCTCGATGCGACGGGCGCGGCCTGACAGCGTCAATGCCATCGGCAGGCCAAGCATGGCCAACGTCCGATAGGTCTCGATGTCGATCAGCCGCTGCGACAGGGCGCCGGTGCTGGCCGGCGTCAGGCCGCGATCGAGCACCAGCATGCGGGTCAGGCCGTCGCCGTCCTGGCGGAAATCGGTGACGATGGCGGCAGCGCCCCGCTCGACCAGCGAATAGCACAGGCTGGTCGGGTCGAAGCCGGCGATCAGCCTTTCGCTCGCCTGCGTCCATTTGCGGATTTCCAGACGGATGCCGGAAATCACGGTGCCGGGCGGCGAGAAGCCATTGCCGAAGGGCGAATCCTCTTGCCCCCGGCCGTTTTCGGCCAGCGGCCCTTCCCAGAGATAGGTCGAGAATTCCGTATGGCGCTCCCAGCGCAGCGTGCCCTTGCCCCATTTCATCGCATGATGGCGGGCAGTGCGCTCGGGCGCGGCGATGCCCAGCCGCCGCGACAGTTCCGACAGCACGGCATGATCGACCGCGGTGCCGCCCTCGGTCATGAAGGAGAGCTGGACCAGCACGCGCGGTTTCTCGATCAGCGGATGCGGGCGGGCATGGACCTCGCCCAGCGCGCCGGGCCGTCCCTCATGCGCCGGAAAGCCCATCACGCTGCCTTGGGCGCGCGGTTGGAATTCGAGACTGGACATCTCGTCGGACACGGTTGGTCCCCCTGGTTTCGACCTTCGTGCAAACCCTGCCGTCTTGCGGCAATCGGCGGGACGCGTAAACAGCAAATATCTGCGTCCAGGCCGGTTAGCACGCGGCCGGCAATGCGACGGGCTGGACGAATTGGATAAATAATTTGACCAGTTGGCGATAGAGGCTTTAATCTGCGCCACATCCGTCCCGCTTCCCAGGCACCCTTCCGTTGAGCGACATCTTCTCCAGGATCGAGCATTCGCGCACCGCCGACGAGGTGGTGCAGCAGATCGAGAGCCTGATCCTCGAAGGCGTGCTGCGCACCGGCGACCGGTTGCCCGGCGAGCGCGAGCTGGCGCGCCAGTTCGACGTGTCGCGGCCGATCCTGCGCGACGCGCTGAAGGCGCTGGAAGGCCGCGGGCTGCTGACGACCAAAGCCGGCGGCGGCACGCATGTCGCCGACGTCATCGGCCAGCTCTTCACCAAGCCGGTGACCGATCTCATTTCCACGCACCGCAAGGCGGTGACCGACTATCTGGAATACCGGCGCGAGATCGAGGCTGTGGCGGCCGAATACGCGGCGCGCCGCGCCACGCCGGAGGACCTCGCCCTGCTCGACCGCATCATGGCACGCATGGACGAGGCGCACCGGACCGGCGATTTCGACGATGAGGCGGAAATCGACGTCGAGTTCCACCATGCCGTCTGCGAATGCGCGCACAACATCATCCTTTTGCACACGCTGCGTTCCTGCTACCGGCTGCTGTCGGAAGGCGTGTTCCAGAACAGGCTTCTGGTGTTCGGCGTGCCCGGCGCGCGCGAGGCGTTGCTCGAGCAGCACAGGGGGATCCACGCCGCGATCAAAGCGGCAGACCCAATCGCGGCGCGCAAGGCTGCGATGGACCACATCACCTATGTCGAGCGCTCGATGGCTGAAGCCGAGCGCAGCGGCGACTGGCAGCGCGTATCCAGGCTACGCCTCAGACAGCGCTCCGACGCCGGCGACATCGAACCTACACGCAAACGCTCCTAAGCACTGATTTAGCGGAAACAACCATGAGCGAAATCCTCACCATCGCCGACCTCAAGGACCTGGCACGCCGCAAGGTGCCGAAGATGTTCTTCGACTACGCCGATTCCGGCGCCTGGACGGAAAGCACCTACCGGGCCAACGAAGAGGACTTCGGCAAGATAAAGTTCCGGCAGCGCGTGCTGGTCGACATGAGCAACCGCTCGCTGGAATCGACGATGATCGGTGAAAAGGTGGCGATGCCGGTGGCGCTCGCTCCGACCGGGCTGACCGGCATGCAGCATGCCGACGGCGAGATGCTGGCGGCGCAGGCGGCGGAAGCGTTCGGCGTGCCGTTCACGCTGTCCACCATGAGCATCTGCTCGATCGAAGATGTCGCCTCAGTGACCAAAAAGCCGTTCTGGTTCCAGCTCTATGTGCTCCGCGACAAGGACTTCGTGCTCAACCTGATCGACAGGGCCAAGGCGGCGAAATGCTCGGCGCTGGTGCTGACGCTCGACCTGCAGGTCCTGGGCCAGCGCCACAAGGATGTGCGCAACGGTCTCTCGGCACCACCCAAGATGACGCTCGCCAACATCGTCGACCTTGCGCTGAAGCCGCGCTGGTGTCTGGGGATCGCGGGTACCAAGCGCCGCACCTTCCGCAACATCGTCGGCCACGCCAAGGGTGTCGGCGACGTCTCTTCGCTGTCGTCCTGGACGAACGAGCAGTTCGATCCGCATCTGTCGTGGAAGGACGTCGCCTGGATCAAGGACCGTTGGGGCGGCAAGCTCATCCTGAAAGGCATCCTCGACAAGGAGGACGCGCTGATGGCGGCTGAGACTGGCGCCGATGCGATCGTGGTCTCCAATCACGGCGGACGGCAGCTCGACGGCGCACCGTCCTCGATCTCGGTGCTGGAAGAAATCGCCGATGCGGTCGGCGACAGGATCGAAGTCCATATGGATGGCGGCATCCGCTCCGGCCAGGACGTGCTCAAGGCGCTCTGCCTCGGCGCCAAGGGCACCTATATCGGCCGACCCTTCCTCTACGGCCTCGGTGCGATGGGCAAGGACGGCGTCACCAAGGCGCTCGAAATCATCCGCAAGGAAATGGACATCACGCTGGCGCTGTGCGGTAAGCGTTTGGTAACCGACATGGGCAAGGACCAGTTGCGGCGCTAGGCCTTATTCACCGATCCGCCCTAGTTTCCCGTGGTGAACCTCACGGGAAAGACGTACGCCTTGACCGAATCTGGCATCCATTATCTCGACGCGCGCGGGCCGGACGGCATGCGGCTTTACGCGATCGGCGACGTGCACGGACGCCACGACCTGCTCGCCGCCATGCATCGCCACATCGAGAGCGAACTGGAATATGCGCCCGGGTCGGACTGGCGCATCATCCATCTCGGCGACTATGTCGACCGCGGACCGGATTCCAGAAGCGTCATCGATTTCCTGATCGAGACGCGCAAGCGCGATCCGCGCAACATCATGCTCGCCGGCAACCACGACATCGGCATGCTCGAATTCCTAGCCGAGGCAGAGCCGGACGGCCTGTTCATGAATTACGGCGGCGTGCAGACGGCGCAGTCCTATGGCGTCGACCTTCTTCACGACGGCCACTGGTACGGCAAGGCGCAAGCGATCGCCCGGGGACATATGGCCCTGGTGAAAGCGGTGCCGCACAGCCACATCGATTTCCTGCAATCGCTGACGTTTTCGGCGACCTTCGGCGACTTCTTCTTCTGCCACGCCGGGATAAGACCGGGTGTGCCGCTCGACCGTCAGAACCAGCAGGACCTGATCTGGATCCGTGACGCCTTCCATGACCATCCAGGGCTTTTTTCCAAGGTGATCGTGCACGGACACACGCCCGTCCCGGAAGCCGAGGTGAAGGCCAACCGCGTCAATGTCGACACGCTCGCCTGGAAATCCGGAACGCTAAGCGCGCTGGCCGTCAATGGCGGCGACAAACGCATCCTCGCCATGCAGGGGAAAGCGTTTTAGGCGCGATCCCGGCGCAGGCCTGCTTGCGATTTTTGACTGGGCCTAGTTCAGCGAGGCGGTGACGCCATAGCCGTCGACGGCGCGGTGGTTGGTCGCTGCGTCGGCGGCATAAATGCCCAGGCCGCAAAGCACGATGGCAGACAGCATGACAAAAGACAGGAGAGCTGCTTTCACGGACGTCATCTCTGGTTAAGCTTTCTGCATCTGGGCACGAGGCGGTTACCAATGCGTTGAAACGATAAAATGCGTGTCAATGTTTCGACGATTTCGCGCTTCTAAGCAGATTCTGTTTCGCCGGTGTGTCGGCTGGATCACACAAAAGGTTCATGGCGGTTGCATCGACGATACAAAGCGCGCCCTCTTAGAAGAGCGGCCGGACACAAACCAAGAAAGAAGAATGTTGTCCCCAGACGGAAGCGCTGAGGCGTGCCAATTATGCCACGCTTCGCCCGATCGGGGTGGATGTTCAGATCGTTGCAACCCAGGCGCGGGCTATCGCCAGACCGGCGCTATCGGCGTCGGCGCCATTGCGGGCCAGTTCGTCGTCGAGACGATCGTTCCAGTCGGGATGACGCTCGGCGATCATAGCGGCGAAGGAGGTGCTCCAGTCGCGCACCATCGGCGTATCCGCCTCGAAGTGGAACTGGAAGCCATAGACGGCGCGGCCGAGGCGGAAGGCCTGGTTTTCGGCGACCGCGCTGCCGGCGAGCCGCACGGCGTTTTCCGGCAGGCCGAACGTATCGTCATGCCATTCGAAGATCGGGAATTTCTCGGGCAGCGCCGCCATGACCGGATCCGATTTGGCGGCCGGCGTCAGCGACACCTTATGCCAGCCGAACTCGGTGGCCCCGCCGATCTGGTTGGTGCCGCCGAAAGCCCGCGCCAGAAGCTGACCGCCGAGGCAGATGCCGAGAACCGAGCGATCCTTGTCGGCGAAATCGCGTGCCAGGTCGAGCAATGCGGGGAAATAGGGACAGATCTCGTCGTCGAGCGCGTTCTGGGCGCCGCCAAGCACCACGATGGCATCGTGCCCGGTGCCGTCGCCGGGCAGCTTATCGCCGCGATAGGGCTTGCGCAGGTCGATATCGGCGCCGGCTTCCACAAGGGCAGCGCCGATCTGACCAAGGCCCTCATTGTCGAAATTCTGGACGACCAAAACCCGCATCGAAAACCTGCTGACATGAAAACGCCGGGGCGAGCGATATCATGCGGCCCGTGTTTCAGCCAAGATGCGTGCCGGAGAGAAAGCTATGCCACTGCAGAACCGGGTCGACCCTTTCGGCGCCATCCATGCCGTGCCGGAACGCGGCCTGTTCACCGGCAATCGCGGCATCATCCACGATCCCGAGACGAAGACGCTGCTGAGGAAGCGCTGGGCCTTGCCGGCCTGGATCATCTGCGTTTGCCAGTTGCGCAACGTGCGGCGCGAGCCGATGGGCCGCAACAGGCCAGGAGGAAAGGCCGGTTGGACCGAATTATTCTTCCTAGACGAGGTGACGGCGCTGGCCGCCGGCCATCGGCCCTGTTTCTTCTGCCGGCGTGAACGGGCAACCGACTTCATCAGCCGTTTCGGCAAGGCGTTCGGGATTGAAGAACCGCGCGCGCCGATGGTCGACAAACGGCTGCACAACGAGCGGCTAGCTTCCGGCGGACGGCCGCCTCTCGTGACCGCGCCGGAGCTTGGCGGCTTGCCGGATGGAACGGTGATAGCGCAGGGCGACGCTGCTTATGCGCTGCGCGGCGGCAAGGCGCGCAAATGGTCGTTCGCGGGTTATTCGAGTCCCATCGCCTTCGATCGCCTCACCGGTGGGTCGCTGCGCCTGCTGACGCCGGCGACCACCATTGCGGTACTGCGGCAAGGCTTTGCGCCTGTCTGGCATCCGACCGCCGATATTTGATGCCGCAGCCGGCCTCGCTCATTCCAAAGCAGATATCGTGGGATGTCCCACGAATATCTGCTTAGATTCCCTTGTTTTTCGAAGGTTCTGATCGCAAAACCGCGAGACACTTTTGCGGAACCTGCTTGGGCCATGCGCGCCAACTACAAAATGCAGCGGCTGTTCGTGCCCGACGATCTCGGACCCGGCCTCGAATTCGACGCCGGACAGCAGCAGAGCCATTATCTCGCCCATGTGCTGCGGCTCGGCGAAGGCGCCGAGGTGCTGCTTTTCAACGGCCGCGACGGCGAATGGTCGGCGTCGGTCACCGCGAAGTCCAAGAAGGGGGTCCGGCTGAAGGTGCTGGAACTGCAGCGGCCGCAGCCGCCGCTGCCGGACCTCGTCTATTGCTTCGCGCCCCTGAAGCAGGGCCGGCTCGATTACCTTGTGCAAAAAGCGGTCGAGATGGGCGCAGGCATCCTGCAGCCTGTCATCACCCAGCACACGCAGATGGCGAAGCCCGGCATCGAACGGCTGCGCGCCAATGTCGTCGAGGCGGCCGAGCAATGTGGCATCCTGGCAGTGCCTGAGGTGCGCGAAGCGGAGAAGCTGGAACGGCTGCTTGCCAATTGGGACAAGGAGCGACGGCTGATCTTCTGCGACGAGGATGCGTCGACCAATAATCCGCTGCCGGCCCTGCAGGCGGTAAACGAGAAGAAACTTGCGCTTCTGGTCGGACCTGAGGGCGGATTTTCCGAGGACGAGCGCAAGATGCTGAGGGCCCTGCCTTTCGTCACCGCCATCCCGCTCGGGCCGCGCATCCTGCGCGCCGACACCGCGGCAGTGGCGGCATTGGCTGTGATCCAGGCGACGATCGGCGACTGGTAGGATTTTTCATTCTTCCCTTATGCAAGGTGTCGCCGAAGGCGACTGATGAGGGGTGTTCCAGAAGACACCCGCCTCTCACTCCGCTGGAACACCCCTCATCCGTCTCGGCGCTACGCGCCGATCCACCTTCTCCCACAAGGGGGAGAAGGGAAGGTAAGCCATGCAGATCAAATCCAGTTGAGCTGTGGCTCAGGATTTTTCGCTTGATCGGCTACTGACATTTCGTCCATCTAGCGCCCGGCGGCCAGTTGATGGCTGCGGAGGGCTTTCTAATGGCGCGCGACACAACCGATACCCAGCTCATCGAAGGCGTCGACGAACTTGTCGGCTATCTGGCCGACGGCAACAAGCCGCGCGATAAATGGCGCATCGGCACCGAGCATGAGAAGTTCCCCTTCTATGTCGACGGCAACGCGCCGGTGCCTTATGGCGGCGAGCGCGGCATCCGCGCCATCCTCGAGGGAATGCGCGAAAAACTCGGCTGGGATCCGATCATGGATGCCGGCCGCATCATCGGCCTGGTCGAGCCGACTGGCCAGGGCGCGATCTCGCTGGAGCCCGGCGGCCAGTTCGAGCTTTCCGGTGCGCCGTTGGAATCGATCCACCAGACCTGCCGCGAGGGCAATGCGCATCTGGCGCAGGTGCGCGAGATCGCCGAGCCGCTCGGCATCCGCTTCCTCGGCCTCGGCGGCAGCCCGAAATGGTCGCTGGCCGATACGCCGAAAATGCCGAAGTCGCGCTACGAGATCATGACGCGCTACATGCCGAAGGTCGGCACCAAGGGCCTCGACATGATGTACCGCACCTGCACGATCCAGGTGAATCTCGACTTCGAGAGCGAAGCCGACATGCGCCGCAAGATGCAGGTGTCGCTGAAGCTGCAGCCGCTGTCGACGGCGCTGTTTGCCAACTCGCCGTTCACCGAGAGCAGGCCGAACGGCCTGCAGAGCTGGCGCGGCGACATCTGGCGCGACACCGACAACCAGCGCTCCGGCATGCTCGAATTCTGCTTCTCGCCCGATTTCGGCTTCGCCGACTATGTCGAATGGGCACTCGACGTGCCGATGTATTTCGTCATCCGCGACGGCCACTATCACGACATGACGCGCTATACGTTCCGACAGTTCATGGCGGGCGCCGCCCGCAATGAACTCCCTGACGGCCTGCCGACGATGGGCGACTGGGCAAATCATCTCTCGACCCTGTTCCCCGACGTGCGCCTGAAGCGTTTCCTCGAAATGCGCGGCGCCGACGGTGGACCGTGGCGGCGCATCTGCGCCCTGCCCGCTTTCTGGGTCGGGCTGCTTTACGACGAGCAGGCGCTTGACGCCGCCGAAGCGCTGACTTCGAGCTGGACCTATGAAGAAGCGCTGGCGATGCGCAACGCCGTGCCGGAGCAAGGCATTGCCGCGCCGTTCCGCAACGCCACCTTGCGCGACGTCACCCGCGACGTGCTCGCCATCTCGCGCATGGGCCTGAAGAACCGGGCCAAGAAGAACCGCGACGGCTATGACGAGACGTCGTTCCTCAACACGCTCGACGAAGTGGTCGCGCGCGGCACCACCAGCGCCGAGGAGATGCTGTCGGCCTACCACACGCGCTGGGGCGGCTCGATCGAGCCGGTGTTCATGGAATATGCGTATTAACCGTCCGGCATGCGCCGAGGAGTTGGCCACCGAAAGCCGCTTCAATCGGTGATGGAAACGAACTAGGCTCCTCACGAGCATGTTCTCGGAGGAGAACCCAAATGCCTTCCCTGTTCGATATTTTCACCCAGGCCCAGAACGGCGCCGGCATGCAGGCGCTGGCACAGCAATACGGGCTTTCGATGCAGCAGACGCAGGCCGCGGTGCAGGCGCTGCTGCCGGCATTCTCGCAAGGGCTGCAGCGCAACACCGCCGACCCTTACGGGATGGGTGCGTTCATGACGGCGATGGCGAGCGGCCAGCACGCCAAGTACTTCGAGGATGCTACCAGGGCCTTTTCGCCGCAAGGCATCGATGAGGGCAACGGCATTCTCGGCCATCTGTTCGGCTCGAAGGATTTGTCGCGTGCCGTGGCAGCCCAAGCCGCGCAGGCGACGGGCTTGAGCCAGCAGGTGCTGCAGCAGATGCTGCCGGCCATGGCTTCGATGATGATGGGCGGGCTGTTCAAGCAGACCAACAATCAATTGAGTGGGGGGCAGATGCAGGCCGCCGGCTTCGGCGGCAGCGGCAATCCGCTCGGCGAGATCATCGAGCAGATGATGCGCCAAGGCGGCCTCGCGCCGGCGCCGCAGCCGGCGCCCTATGGCGAGAACCCGCTCGGCAAGGTGCTGCAGGACATGTTCGGCGGCGGCGCGACGCAGCAGCCGCAGCAGACTCAACCACAGCAGACGCAAAGCCCCTATGGCGATAACCCGCTCGGCAAGATCTTCGAGGAGATGCTGCGCCAGGGCGGCGGCGGTTTCGGCATGCCTGGGGGACAACCGGCGCCGCAGCCGCAGCAGAGCGCGCCGCAACAGCCGCAAACCAATCCGAGCGGCCGGCCGCGAAACCCGTTCGACGATATCTTCGGCAAGATGTTCGAGACCGGTGCCCAGCAGCGCGACGAATATGAGAAGAGCGTCGGGACGATCTTCGACCAGTTCAAGCGCGACATGGACCGGCGGTAGGTCGCACAATGCGGTGGGTATCCAAATGACCCTGGGCGAAGTGATCGTTGAAGGCCTAATGGCGGCGACAACGATAGGCGCTGCCTTTGCCCTTTTTCGTTACGACCTCGTCAATCCACGGAATGCCCCCGGGTACAGCGATATCCGCGACGCCTTGAAGCATGGCAAACCATTGCCATCGCAATGGAAGAGCGTCGATGAAAGCAATCGCGCCGGCTATGGGATATTAGCTCTGTGCTTTCTGAGTTTCGGCATTCTGGTCTTCGCCGGTGCACGGCTGGCTGAATTCATCGACCAGTTCTAGCCAAAAAGAAAGATGCCCGGTCCTGGAGGAGAACCGGGCAGTGTGCAGGCTGGCCGGCGGGGAACCGGCAGGGAGTGTGGGAGCCTGCATGGAGCTTTGGTCGCGCGTGGCCGTGAAAAGGTTCAACGCGACCGGAAATCCAGGCGATGCGGCCGTTCAGGCTACCTGACGAGCAAGATCCTCGATCGTGTCGGCGCGCTCGCTGGCGATGGCGCGCAGCTTCACTGTCGGATCGCGGCCGAAGGGCACGGCGACGGCGACATGAAGGTCGGCGCGGGTCAGGCCGATATCGGCAAGCTCGGCGTCCGACATGTCGCCCAGGCGATAGAAGGCGCGGCGGTTTTTCCAGGCGACATAGGCGTTGGCGAGAGCATTGAGCACGCGCGTCGCAACGGCCGGACGCGTGGTGATGCGCGGGGTCTCGGAAGCGAGTTCAATCGTGGTCATGTCAGTCTCTCCTTCAGGAGTCGAGCGGACGAAACCGGGCAAACGGCGCCTTGGGAGAAGCGCCGTTCCAGTCTCCATTCATTGACGTGATGCATGTCGTCGTCCCTGAACCGGGAACCGACTTCTGGGCGACATGCACTGCTTTCATGTGAACGATGCCAATTTGCCATCGCGCGATTGATTAATCCAACGAATGTTTTTAATCTCTAGCATCAACATCAATGATAGGTTGGACCGATGAAAGCGCCGCTCGACCTCGATCAGTTGCAAACCTTCATCTCGATCGCCGACACCGGCAGCTTCACCCGCGCGGCCGAGGAGGTGCACCGGACACAGTCGGCAGTGTCGATGCAGATGCGGCGGCTGGAGGAGCGGATCGGCAAGCCGTTGTTCGAAAAGGACGGCCGCACCAACAAGCTGACCGAGGAGGGCGAAAGGCTGCTTGCCTACGCGCGGCGGCTGATCCATCTCAACCGCGAGACTTTGGCCGCCTTCGACGACCAGCGGCTGGAAGGCACGATCCGCATCGGCACGCCGGACGATTATGCCGACCGCTTCCTGCCCGAGATCATGGCGCGTTTCTCGCGCTCCAACCCGCGCGTCGAACTGACGGTCGTCTGCGAGCCGACGCCGGGGCTGGTCGAGCACATCAAGCGCGGCAATCTCGACCTGGCGCTGGTGACGCATAACGATACGCGCGGCCAATCGGAAGTGGTACGGCGCGAGCCGCTTTTGTGGGTGACGTCCGCCAACCATGCCACTCACGAACAGGAAACCCTGCCGATGGCGTTCGGCCGGCCGAACTGCATCTGGCGGCGCGCGGCGGTCGACGTGCTCGACCGGCAGAACCGCGAGTACCGCGTGCTGTTCTCCAGCTTCTCGGCCACGGTGATCACCGCGGCCGTGCTTTCCGGCCTGGCGGTCTCGGTGCTGCCGGAATGCGCGCTGCGGCCAGGCATGCGCGTGCTCGGCGAGGCCGACGGCTTCGGCCAGTTGCCGGACTGCCGCATCGGCATCATGCGCGGCCAGACCTCGCAGCCGGAGATCGTCGACGCTTTGGCCCGCCACATCGCCGAAAGCCTCGACAACATTTCCGTGCCGCTCGGCGAGGAGGCGGGAAGCTTCGACTTCGCCGCCCTCGCCTTCGCCAAGATGAAGCGGGTCAAGGCGAACCAGATCATGCCTGGCTGGTAGAGTCAGGCGCGAGCGGCGGAACGTTCCCGGTCGGCAGGTGAAACACCCGGCAGCGCAAGCAATTGGCCGGGCTCCAGCGGTGGCGACAGCAGATAGCCCTGCAACTGGCGGCAGCCCATGCCGACCAGCAAGGCCTTTTGTGCATCGGTCTCAACGCCTTCCGCGGTTACCTCGACCTTGAGCGCCTGCGCCAGCTCGATCAGTGTCTTGACGATTGCGCGCGCGCTTTCGTCCTCGTCGAGCAGATGCACGAAGGAGCGGTCGATCTTCAACTTGTCGATCGCCTGGCGGCGAAGATAGCTCAGCGAGGAATAGCCGGTGCCGAAATCGTCGAGCACGATGCAGATGCCGGATTGGCGCAGCGCGGCAATCACCGTGCCGATCGTATCATTGTGCTCGAGCAGCACGCTTTCGGTGGTCTCAAGCTGCAGGCGACAGGGATCGAGCCCGGTTTCGCTCAGGATATCGGCGACCTGCCCGGCAAAGCCGATGTCACGCAGCTGCATCGGCGAGATGTTGACCGCGATCCAGGGCAATTCGGTCCCGGCGGCAAAGCGGCAGGCTTCGCCCAGCGCCCATTTGCCCAAATCGCCGATGAGGCCGCGCTCTTCGGCGATGGCGATGAATTGCGCCGCCGGCAAAGCGCCGTGCACTTCATGGCCCCAGCGGATCAGCGCTTCAGCCCCCAGTATCGCGCGGCCGTCGGCCGCGAAAACCGGCTGATAGGCGAGCTTGATGCCACCTTCGCCCTCAAGCGCCTTGCGGAGTTCCGATTCGACCTTGCGCTTGCGCAACAAGAGATCGTCCATGTCGCCGGCAAACAGCTCGTAACGGCCACGACCGTTCTTCTTGGCCTCGTAAAGCGCGATGTCGGCCTTGCGCAACAGCTCGTCCGCGTCGATGTCCGATCCAGACGACAGCGCGATGCCGACGCTCGCGCTGACGAAGACCTGGTCGTCGATCAGCCGGAACGGCTCACGCAGCTTCAAGAGCAGCCTTTCGGCGATGTCCTCGGCGCTTCCGACGTCGGGAACGTCAAGCAGGATGACGGCGAATTCGTCACCGCCGAGCCGCGCGACGGTATCGACTTCGCGGATCGTATGCTTGAGCCGCGCCGCCGTCTGGCGCACGAGCTCGTCACCGGCCGGATGGCCGAGCGTGTCGTTGATATGCTTGAAGCGGTCGAGGTCGAGGTAAAGCAGCGCGACGCGTGTCTTGTCCCTGCTGGCGAACAGCAGCGTGCGCCGCAAACGGTCCTCGAACAGCGCCCGGTTGGGGAGGCCGGTGAGCGTGTCGTGGAAGGCAAGATATTGCGCCTGGTCCTGGCTGGTCTGCAGCGCCGTCGAGGCCCGACGCAACCTGCTCAACAGGAATACCAGCATGCCGCCCGCCAACAGCAGCGCGATCGCCAAGGCAGGAGCGATCTCGCGCACCAGAGCAAGGCCGGGCCGTAGCTGGTCCCAGCCGATATAGCCGAGGATGACGCCGCGCGAATCAACCAGCGGCACGGCGGCTGGGCCAGCCGGCTGTGACAAAGGCACCAGCCGCGCGCCATCAAGCAGGTACTTTCCGGCGATCTTGCCGATCACCGCGTTATTGATGAATTCGACCGACACATGCAGATATTCGGCGCCTTGCGCCTGGCTGATCCTGTCCGAGCTCGGCAGGAGCGGCGCGACGCTGACGATCGCTGGCGCGCCATCGAGGGACACCAGATCCTCGGCCACCATCTTCGGAGGCTGGCCGTACGCATCGGTCTGCGGCGGCCCAGCCAGCATGCGACGCAGTTTTTCGATGATTGGAAGAAGCGTGGGCTGGTCCTCGCCATAGGCGGAAGCGTCGACCACCTTGCCCTCGCGCATGGCGTGGATCGCATGATTGGCGGCGTCGAGAATATAGACCCGGTTGTGACCATAATAGGTGTACATCCAGACACTGAGATTCTCTTCGATCCAGGTCTGGTTGCCTGCCCTCACATTGATGATCGCGTCATCCCAGACCGAAACGCTTTCCTGCTCCCGCTGAACAGACGCAATCTGGTCCTTCAAACCATCGGCGATGAACATCTTTTGTCGTACGAGCGAGGCATCATCGGCCTGGCTGGCCGCGTAGAAGCCGAAGCCCACGACAATGGCTAAAGCGAAAGTGGCGAGCGTCAGCACGGTCAGCGTGACCTGACGGGTCAACGGGCTGCTGTTTTGGCGTGCGCTCATCAGGTCCCCGGCCGCTCTTCTGGGCCTGTCAAAGCAAATCGGGCTTAAGATCGCGTTATGATATTAGCGCGGTTTCGCCGCGCTTGACGCGGGCCGATAAGCGTTCCCCAATCGCGCAATGAGTGAAACAGCAACCGAATCACGCAGCAACGCCACCGAATACACGGTGAGCGAGATTTCCGGCGCGCTGAAGCGCACTGTCGAGGACGCCTTCGGCAATGTGCGGGTGCGTGGCGAGATTTCCGGCTATCGCGGCCCGCATTCGTCCGGCCATGCTTACTTCGCGTTGAAGGACGACCGCGCGCGGATCGATGCTGTTGTCTGGAAGACCACCATGGCGCGGCTGAAGTTCCGCCCAGAGGAAGGCATGGAGGTGATCGCCAGCGGCAAGCTGACCACCTACCCCGGCAAATCCAACTACCAGATCGTCATCGACAATCTGGAGCCGGCGGGCGCCGGCGCGCTGATGGCGCTGCTCGAAGAGCGCAAGCGCCGGCTGCAGGCCGAGGGCCTGTTCGATGCCGGCCGCAAGCGGCGGCTGCCCTTCATGCCTCAGGTCATCGGCGTCGTCACCTCGCCGACGGGCTCGGTGATCCGCGACATCATCCACCGCATCAAGGACCGGTTTCCGCTTCATGTGCTGGTGTGGCCGGTGAGGGTCCAGGGCGACACGACGGCCAAGGAGGTGACCGCGGCCGTCAACGGCTTCAATGCGCTGACATGGGACGGACCCATCCGCCAACCCGATCTGTTGATCGTGGCACGCGGCGGCGGCAGCCTCGAGGACCTCTGGGGCTTCAACGACGAAGGGCTGGCGCGGGCGGTGGCGGCATCCGCCATCCCGCTGATCTCGGCCGTCGGGCACGAGACCGATACGACGCTGATCGACTTCGTCGCCGACATGCGCGCGCCGACACCGACGGGCGCGGCCGAGATCGCCGTGCCGGTCAGGGCTGACCTGGAGGCTACCCTGGCCAGCCTTGCCGCGCGGCTCAACGCCTGCGCCTCGCGGCATCTGGAACGCAAGCGCCAGGCGGTGCGCGCCGCGGCGCGCGCGCTCCCCTCGCCCGACCAGTTGCTGGCGCTGCCGCGCCGCCGTTTCGACGATGCGACCAGCCGCCTCGGCCGAGGGCTGACGGTGAACATCGAGCGCAAGCGGGCGACGCTGGAGCGGCAAAGGCTGACACCGGCAACCCTGTCGCGGCGTCTCAATGAAGCGCGCACGCTGACAGGCCGCGATATTGCCCGGGCGCGAGCCGCGTTCTTCGCCATCGTGCGCGAGCGGCGCGCACGCTTCCAGCGCAATTCGATGCGCCTGTCGCCGGCGCCGATCGTCCGGCGGCAGAAGCTGCAGGCCGATACGCTGACCGGGCTGGGCCGCAGACGGGACCAGGCATTGGCGCGGCGTCTCGATCGGCTGCGCGCGGCGCTGACCCAGGCCGACCGGCTCTTGTCGACGCTGTCTCACAAGGCCGTGCTGGCGCGCGGCTTCGCGCTGGTCAAGGACGCCGAAGGCGCCGTCGTCAAAGGGGTCGCGGAGCTGGCGCCGGGCGCGGCGCTGCAGCTTGAATTCGCGGACGGCACTGCCGAGGCCATCGCAACCTCC
Organism: Mesorhizobium sp. CA10; assembly: GCF_020165285.1. Classification (NCBI taxonomy): domain Bacteria; kingdom Pseudomonadati; phylum Pseudomonadota; class Alphaproteobacteria; order Hyphomicrobiales; family Phyllobacteriaceae; genus Mesorhizobium; species Mesorhizobium sp. CA10. The sequence continues at coordinate 395,206 of NZ_JAIUHV010000005.1, forward strand.
GGCGGGGCGCGGCCGAAGCTGGCCGGAAAATCGCCCGCCAAGGCCAAGGAGCCGGGCAATCAGGGTTCGTTGTTCTGAGGTCTGAATGAGCAACCACGACCCGCATCTTCGCACCCCGTCGGGCAAGCAGCGCCTGCGCTCGTTCGGCATCGCGCTCGACGGCACGCCGGGCCTTTTCAACGCCATCACCGACGTGCCGGGCGTGTCGGTGGGCTACACGACGCTCATTTCAGGCGACGGCCCGCTGCAGGTCGGAAACGGTCCGGTGCGCACCGGCGTGACCGCGATCCTGCCAAGGCCGGTTCGGGAACTTGCGACGCCGGTGTTCGCCGGCGTGTTCAGCCAGAACGGTAATGGCGAGTTGACCGGAACGCATATCATCGAGGAAACCGGCGCCTTCAATTTCCCGGTCACCATCACCAACACGCATTCCTGCGGCGTGACCCGCGATGCCACCTTGCGCTGGATGCATCGCGTCTTGCCGGCTGCGCTCGATAGCGGCTGGGGCCTGCCGGTGGCGGCAGAGACCTATGACGGCTTCCTCAACGACATCAACGGCCATCATGTGAGCGTCGACCATGTGACCACGGCACTCGACAGCGCCAGCGGCGGCGCCATCGAGGAAGGCAGCGTCGGTGGCGGAACCGGCATGATAAGCTTCGGCTTCAAGGCCGGATCCGGCACCGCCTCGCGCATCGTCGGATGGCGGGACCGGCGCTACACGCTTGGTGTCTTCGTGCAGGCGAATTTCGGCAAAAGGCACAATTTCACCATTCGCGGCCGGCGTGTCGGCCCGGAATTGGCCCAACCGGCCATCCGCGAGGGCACGCCGCGCGCCGAAAAGGGTTCCATCATTGCCGTCATCGCCACCGACGCGCCGTTGCTGCCGCATCAGATGAAGCGGCTCGCCCGGCGCGTGCCGCTCGGCATTGCCGTGACCGGGGGCTATGGCTATCACAGTTCTGGCGATATTTTTCTCGCCTTCTCGACCGCCAATGCCGAGGCCGCGCTTGCGCCTTCAGGCCGCATCGCCCGCGCGGAATTCATCCCGGACGTCGACATCGACCCGTTCTTCGACGCGGTCGTGCAAGGCGTGGAGGAAGCGATCCTCAACGCATTGGTTGCCAATGCGGATATGACGGGGCGCGACGGCAATTTCGTGCCGGCGCTGCCGAAGGAATGGCTGGAGGAAAAATTCGGCTGAGAAACGGCGCCGCCGGCCCGTGGCGGGCCGGGGTTTATTCCGGTTTGTCCGGGTTGACTTCGCTGCTGCCCTCTTCAACGGCTTCCTCGAGGCGCGACGCGATCAATTCCTGGATGTCGCCGACCTCTTCCTGGATGTCCTCCAGCAGAATGCCTGCCTCGGCGGCCTTGGCGCAGCATTCCTTCGCAAGGGTCTCGGCCTGCTTGTCGATCTTGATCGGCAAATGCTGGCATTGGACTTTCTCGCCAATCCATCCGCGCAAGAACTCGATCGCATGTTCACTCATACTGCTTTTTTCCCTAGCGGCAAAGCCGGTTGGTCGTCATGAACGTCCGCATCCCTGCAAAGGATGCATGCTCCATTCGAGCCGAGTCGGCCTCGACCGGCAAGACACCTTGTCCATGGGACAATATATCTCGCCCTAGAGACAAGAGAGCTTGCCCATGGTCCGCGGAGCCGAAGGAATGGAAGGGTTCAAGGTGCACGTTCAGATCATCGAGAGTGATGGTACCGTTGGCTGGGATCGAACCAGCGACCTCCGGATCCACAATCCGGCGCTCTAACCAGCTGAGCTACAACGGCCTGCCTGCCTGAGCTGGATCGAGGTGAAAGCTTCATTCTCCGTGATCCGCTCTGTCGTTCGGCGATGCGTCAAATACGGGCTATCGGATTCTAATTCAAGGGCCTTGATAAGGTAAACGATTGGTTTCCTCATTCGCCTTTCGTCAAGGCAAAAGAAAAGGCCGGCGGGAGGAGGTGCCGGCCTTTTCCTGTTACGAGCCAGCGGGAGGAGGTGCTGGCTGGTCACCCCGGAATGGAGGGAGGAGGTTCCATTTCCGGGTATCTGATTGCTCAACCTATCGCACGACTATTTGTCTGACGAAATGCGACGTTTTGATGCATCGCAAGGTTGTGCGCTGAAATCAGGCGGCCTTGACGTCCTTCATCGCCTTCTCGAAGGCGCTCTTGACCGGCTTGGAGACGTCCTCGACCGCCTTGGTGGCAACGGTCTGGAACTCCTTGGCCTGCTCAACGGCCATTTCGACGCGCTTGCGCAGGAAGGAGGTCTGCAGCTCGACGACTTCCGAAAGGGTCTTCGCGCCGACCAGGGCTTCGAGGTGCGAGAAGCTGGCCTCGGCATTGGCGCGCAGCGCGGCGATGGTCTTCAGCGAAACGTCGCTGGAAACGATCTTGGCGGTCTCGTAGGTCGACTCCAGAACCTTCTGGGTCTCCTCGGCGCCGGTCTTCAGCTTGGCATAGGCTTCCTTCGACTGCTCGACGCCCTTCTCGGCGAAGGCGCGGATCTGGTCGGTGGCCTTGGAAGCATCAAAGCTCGGGAATTCGACGTTTTCGATGGTCTCGGCGGATTTGGCAGTGGTCTTGGACATTTTCCAACCTTTCGCGGCAGCGGCTTTGACAGAAAGCCGTCTCGTTCATGTATGATGGCAATATAAAGGACTTTTTTGTGCATTGCAATATCTTTGCTGCATCGCACCATAAAATCTTTCCCCTGCGTCAGCCACGAGAGCCGTTAACCAAGAGCCCAGAGATTTCGACCGATGCAAGCTTAGGCTTGTGGACCTCCGGGCCGCGGGCTTTTATTAACAAAGCGTTAACTGAAAATGCCCGCTCCGGAGGGTTGGCCAGCGCATGCCGCCTGAAAACTACTCCTTCCTCGACGTTGCCGTGCTCGACGCGGTGCGCCAGCGCTTTGCCGCGGGCGATGCTTTGGTCATTTTGGCCGTCGACCTCGAACAGGTAATCTGGGCGAACGGTCCGGGGGCGTCGGCCTTCGGCTATCCGGATATCGAGGCCATCATCGGCGCCTCGGCGCGGCTGCCGCTGATCGCCCGCCGGCAGATCATGGCGACCAGCGGTTTTCCCGACATCGGCAGCGACCGCGCCGTCACGGTGAGGCTGGCCACCGGCATGGAAAGCCGCGCCGTCGGCTTTCTGGCCAGCGCAGTGACGATGCCGGACGGCGAGGCGGCAATCATGCTGGCGGTGCCGGCGGCGCAGACCACTTCGCGCAGCGCCGGCGAGATCGCCAGCCGCGCCATCGGTGGCTTTACCGAGGCCGGGCATTTCATTGCCTTTGTCGACGCGAAAGGCGAGGTCGAGGCAGCCTCGGACGGCTTTGCGGCGCTCGGCATCGAGCCGCGGACGTTGGCTGCCCTGGTTGCGGATGTGGCGAGCAGCGGCGACCGCATCGTCAAACGCCTCGTGCCGGGCACCGACACCGCCTACCCGGCCGGTTTTGCGCGGCTCACCGATACGCGGCATCTGCTGGTGGTGATCGACGAGGCGCAGCTCGAGGACTCCGATAGCGGCCAGGACGATCGGGCGGCCGCCGGCCAAGACGATCGGACCGGCGATCAGGGAGTTGCGGCGCCAGAGGCGGTCAGCGCCCCGCCGCAAGGTGAAAGCGCGGCAATCGAGCCCGAGTCTCAGCCTGCCCAGGACAACCCAGTGCCTACCGTGGCGGCTGGCAAAGAGGACGAGCCGGCGCCAGAGGCTCCCGACGGCGACGCACAGCCCGACGCGGAGAGCCGGACCTTGGCCGGCCAGCGGCCTACCCGGACAGACCATCAGGCCGATGCCGCCGGCGCCGGCCAGCACGACCATTGGTATTTCAATGCCGGCGACGATGGCGCCGGGCATGCTCAACCGGCAGCGCCGGCGAAGGACGAGCCGGAAGGTGCCGCCGCAGCTGAAGGCCAAGATGCTGGCGAAGCCGCTGCACGCGAAACTACCAAATCAGTCCAGCCGGGCCTGCCGCGCGGCATCGACCGGTCGGCGGCCCCATTGCGCTTCGTCTGGCGCACCGACGCCGAAGGTCGGTTCAGCGCGCTGTCGCCCGAATTCGCCGACATCGTCGGCCAGCCTGCCGCCGATGTGATCGGTCGCCGCTTCAAGGATGTCGCCGCCACTTTCGGCCTCGACGCCTCGGGCGAGATCGCCGGCCTGCTCGACCGGCGCGATACCTGGTCCGGCCGCTCGGTGCTGTGGCCGGTGGCCGGAACGGGTCTGAAGATCCCCGTCGATCTGGCGGCCCTGCCCGTCTATGGCCGCAGCCGCGCCTTCGAGGGTTTTCGCGGCTTTGGCGTCGCGCGCAGCGCCGACGCCGTGGTCGATCCGGAAGCGCTTGGCATGGCTCTGGTGCCGAATGCCGCTCCTGCCGGGGCCACCTCCGGCGGGGCCGACGCGTCGGGCGATCAGCCGGCAGAGCAGACGCCTCTGGAAAAGCCAAGGCCCGAAGACCCCTTCCGGGGCGAAGTGCCGGCGCTGACCATCGTGCCGAAGCCGGAGCGACGCTTTGCCGACAAGGTGATAAGGCTGGCCGAGCATCGCCAGCCGGCCAACGACAAGCAACCGGGAAGCGACGCGCCGGCAAATCACAAGGGCCTGTCGATCCTCGAGCGCAGCGCCTTCCGCGAGATCGGCGAGCGGCTGCGCAAGGACAGTTCCGCCCCTGCCGAGGAACGCGCCCCCGAAGCCGACAAGCGGCCCGATGCCGCTGTTGCCAGCGAGGACGCGGCAACGGTGAAGGAAGCGGCCAGCGAAACAAGGGCCGCCGCAAGCCAGCCGCTTCCACCCGTTGCGGCGGAGCACGACGATTCCGCCCAGGGCGCGACCTTGTCCGCGCCGGAAACCTCGGAAGCCGACGACGCAAAGGCCGCGGAAGCGGAGACCGAGGCGGAAGACCAGGAAGATCTGGCGCGGCTCGACGGCATCGATGGCGCCGCCGAGGTAGACGACGCCGGCCTGGCCGAGACCTCGGCTGTTTCCGGCTCGCTGCTCAACTTTGCCGATGGCGAGAAACCCACGGAAGACGCCGGCGTCGCGCCGGTTTCCCAGAACGAGCAAGCAGAGGGCGCCCGGGAGGACGCCGAACCTGCTGCCGCGAAGCCGCAGCGGCCCGTCGAAGAGCCTGCGGCGCAGCCGGTCGCGGCCGGGCAGCCCGCCTCCGATGCGACGGCCGACGACAGCATGACCGCCGACGACTTCCGCGATGCGCAGGACAATGAGGACTGGGCAGGCTCCGATGCGGATGCCGCCAAGGCCGCGGAAGAACAGCCGGAAGAACTGGACGCGACAGCCGCGACGCGGCGACGCCTCGACGTGCCGCCGCTTAAACTTTCCGGTTTTGTGCCGTCCGCGTTTTCGACCGGAGAGGAAGTCAAGGCCCCCGACACGTCCATCCTCGCCAGGCTGCCGGTGCCGCTGCTCATCCATTCGGGCGACATGCTGCATTATGCGAATGACGCCTTCCTCGAACTCACCGGCTATGATGCGCTGGACGACCTCGCGGATGCAGGCGGCCTGGGCGCGCTCTTCGCCGACCCTTACGCCGAGGACACCGCGGCGGAGGAAAGCGACCACTCGCTGAAGCTCAGGACCCGCCAGGGCCTGGAATTCCCGATCGACGCGCTGCTGCGCTCGGTGCCGTGGCGCGGCGGCAAGGCGCTGATGCTGGTGGTGCGGCGTTCCGGCGAGGACGATGCGGCGCACTTCACCGCCGCGAATGACGAGCCGGCGCTGCAGCCGGACGTGCCGGAACTGAAATCGCGCATTGCGGAGATGCGCACCATCATCGATACCGCTACGGACGGCGTCGTGCTGATCGGCCGCGACGGCAACATCCGCTCGATCAGCCGGCCGGCGGAAGCGCTGTTCGGTTTCGACAGCGACGAGGTCGCGGGCAAGCCCTTTGCCTCGCTGTTTGCCATAGAAAGCCAGCGCGCGGCGCGCGACTATCTGGCCGGGCTTTCGGAGCCGGGTGTCGCGAGCGTCTTGAATGACGGCCGCGAGGTCATCGGCCGCGAGGCGCAGGGGCGTTTCATCCCGCTGTTCATGACCATCGGCAGGCTGCCCAACGACAGCGGCTTCTGCGCCGTCGTGCGCGACATCACGCAATGGAAGCGGGCCGAGGAAGACCTGACGCAGGCACGCGCAGTGGCCGAGCGCGCCTCCTCGCAGAAGACGGATTTCCTGGCCCGCATCAGCCACGAGATCCGCACTCCGCTCAATGCCATCATCGGCTTTTCCGAACTGATGGTAGACGAGAAATTCGGTCCGATCACCAACGACCGCTATCGCGACTACCTGCGCGACATCAACCGCTCGGGCAACCATGTGCTCGACCTCGTCAACGACCTGCTCGACATCTCCAAGATCGAGGCAGGCCAGCAGGAGATGGATTACGAGGCGGTGTCGCTCAACGACACGCTGGCCGAGACGGTGGCGATGATGCAGCCGCAGGCCAATCGCGAACGGGTCATCATCCGCTCCAGCTTCGCCTCGCGGCTGCCGGAAGTGGTGGCGGATCTGAGAAGCGTACGCCAGATCGCCCTCAACATCCTGTCCAACGCCATTCGCTACACCCAGGCCGGCGGCCAGGTGATCGTCTCGACCGCCTACGAAGCCTCGGGCGACGTCGTCATGCGCGTGCGCGACACCGGCATCGGCATGACCCAGGCCGAGATCGAGCAGGCGCTGAAACCGTTCAAGCAGATCAATGCGCTGAAGCGCGGACGCGGCGACGGCACCGGCCTCGGCCTGCCCCTCACCAAGGCCATGGTGGAGGCGAACCGCGCCCGCTTCGCCATCACCTCGACGCCAGGCGAAGGAACCCTAGTCGAGGTCGGCTTCCCCTCCACGCGCGTGCTCGCCGAATAACATTGCACGCGACAGCGACGGCCAAAGAAAAAGGCGTCCAAGAGGACGCCTTGAGAAATGGGATGCTGTCACAACGGCTTGAGCAGAACCTCAGGGGACGAGGAACGGGATTTCTCCCTCAAGTTACACGCGACTATCAGCGTCGTCTCTTAACAAGTCCTTACCTGGCCGCGAAAAAATTTACGAATGTGTACCACCCGTGAAATCTAGGTAAATTCGCCGGACAGATTTCGTTAACCACATCGGTCAGCTTGCCAGCTGCGGCAGGTCGCGGAACAGCTCCAGCGCCTCGGGATTGGCGAGCGCTTCCTTGTTCTTCACGGCACGGCCGTGGACCACGTCGCGTACGGCGAGCTCGGTGATCTTGCCGGACTTGGTGCGCGGGATGTCGGCGACGGCGACGATCCTGGCCGGCACGTGGCGCGGGCTGGCGCCGGTGCGGATCCTGGCGCGAATGCGCTTTTCCAGATCCTCGTCCAGGGTCACGCCGGGGGCGAGCCGCACGAACAGCACGACACGGACATCATTGTCGAAATCCTGGCCAATGCAGAGCGCCTCGAGGATTTCCGGCATCTGCTCGACCTGGTTGTAGATCTCGGCCGTGCCGATCCGGACCCCGCCCGGATTGAGCGTGGCATCGGAGCGGCCGTGGATGATCATGCCGCCATGTTCCGTCCATTCGGCGAAGTCGCCATGGCACCAGACATTATCGAAACGCTCGAAATAGGCCGCGTGATATTTCATGCCTTCGGGGTCGTTCCAGAAGCCGATCGGCATCGACGGGAAGGCCTTGGTGCAGACCAGCTCGCCCTTCTCCTGCCGGACAGGCTTGCCGTCGTCGTCCCAGACGTCGACCGCCAGGCCGAGGCCAGGACCCTGGATCTCCCCGCTCCAGACCGGCTCGGTCGGCACGCCGAGCACGAAGCAGGAGACGATGTCGGTGCCGCCCGAGATCGAGGCCAGGTGCACGTCCTTCTTGATGCCGTCATAGACGAAGCGGAAATCCTCCGGCGACAGCGGCGAGCCGGTGGAGGAGATGGTGCGCACGCTCGACAGATCGTGGCTCGCGATCGGCTTCAGACCGGCCTTGCGAACCGAATCGATGAATTTGGCCGAAGTGCCGAAATAGGTCATCTTCTCGGCATCGGCGAAATCGAACAGCGCATTGCCGTCCGGGTAGAAAGGCGAGCCGTCATAGAGCAGCAGCGTCGCGCCGGAGGCGAGGCCCGAGACCAGCCAGTTCCACATCATCCAGCCGCAGGTGGTGAAATAGAACAGGCGATCGCCGTCGAGTAGGCCGGCATGCAGCCGGTGCTCCTTGACGTGCTGGATCAGCGTGCCGCCGGCCGAATGCACGATGCATTTCGGAATGCCGGTCGTGCCCGAGGAAAACAGGATGTAGAGCGGATGCGCGAAGGGCAGCCGCTCGAAGCTCACGGGCTTTGCGGCAAAGGGCGAGAGCGCGTCTTCGAGCGCGGCTGCCTTGTCGATGGTTGCGGCGACGTCGCTCGAGGTGCCGAGATAGTCGACGATCAGCACCTTGCTCAGGCTTGCCAGCTTGTCGGCGACAGCGCGGATCTTGTCGGCCACCTCGATCGCCTTGCCGTTGTACCAATAGCCGTCCGGCGCGATGAAGACGACCGGCTCGATCTGGCCGAAGCGGTCGAGCACGCCCTGCTCGCCGAAATCGGGAGAGCATGACGACCAGACCGCGCCGATCGAGCTTGCCGCCAGCATCGCGGCGATGGTCTCGGGCATATTCGGCATCATGGCGGCGACGCGGTCGCCGGCCTTGACGCCGAGCGACAGGAAGAGCTGCTGCAGGCGCGAGGTCAGCGCGTGGAGCTCGTTCCAGGAGAGCCGCCGCTCGACCTTGTCCTCGCCGCGAAAGACGATCGCCTCGCCGGCGCCGGTCTTCTGCAAAAGGTTCTCGGCGAAATTCAGCCTGGCGTCGGGGAAGAACGAGGCGCCGGGCATCCGCTCGCCGTCGACGAGGCGCCGTTCGCCCTTGTCGCCGACAAGCGCGCAGAAATCCCAGACCAGGTCCCAGAAGGCTTCGCGGTCGTCGACCGACCAGCGATGCAGTTCGGCATAGCCGGAGAAAGAACGCGCTGTCTTTGCCTCCGCGGCCTTCATGAACGCGGTCATCGGCGCTGCGTCGATCCGCTCCTGCGTCGGGGTCCACAAAGGTGTGTCGGCGGCCATGATCGCTCCTCCCAAAGCGTCGCGTTCGAGCCAGTTAAGCCCAACGTCGCACATGCCATCGTCCCAGAAACGGCGTGCGATTGCGGATCGGGATCGTGCAGACCGCTTATGCATATTGCGGCGCAGCAGAGCAAGATTTTGTTCGGGCGGCCCATGGCGGCCGCTGTGCAAATGCCATCGCAAGGCCATAAAGACTTGAAAAGCGTCGGCGCTCGGTTACACCCGTCGGGCGATTTGTCGGCAACGAAGGCATACGGGGCGAAATGCGATCATCTCTGATCCGGCGCGGGGTGTGGGCGATCGGCGTTGCCGTGCTCGTCATCGCGCTCGCGGTCGCGGCGCTGCCGCTGATTGCCTCGACCCGCATCGTGCGCGACCGCATCGCCTGGGAATTGAGTGCCTGGAGCGGCTTCAGGGTCACGATCGACGGCTCGCCGCGCATCGAGGTGTGGCCGAAATTCAGGGCGATCCTCAGCGACGTGACGCTGTCGCAGTGGACCGAGACCGAAACGCCGCCCGTGGTTGAGGCCGACCGCGTGGAAGTCGATCTCTCCGCCATGGCGGCCTTGCGGGGCAACGTCGCCTTCTCGACTGCAAGGCTGGTGCGCCCGACTATCAGGGTGCAGCGCACGACGAGCGGCTTCTATCTGCCGCCGCTTCCGACCGGGGGGCGCATCACGCGCTCGATCGACACCGCGCGCGGCGTGGTCATCGCCAACCCGCAGAAGCCGGATCTCGGCAAATTGCCATCCGATCCGTTCGGCACCGTCGAATTCCGCGATGGTCGCGTGGTGACTTCGGTCGACGGCAAGGACATCGAAATCCTGAGCAGCCTGAGCGGCCAGGTGAACTGGGAAGCGATGAACAGCGAGGCGTCGCTGACCGCGAGCGGAATCTGGCGCGGCGAAAGCATGCAGCTCGATTTCTCCTCGGCGAAACCGCTGGTGCTGTTTGGCGGAGGGGCGGCACCCGTCACCCTCTCCTTCAAGGCCGCGCCCGCGACATTCTCCTTCGACGGAACGGCCTCGATGTCCGACAACGCCTATCTGGACGGCCAGGCGAAGTTCGCCGCGCCGTCGCTGCGGCGCGTGCTGGAGTGGTCGCAGGCAGGCATCGCGCCGGGTGCTGCGATCGGCGCGGTCTCGATCGCCAGCAAGGTGAACGCCTCGGCGGGGCGCGCGAAATTCGAGAACACCACGGTCACGTTCAACAACAACCCGGGCATGGGCGCGCTGGATTTCTCCGTCGCCGAGGGGAGCCCGGTGATTGCCGGCACGCTCGCCTTCGACACGCTGGATCTCAGATCTTTCCTGTCGGCTTTCACGCCTATCGCGCCGACCGGCGAGGCCGGCCCCGGCGATATCGACACCAGTTTCGCCGACCGCATCAATCTCGACCTCAGGCTGTCGGCGGCGCATGCCATGGCGGGGCCGGTCCAGCTCGCCGACGTGGCGGCGACCGCGCAGGTCAAGAACGGTCTTGCCGTCTTCGACATATCCGACGCGTCGGCCTTCAACGGCAACATCCAGAGCAGCCTGCGCTTCGACCGCAAGCCGGAAGGCACGCAGGTCGAGATGCGGCTCCTGGCATCGGACGTGGATACGGGAGCCTTTGCCACGGCGGCGGGAATGACGCGGCTGGTGCCGGCCAGCACCGGGACCGTATCGGTCATCCTCAAGGGACCGGGCAAGGCCTGGAATTCCATCTTTGAGAATGCCGACGGATCGTTCTCGGCGACGTTCGGTCCGGGCACTATCAACGGGCTCGACCTGCCGGCCTTCCTCAAGCGCAACCAGCAAGGCGGTTTCTTCGCGCTCGACGACGTCGCCAATGGATCGCTGCCGATCGACGGCGCCGAGATCAAAGCAAGCATTTCGAAGGGCGTGGCGCGCCTGGACAAGGCCGAGATCAATTCGCAGAAATACAAGATCTGGCTGTCCGGCATCGCCTCCTATGTCGGACGCGGGCTGGCGCTCTCGGGCGGAGTGGTGCCCAACGGACAGCCCGCGCAGCAGCCCCAGCAGGCCAACAGTCAGGCGGCCAGCCCGGCTCCCGCGCCGCCGAGCCAGCCGCTGTTCTTCGTCGGCGGCAACTGGAGCGCGCCGTTCATATCGCCGATCGCTCCCGGCGTTTCAGGCCAGTAAATGCGAGGGACGCAAAGCGTCCCCGCTTCTCGTCACGCTCAACCGCGCTGCGCGGCCTGCTCGTCGAGCTGGCGCTGGATCTCGCGCCGTTTGTTGGCGATCGAGGCGATGATGACGCCGACCGCCACCACCGCGATCAGGATGGTGCAGGCGGCGTTGATCTCGGGCGTCACGCCGAGGCGCACCTGGCTGTAGATCTTCATCGGCAGCGTGGTGGCGCCGGGACCCGAGGTGAAGCTCGCGATGACCAGATCGTCCAGCGAGAGCGTGAACGCCAGCATCCAGCCGGAGATGATCGCCGGCAGGATGACCGGCAAGGTGATCTGGAAGAAGGTCTTCACCGGCGGCGCGCCGAGATCCATCGCCGCCTCCTCCAGCGAACGGTCGAACGTGACCAGCCGCGACTGCACGACGACGGCGACGAAGCACATGGTGAAGGTGATGTGGGCGAGCGTCACCGTGACGAAACCGCGGTCGAGCCCGACGGCGACGAAGAGCAAGAGCAGCGAAAGGCCGGTGATCACTTCAGGCATGACCAGCGGCGCGAAGACCATGCCCGAGAAGAGCACACGCCCGTTGAAGCGCGTGTAGCGCGTCAGCGTGATGGCGGCGAGCGTGCCGAGCACGGTGGCGACGGTTGCGGAGATGACGCCGACGCGCGCGGTCACCCAGGTGGCGTCCATCAGGCCCTGATTGTGGAACAGCGACACGTACCATTTGGTCGAAAAGCCGCCCCAGACGGTGACGAGCTTGGATTCATTGAAGGAAAAGACGATCAGAAGCACGATCGGCAGATAGAGGAAGGCAAAGCCCAGCACGATCGAGGCGATGTTGAAGCGGCTCCAGGTCGAGTTCATCTGCCCTGCTCCTGTGCCTTGGCCTGAGCCTGCTGGAAGAACATGATCGGAATGGTCAGCACCAGGAGCAGGATGACGGCCACCGCCGACGAGACCGGCCAATCACGGTTGGAGAAGAACTCGTTCCAGAGCGTCTTGCCGATCATCAGCGTCTGCGAGCCGCCGAGAAGGTCGGGGATGACGAACTCGCCGACGGCCGGGATGAACACCAGCAGGCAGCCGGCGACAACGCCTGGCAGCGACAGCGGGAAGGTGATCTTCCAGAAGGCGCCGGTCGGTGGACAGCCGAGGTCCTGCGCCGCCTCGATCAGCGAATAGTCCATCTTCTCCAGCGAGGAATAGAGCGGCAGCACCATGAAGGGCAGGTAGGAATAGACGATGCCGATGAAGATAGCGGTGTAGGTGTTGAGGATCACCAGCGGCTGGCTGATCAGGCCGGTGGCGAGCAGAACCTGATTGAGCAGGCCCTCGGGTTTCAGGATGCCGATCCAGGCATAGACGCGGATCAGGAATGAGGTCCAGAAGGGCAGGATCACCAGCATCAGCAAGGTCGGGCGGATCGTGGCCGGCGCTCGCGCCATGCCATAAGCGATCGGGTAGCCGACGATCAGGGTAAGTATCGTCGAGATCCCCGCGATGACCAGGCTCGTCACATAGGCTTTGAAATAGAGCGCGTCCTGGGTGAGCCAGGTGTAGTTATCGAAGTTGAGCTCGCGGACGGCGGCGAAAAATCCCGAAACGCCGTCCTTGAAGCCGAACACCGGAGTATAGGGGGGCATTGAAATCGCCGTTTGCGACAGCGAGATCTTGAACACGATGACGAAGGGAACAAGGAAGAAGAACAGCAGCCAGAGATAGGGGACGATGATGACCAGGCGGTTGACGAAGCCTGTTGTCAGCCTCGCCGGCAGTGTTGCGGTTTCGGTTGATCGGGCGGCGGTCGCTGCGATATCCGTCATCTCAGCCTCCTACCTGGTCAACACGACGCCGGCATCGGGCCGGAAGGAGACCCAGGCGCGATCGTTCCAGGTGAGCGGATCCTCGGTGATGCGCGAGGCGTTCAACGCGCTTGCCCGCACCATCTGGCCGTCGTCAAGCTTGATATGATAGACGGTCATGTCGCCGAGATAGGCGACGTCGTAGACCTCGCCTTCGAGCGCGTTGACGGCATCGGCCGGCTTTTTCGAGGAGACCTTGATCTTCTCCGGCCGGATCGCGAAGACGATGTCGGAGCCGGCAGCGGCGTTGCTGCCATTGTCGACGACGATCTGCGCTCCTGTCGCGCCGGTGATGCGCGTGGTGCTTGTCATATGTTCAGCAACCTTGCCTTCGAACATGTTCACATTGCCGACGAAATGCGCAACGAAGCGCGAGGCCGGCGCCTCGTAGATCTCGGCAGGCGTCGCGACCTGCATCACCTCGCCCTTGTCCATGATGGCGATGCGGTCGGCCATGGTCATGGCCTCCTCCTGGTCGTGGGTGACGACGACGAAGGTGAGGCCGAGCTCCTGCTGCAGGTCCATCAGCTCGAACTGCGTTTCCTCGCGCAGCTTCTTGTCCAAAGCGCCGAGCGGCTCGTCGAGGAGCAGAACCTTCGGGCGCTTGGCGACCGAGCGGGCAAGCGCCACGCGCTGGCGCTGGCCGCCCGAGAGCTGGTGCGGCTTGCGCTTGGCGAACTGCTCGAGCTTGACGAGCTTCAGCATCTCGGCCACGCGCTTTTCGATATCGGGTCCAGGCATGCCCTCCTGCTTGAGGCCGAAGGCGATGTTCTTTTCCACCGTCATATGCGGGAACAGCGCATAGGACTGGAACATCATGTTGACCGGCCGCTTGTAGGGCGGGATGCCGCGCAAATCCTGTCCGTCGAGGAGGATGCGGCCCGCCGACGGCTCCTCGAAGCCGGCGAGCATCCTGAGTAGGGTCGACTTGCCGCAGCCCGAAGCGCCGAGCAGGGCGAAGAATTCGCGCTCGAAGATGGTCAGCGACAGGTTGTTGACGGCAGTGAAATCGCCGAACTTCTTGGTCACCTTGTCAAACTGGATATAAGGCTTGGCGTTCGGGTCGTTCCAAGGCGAGAAATCCCTGCGGATGCTGCCAAGCGATTTCATGGTCCCCACTCCGTTACTTTCTTAAATTCCCCAAAAGAATACGACCCCGGCAGTTGGCTGCCGGGGTCGTGTCTCTATGCTTACTGGCCGGTGACGATCTTGGTCCAGGTGCGCGTGATGATGCGCTGTGTCTTGGGATCGTATGGCGCAACCGTGTACAGCTTCTTCATCGTCTCTTCGTCCGGATAGACCGCAGGATCCTCCAGGATCGCCTTGTCGATGAATTGCTGCGAAGCCTTGTTGCCGTTGGCGTAGAGCACGTAATTCGACGATTTGGCGATGACTTCGGGCGTCATCATGTAGTTGATGAACTCGAGCCCCTCGGCGACATGCGGGGCGTCAGCGGGGATCGCCATCTGGTCGAACCACATCTGGGCGCCTTCCTTGGGCACAGAATAGGCAATTTCGACGCCCTGCTTGGCTTCCTCGGCGCGGTTGCGCGCCTGGAAGACGTCGCCCGACCAGCCGATCGCCAGACAGATGTCGCCATTGGCCAAGGCGTTGATGTATTCGGACGAATGGAACTTGCGGACATAGGGCCGGACCTTCAGCAAGGCCTCCTCGGCCTTGGCAATGTCATCGGGCGAGGTGCTGTTGGGGTCGAGGCCGAGATATTTCAGCGCCGCCGGAATGACGTCGGTGGGAGAGTCCAGCACATAGACGCCGCAATCCTTCAGCTTGGCCAGCTTGTCGGGATTGAAAAAGACGTCCCAGCTGTCGATCTTGTCGGTGCCGAGCGCGGCCTCAACCTTCTTGACGTTGTAGCCGAGGCCGACTGTGCCCCACATGTAGTTGACCGAATATTCGTTGCCCGGATCGTATTTGGCGGTACGCTCGGAAACGACATCCCACATGTTGGAGATGTTGGGCAGCTTCGACTTGTCGAGCTTCTGGAACACGCCTGCCTGGATCTGACGCGCCAGGAAATGGGCGCTCGGCACGACGACGTCATAACCGCTGCCGCCGGCAAGCAGTTTCGTCTCCAGGATCTCGTTGGAATCGAAGGTGTCGTAGACGACCTTGATGCCGGTCTTCTTGGTGAAGTCGTCGATGATCGAGCTATCGATATAGTCCGACCAATTGTAGACGTTGACGACACGGTCTTCGGCGTGGCCGCTTATTGTGAAAAGCATCAGAAATGCCGACGTCGCCGAAAGCCAAAGCGCTTTGCGGATCATGGTGTTCTCCTTTGGTGAGTGTTCCCTCGCCGGCTCGTCGCGATATGGCGGCGCGGCGTTAGTTTCAGACTATTGAGCTTTCCGGAGAGCGACAAGCGTGAACTGCCCACGCCAAGGTCGATCAAGGCATCGAGGTTCGAGGCGCCCCACCCTCCCAGGCGAGGCACCCGGGCGGCGTCAACGGCATTCACCGTGGCGTAAGCAGAGCTATGACGATGCAGTCCGGTCCCGAGCAGGCCGGCGGAGTCACTTGGCAAGATACGCCTGTGTTGTTGTTGCCGTGATCGCAGCCTGCCCGCCCGGCAACTGGGTTGTCAATGGGGGAGGCTGCCTAAAGCGCGTCACGCTGAAAGGGATTTAGGCGAAGCGCTTTAAGTCTTTGTTTTGATGCATGTCGCTCTCCCAAAACCGCTGCGCACTTTTGGGCGACATGCATTAACGTCAATTGGGCGACGGCAGGCCGGTTACGCCGGGACGTGCAGGCCGCGCCTGTCGCTTGAACTCCAGACCGATGTGGACGAGCAGTGCCGTGACGACGACCGCGCCGCCGATGATGGTGCGCACCGACGGCACTTCGGAATGGACAAGCCAGACCCAGATCGGCCCAAGGATCGGCTCGAAGGTGCCGAGCAGCGCCGCGATCGCCGCCGGCACCAGCCGCGCGCCCATGGCGAAAAAGGCGAGGCCGACGCCAAGGTTGATGACGCCAAAGGCAAAGAGGAAGCCCATGTCGCGCCCCGACACCGCGAATGCCGAGGCCTGGGAAGCGGCGAACGCACCGGCGAGCAACGCGCCGAGACACGTGGCCGGCACCATGCGCACATGGGCAAAGCGCCGGGTGATCACGGTCGCGAGCGAAAACATCACCGCGATCAGCAGCGCCAGGCCGTCGCCGATCGGCGAGACGGCGCCGCCCAGGGATTCGGAAACCATGATGGCGACGCCGGCGATGACGGCGGCGATCGCGATCCAGGTGGCCGGAGCGACCCGTTCACGAAACAGCAGCCAGGCAAGGAGCGCCGCAAGCAGCGGCACGCCGGCCTGCATCAGGAGGATGTTGGCGACCGTGGTGTAGGCAAGCGCCACCACGAAGCTGGTCGAAGCGGTGGCGAAGCAGAAGGCGACGCCAAGGCCGGGCAGTCCCATGTGTCGAAAGAGCTTCAGGGTGCCGCGCCAGCCGTCACGCCACAGCATGAAGGCGATCAAAAAGGCCACGGCCCACAGCGAACGCCAGAACACCACGGTCCAGCTGTCGCCGACCTGGATGAAACGGGCGATGGCGCCGCCGAAGCTCCACATAAGCGCCGAAAGGAAGACCAGGAGCATGCCGATCCGCTCCTCGCGCGGCGAGACGGCTGGCAAGGCGGCGCGGGGCGAGGCGGTATCGGTCATGGACATGACTGTCAGCGGGTTGCGTTCGATGCAGCAAGGACAACAAGACTTGTGTTTTAGGCGACAGAACTGTGCCCCAGAAAGAATTATGCCTCAATCGCGTAGCGCAAAGACGCCGGCCCGGCGTGATCCAGCACCCGGCGAGACTTAGGACACATCCGCCGATGTCATCCTTGAAAATCGAAGGCGCTGAGGCCCGTCACCATCTCGTCGAGGCCGAGCGGGCGTGTCACCGGCGGCTCGGCGCGCGCCAGGCAGCCGACGCGCTCGCAAAGCCTGCAGGCGGGGCCTACCGGCGTAGCGAAGCCTTGACCGGGCTTGCCGGCGGCTGCGGCCGGCAGCGCCGCGCCATAGACGATATCGTCGCGAAAGCCGATATCGCAGCCGAGCAGGAGCGCGGTGCGGCGCGGCCGTTCGGAGAAGGCGCCCTGCGGACCTTCCAGCGTGCGGGCGATGCAGAGGAATTCGGCGCCGTCCGGCATCTCGACCGCTTCGACGAGGATCTGGCCGGGCTGCGAGAACGCCGCATGGACGGGAAGCTTGGGGCAGCCGCCGCCGAAGCGGCTCTGCGGATAGCCCTGGCTGCCGGCCTTGCGGAAGCGGTTGCCGGCATTGTCGACTTCCAGCATGAAGAACGGCACGCCCGCCGCGCCCGGCCGCTGCAGCATGGTCAGTCGATTGGCCGCCTGCTCGAAGGAAACGCCGAAACGGGAACGCAGGACGTCGATGTCGTAACGGCCGCGAACGGCGGCGGCATGGAAAGCCTGATAGGGCATCATCAGCGCATGCGCGGCATAGCGGCCGAGCTCGAAGCGAGCGAGCCGGCGGGCCTCGTCGGTACCGAGCTTCAGCGCCTGGATCTCAGCCGCGATGGCTACCGACATGCGTATGAGGCTCGCCTCCATCGCGACTTCGCGCAATTGGTCGAAAGGCGACAGCCGCTCGGACAGGAAGAGACGCTGCGAATGGCGATCGTAGCGGCGGCGCCAGTTGGGCATGGTGGCGACCGGCAGCACCTTGACGACGATGCCGTGCTCGCGCCTCAGCCAGGCTTTGAGCGCGCCGAACAGATCATCACCGGGGTCGAGGACCGATGTGAAAGCCTCCGCCTCCTCTTCCAGCGAAGCGAAGTGGTTCGGCCGGCGCTCAAACACGTCATGGACTTCGTCGGAAGGCATGCGGGTGCCGGACAGCGCGGTTGCCCTGCCCTCCTTCGCCAGAAGCTGGTTGAGATCGGACAGGCGCTCGGCCTGCTCGCGATAGGCGCGAAAGAGTTTCACCATCGCCGCCGAAGCGTTCGGCGCTGTTTCGGCGAGGTCGATCAGTTCCTGATCGCCGGGCAGTTCGCCGGCAAGAAGCGGATCGCTGAAGGCTTCGCGCAAGGCCGCGATCGAGCCTTTTGTCTCTCCCTGCAATTCATGCGGATCGACCTTGTAGACGGAGGCCAGCTTGAGAATGAGCTGCACCGTCAGCGGCCGCTGGTTGCGCTCGATCAGGTTGAGATAGGAAGGCGAGATGCCCAGCCCTTCGGCCATCGCCGTCTGGGTCAGGCTCCTGGCGTTGCGCAGCCGGCGCAGCCGCGGCCCGGCGAAGATCTTCTGGTCGGCCATCCCTGCCATTCCTTGACAATAATTTACATTAACATCGAGTCCAGCGCTCGCTTCGCCGCTTTTACAATCGTGACAAATTTACAGAGCTGACTTGTCAATGGCAACACAGCTTTTCCTTTATTTGCCGAGGCATCTTGCGGTTTTTCTAGGTGCCTTTCGCGCTGCAATGTAAAGAATGTCATACGCAGAGGTCGCAAGATATGCCTTTGCGATGCAGCGCTGACGCAGTTCTTAAAACGACCCGGAGTGACCAATGACCGATTTTTACAACCTCGTCCCTTCCGCGCCGGAAGGCCGTTTCGACGGCATCGAGCGCCCCTACTCGCCGGAGGATGTGAAGCGGTTGCGCGGCTCCGTGCAGATTCGCCAGACGCTGGCCGAGATGGGTGCGAACCGGCTGTGGAAGCTCATCCACGAGGAGGATTTCGTCAATGCGCTGGGCGCGATGTCGGGCAACCAGGCCATGCAGCAGGTTCGGGCCGGCCTGAAGGCGATCTATCTCTCGGGCTGGCAGGTGGCGGCCGATGCCAACACCGCCTCGGCGATGTACCCAGACCAGTCGCTTTACCCGGCCAATGCGGCGCCGGAACTGGTCAAGCGCATCAATCGCACTTTGCAGCGCGCCGACCAGATCGAGACGTCCGAGGGCAAGGGGCTGTCGGTCGAGACCTGGTTCGCGCCGATCGTGGCCGACGCGGAAGCCGGCTTCGGCGGCCCGCTCAACGCCTTCGAGATCATGAAGGCGTTCATCGAGGCCGGCGCCGCGGGCGTCCACTACGAGGACCAGCTGGCGTCGGAAAAGAAGTGCGGCCATCTCGGCGGCAAGGTTCTGATCCCGACCGCGGCGCATATCCGCAACCTCAACGCGGCGCGCCTTGCGGCCGACGTGATGGGCACGCCGACGCTGGTCGTGGCGCGCACGGACGCAGAGGCGGCGAAGCTTTTGACCTCCGATATCGACGAGCGCGACAGACCTTTCGTCGACTACGACGCCGGCCGAACGGTCGAGGGCTTCTACAATGTCAGGAACGGCATCGAGCCTTGCATCGCGCGCGCCGTGGCCTATGCGCCGCATGCCGACCTGATCTGGTGCGAGACCTCGAAGCCGGATCTGGCGCAGGCCAGGAAATTCGCCGAGGGCGTGCACAGGCACCATCCGGGCAAGCTGCTCGCCTACAATTGCTCGCCGTCCTTCAACTGGAAGAAGAACCTCGACGACGCGACTATCGCGAAGTTCCAGAAGGAGCTCGGCGCGATGGGCTACAAGTTCCAGTTCATCACGCTCGCCGGCTTCCACCAGTTGAACTTCGGCATGTTCGAACTGGCGCGCGGCTACAGGGACCGTCAGATGGCCGCCTATTCGGAACTGCAGGAGGCCGAGTTCGCGGCCGAGGCCCGCGGCTATACCGCGACCAAGCACCAGCGCGAGGTCGGCACCGGCTATTTCGACGCCGTGTCGATGGCGATCAGCGGCGGCCAGTCTTCGACCACCGCCATGCATGAATCGACCGAGCACGCCCAGTTCAGGCCGGCGGCCGAGTAACGATAACAACCAGAGGCAACGCCCGCAGGGCATCTACAGCGAGGAGAAGACCAATGGCATCGATAAGCCGCGTCAAGGAGAGGGCAGAAGAGCAATCGAGCGCGATGAGCGTCGACCAGCAGGCGACGATCCGCATGCTCGCCAACGATCTGCACAGGCTCAACCAATCGGTCATGAAGGCAGTCGAGGCCGGCGTCTCGGTGGAGCTGGTGCGTTCGGCCAGGCACCATGGCGGCGACGGCAACTGGGGAGACCTTTTGATCCCGGTGATCGTTACCCAGCAGAGTCACACTTGACGTAACGTCAACAGTCTCGGCGATAGTCTCCCGCGCGCTATACGCTCGGGAGACTACCGCATTTTTTCGATTTGCCTTCGTCGCCGGGCGTACGACTTGCGCTGAATTCCAGAATTTCTTGCTATATTTTCGACCTCGATCGTTTCAGCTTGACAGCGGCCGCGATCTCACCCAATTGTGCCTCAGGTTTCAACCCTGCATTGAACCAGAGTGCCCAGCCCGCCGATGTGTCCCGCCAATCGTGACGACTCCGAAAAGCACCTGAAGTCGGCGGCCCGGACCGGCGCGATCACGGCTGACTTTTCAAAGGTGCTCGTCGTCGGAAAATCGTCGATCAACCGGGTTGTAGTGTCGAAAATCGTCGAGAAATCGGGACTGAAGCCGATTTCGGAGCCGCCCGAGATCGCCGAGAAGACACTGACCGGTCAACTGCCCGGCGCCGTCATCCTGGACGGCGGACCGGACAACATGGATTGCGACCGGCTGATGTCGGCCATCGACGCGCTGCGGCGCGCCTCCGGCAAGCCGCTGCCCGCGGTGATCCTGCTTTCAACCAGGAATGGCACACCGGAAAGCCTCGGCCTGTCAAGCGTGGTCGATGCGGTGGTTGCCAAGCCGATCACGCCCGAGCGGCTGCAACCGGTGGTCGATCGCCTGGTTGGGCGCGGCTAGGCTCGAGCGTTCACTCGGCCTTTGCGATAGCCTCGACAAGGCTCGGCAACTCGCCAAGATCTGCAATCTGGCGGAAGCGCGGCGCCGCGACAGGCGCCTCGGCCTGTTCGATCGCCCAGGTCAATTCGTGCGGCACATGGATGCCCCAACTGCCGGCCTCGATGGCGGGAATCACGTCGGACTTGAGGGAATTGCCAACCATCATGCTGTTCTGCGGACCACGGCCATGGCGGCTGAAGATGCGGGCATAGGTGGCGGTGCTCTTGTCGCTGACGATCTCAACTGCGTCGAAGAGGTCACCCATTCCCGATTGCGCAAGCTTGCGCTCCTGATCGAAGAGGTCGCCCTTGGTGATCAGCACCAGATGGTAGGAACCCGCCAGCTTCTCGATCGTCTCGCGTGCGTGCGGCAGCGGCTCGATCGGGTGGCTGAGCATCTCGCGGCCGGCAGCCAGTATCTCGCCGATGATCGAACCAGGCACCTCCCCGCCGGTGACCTCGACCGCTGTCTCGATCATCGACAAGGTAAAGCCCTTGATGCCGAAGCCGTAGAGGGCGAGATTGCGCCTTTCCGCCTCGAGCAGTCCTGCCGCGATTTGGTCGTGGTCTCCGTGCTCCGCCAGCATTGCGGCAAAGCGCTTCTCAGTCATGCGGAAGAACTGCTCGTTCTGCCACAACGTGTCGTCGGCATCGAAACCTATCGTGGTCAGATGAGAGGCGGGCATATGCGGACACCGTTCTTCATGGACGGCCGGTTTAGCCGTTGTTACGGCCTGCCGCCAGCCTGAAGACGGACGTGCGCCCGGCGCCTCCCCTTCCCTTTCCCCGCTGCGCCCGGCTATAGTTCGAAATCCGCAACACAATCTGGTGAATGATGCCGCCTGAAAAAAAGGAAGTCCGTCCGTCAAGCCGGGGGGGACGCGCCCGCACGCCTGCATTCCTGAAAAACGAACGCGGCGTGAAGAACTGGAAGGAAGCCAGCGCCTGGCTCGAATGGCGCGGCATCGAGGACATCGAGTGCATCACGCCCGACCAGGCGGGCGTCGCCCGCGGCAAGATGATGCCGTCGAAGAAATTCACCTCCAACACCTCGCTGGCGCTGCCTTCGGCCGTGTTCATGACGACGATCTCGGGCGGCTATCCCGAGGACGGCAACGGCTTCCATTATCCCGAGGACGATGGCGACCTGAAGCTTTTGCCCGATCTCTCAACGCTGACGGCTGTGCCCTGGGAAGAGGATCCCACGGCGGCAGTGATTTGCGACCTCGTCCACCAGGACGGCCGCTCGGTCGAGTTCACGCCGCGCAACGTGCTGAAGCGCGTGCTTGCCGCCTATGACGAGCGCGGCCTGAAGCCGGTGGTGGCTCCCGAGATCGAATTCTATCTGGTGCGCAAGAATCCCGACCCGGACTATCCGCTGACGCCGCCGGTCGGGCGCTCGGGCCGACCGATCGGCGGCGGCGCCGGCTATTCGATCGCCGGCGTCAACGAATTCGACGAACTGATCGACGACATCTACCATTTCTCGGAACGTCAGGGCCTGGAGATCGACACGCTGATCCATGAGGAAGGCGCCGGCCAACTCGAGATCAATCTGCGACACGGCAACCCGATCGAGCTTGCCGACCAGGTCTTCATGTTCAAGCGCACCATTCGCGAGGCGGCGCTTAAGCACGAGATCTACGCCACCTTCATGGCCAAGCCGATCCAGGGGCAGCCGGGCTCGGCCATGCACATCCACCAGTCGGTCATCGACAAGAAGACCGGCAAGAACATCTTCTCGGCCGAGGACGGCTCCGAGACGGACGCCTTCTTCCATTTCATCGGCGGCATGCAGAAGCACGTGCCGAACGCGCTGGTGATGTTCGCGCCCTACGTCAATTCCTACCGCCGGCTGACGCAGCAGGCCTCGGCTCCGGTCAACAACAAATGGGGCTACGACAACCGGACCACCGCCTTCCGCGTGCCGCGCTCCGATCCGGCAGCGCGGCGCGTCGAAAACCGGATCCCGTCTTCCGACGCTAACCCTTATCTGGCGCTTGCCGCGTCGCTTGCCTGCGGGCTGATCGGCATGACCAGAAAGATCAAAGCTGAACCGCCGGTTCTGACCACGGCCAATGCCGACGAGATCGACCTGCCGCGCAGCTTGCTGGAAGCGGTCGATTTGTTCGAGGCCGACAAGGAGCTCGGCATTATCCTCGGCACATCCTTCGCCGCCACTTACGCAGCGATCAAGCGGGCCGAGTTCGAAACCTTCATGGAAGTGATCAGCCCGTGGGAGCGGGAGTATTTGTTGCTGAATGTTTAGGGGAGTAGGGGAGTAAGGCAGTAGGGGAGTAGGGGAGTAGGGCAGTAGGGCAGTAGGGGACGATGGCGAAGATCGAGTCGTACAGAGATTTGGTCGTCTGGCAGCAGGCTATGGACCTCGCAGTTTCGATTTATGAAACGACAAGGGCGTGGCCGAAAGAAGAGGTCTATGGATTGACAACTCAGCTACGCAAGGCAGCCGCTTCCGTGCCGGCTAACATTGCAGAAGGCTATGGACGAGAAAGCCGGGCTTCCTATCAACAGTTTCTTAGAGTTGCCCAAGGGTCACTCAAAGAGTTGGAAACTCACTTACTGATCGCGCAGCGCGTCGGAATCACTTCGAGCGAAGCAGCCCAACAATTGATGATACGTAGTGAGAGCGTGGGAACACTCTTGCGGCTTCTGATCCGTAAATTGTCACCCGTATAGCTGCCCTACTGCCCTACTCCCCTACTCCCCTACTGCCTTACTCCTCTACTCCTCTACTCCCCTACTCCCCTACTC